>JACVRN010000087.1 GCA_014534425.1 Pyrinomonadaceae bacterium
ACGGCCTTGACCGAGCTTGAGCCGATGTCTAATCCGACCAGATTCTTCTTAGCTCGTTTCAGCATGATCTATTGGTTCCTCGCAATCTTGAGAGAAGATCGCATGCGATGGATGCGCCGTAGACGAACGCGGGCTTTGCGTGCCCTGTTAAGTCGAAAGCGCATGGGTTTATATTTCAGTGTAGGATTTGCGGGTTTCAATGTAGCCACAGCGAAGCGCGCACTTTCTGTTTCCCAAGGGAAAACGAACTAGCCGGTTGGCTTCGGAGAAAGAAGGAATTACTCTCTCTCGCCGGAAAACTGATTGAACCGGAGCGCCTCTGTTTCTGTTTCAACACTAAAAGAAGAGCAGGAAGGCAAACGCTTTCGAAAAAGTTTTGCGCGGCGTCGGGAACCCTGGAGATTTCCGCAACCGCTACCTCGAAGACGTTTGACTGTCTTACTTCGGCAACCCGGCCAAGTCAGCAAAGGGTAAAGAGCCGCACATTCTCTTCAACGCATCTGACTTCCGTAGGCTTTGCGACCCCCGTTCGCACGGAGTGTGCCTTTATCGGTTGACTTTCAAAGAAGGCGGCAAGCCGTAAGCATCTTGCTCGATTAGTGGCTTGTGCCCTGCGTGATGGAATCAAAAGCTCGACTGCTTTTGACCTGGGGACGGGCGGATGCCTCCACCGTCAGAGAGGAGATTACAACACAATCACAACGATGTCAACCGGTATTTTTACGGTTTTAACTGCGGAAATATAAGAAGATAAGGCTTCAATTTGACCGAATACGTACTCAATTAAAGGGGTTTTCTGGAACTGCGGCGCATCCATTCCAGAGAGTTATGCGGTCAGAACTTCAAAGATTTCCAGCACGGGTCGGCCCTCTGCAAAGCCCGGCGACTGCTTTTGATGGGCCGAGCGGAAGGCTTCCGAGGTCGTCCAGGCGTCGAAGGCTTCGCGGGAATTCCAGCGAGTCATGACGATATAAGTGCGGCCTTCGGCGGGGCGCAAAACCTGTAGGTCAAGGAAGCCTGTCATCTGGTCGACGGCGCGGTCTCGCTCAACGAAGGTCTGCTCAAACTCCTCTTCGCGCCCCTGAGCTACGGTGATTCGATTCATGACGACGATCATCTGTATCTCTCCGCCCGTCCTCCTGCCTTAATAATCAACGGTCGCTGACAGACTTCAACTCTTCGCCGTTATCCCAGTCGGGCGGCTCTTCCAGGTTCTCTTTTACCTTGACGGTCTTGGCCGGGATGCCGACTTTAATGTGATAAGGCTCCACGTCCTTTGTGGCGACTGCGCCCGTGCCGACCATGGAGTGCGCGCCGACCTGTGTTCCGGCCAGCACAGTCGCATGATAGGTTATGCGCGCACCGTCGCCTATGCGCGTAGTGCGGTTGTAGACGGTGTGAATGTCGTGTATGTCGTGCGTGTGCGAATAGATGTTGGCGTAATCCGAGATGGAGACGTTGTTGCCTATCTCTATGCCGCCACGGTCGTCGAGCAGGACGTGACGATGTACGACTACGTTATCACCAAAGGAGAGGTTGTAGCCGTAAGACCATTCTACGAAGTGCCAGCATTTGAAGTTTTCGCCGACGCTCTTGAAGATGAGCGGCGCGAGCATGCGACGAAAGCGATGGCCGAGGACTGCGTTCTGCCCAAGAGGCGAGCGGTCGTACATCTGCCAGAGCCAGATGAAGGGCTTGCGCTCCTGATAAGCCCTGGAGTCAATGTCCGTGTAATGCTCAGGCTCTGTGGTGATGTTTCGCGGGTCGAAGTTATGAATCACAGCGCGGGCTGCGGGCGAAAGATTTGAGAGACTGGGCGCGCGACCTATGCCTTCACCGAATTTGCCCGCGCCGTAATAAATCTCGTAGAGCGTGTCGCGCACTACGTCATTCGGGTCGTGGCGACCGTCCGTCAGGTCGCGGTGGAGCGAATTCAGGAACTCGTCAAAGTCTGCTTCGGCCTGTGGCTGTGGGCGCAGCTCGCGGTAAAACATAAAGAGTTAGACCTCGATCCATTGAAGTTAAATAGAATTTTTCTGCCTGTTTATCCCTAAAGACAGAAGTCAAAGTATCACAGACCTCGAAGCCCATCAATCTAAAACGGGAAGTAGAATTCTAACGGAGAGCCTACTTGAAAATCGTGCTTTCTTGCTTCGTGCTAGCCGATGCAGTTAGGATGAAGCTGTAATGATTTCTCTTCGTAAGTTGTTAGCACTCGCAATCGTGCTCGTCGCAGTCGCAGCAGGATTGCTCTGGTGGAATCGTCCGCAGAAGGTAGACATGGCGGGTTACGTTCCGGCGGACACGCTCGTTTACATGGAAGCAAATAGTCTTCCCGAAATAGTTCGCGGCATGAGTCAGACGGACGCTTGGAAGGCTTTAGCGCCTCCGGCTGGCATCAGTTCATACATAGGCGAGATTGCATGGTTAAGTTGGGTGCCTGCGTGGACAGGCTTTGGCTCTGCTGAAACCGTGGCGCTCGCTCGCGCGCAGATAGCCATAGCGGTCTTGAGCCTGGAGGCGGCGGACGCGGGCGACACTTTAAAGATTAAACCTCGCTACAGCGTCGTGGCGGAGACTCACATGAGCGAGTGGCGAACGCGTGCGGCTGTGGAAAAGCGCATAGGTGATTTCGCTCGGCGCGCGTACAAGTCTCCTTCGGTCGAGCGGAAAAAGATTGACGATGTTGAGTTCATCACATGGAAAGCGCCTGCGGGCGAGCGGCAGATTGTCGCAGCCGTCACGGGCAGCGTTGCCGTCATAGGCACGGATGAAAATTCCGTACGCACTATACTGGCCGTCAGGCGTGGCGAGAGGCCGAGCCTTCTTGGCAATCCTGCTCTGGAAGAGATGCGTAGGCGTGTTGATGCTCGAAGCGCTATGGCCTTCGGCTATGTCTCGCCGCAGGGCGCGGCGCAGCTTCTGGAGTTGGGCATTGCGGCCTACGCGGGTCAAATCTCGAACAACCCGCAGATTCAGGGGGCAATCGCTTCACGGCTTCCGCAACTGGCGAACAAGCTGATGGGCGGGGCCGGATGGAGCGCTCGTTTTGTGAGCGGGGCCGTGGAGGACAGATATTTTCTGGCCCTGCAAAATGGAGTGCCGGAGCGTTTGAAAGGCCCGCTCGCACCGGCCTCGGCTTCTGAGATTAAAGCCAGCAAGCTTCTGCCGCAGGAGACATACAGGGTGACGCGTTACAACTACCGCGACACGGCGGAGGCATGGCGCGGATTCAACGCCGCAATCTCTTCGCAACTGGACGCGCTCGGCGCAATCTCCGTCAGCGTCCTGCTGAAAGCTGCGCTGGAGCCTTACGGAATCGAAGACCCTGACGCTTTTCTCACCGCAATCGGTTCAGAGATTTTGACGGCCAGCCTGGATAGCGCAGGCTCCGGCACCATCACCATCGTAGAGGTGAAGGATGAAAAGGCTCTGCGTGATTTCGTCTCCAAGCGACTGGGGCCGAAGCCCAGAGTCGAGCGCATAGGCGACGCAGACCTGCTCGTCTCGCGCGACGAAGAGCGCGGTGCTGCGAGTTTCGTCGCGGGCAATCTAATCATGGGTTCGGAAGCAAACGTTCGGCGCTGTCTGGAAGCGCGTGCGGGGGGCCAAACTTTGGATGCGAGCGCGCCCTTTCAGGAATCGCTTCGCAGGGCTTCAAACAATGCGGGCGTTCTTACCCTGACGTATGACGAGCTTTCGGCGCGCAACGTCATCACGGCCATCGCTTCCGAACCGGCTGCACGCTCGCGCCCCTTCAATCAGGAAGAAGTGGAGCGAGCGCTCAAACAACTTCCCTACACCGCGAGCGAGACCAATCTGGTCGAAGGCGGCTTTGAAAAAAGAACGCGCTCGGCCTTCGGCCAATTCGGCACGCTCGTCTCGCAATTCTCTCCGAGTAGTAAAAATTAACTGGATGGACAGGATAAAAGCAGAACTATTTCTTTATCCTGTCCATCCTGTTAATTTTACTTTTACGTTAGCTGAAGCTCGCGCTCTCTGAGGTACTTGATGCGGTCGCGTAGTTCTGCGGCGCGTTCGAATTCGAAGCGCCTGGCGGCTTCGCGCATCTCGTGTTCCATGCGCTCTATGGTGGCGTCAATGTTCTCGCGCGTGTACTCGTCGTACTCTTCAAGGTTGATGGGCACTTTGAAGTAGTCCGCTTCGTATGCAGTGACGAGCGTTGCTTCCACGGGCTTGATGATGGTCTGCGGCGTGATATTGTGCTCGCGGTTGTAGGCTTCCTGAATCGCTCGGCGGCGCTCTGTCTCTTCAATGGCGCGGCGCATGGAATCCGTAACCTTGTCTGCGTAGAGAATAGCTTTGCCCGCAGCGTTGCGTGCTGCGCGGCCTATGGTCTGAATCAAGGAGCGTTCAGAACGCAGGAACCCTTCCTTGTCTGCGTCGAGGATTGCTACGAGCGAGACTTCGGGCAGGTCTAGTCCTTCGCGCAGGAGGTTGATGCCGACCAGCACGTCGAACTCGCCGCGCCTGAGGTCGCGCAGGATTTTTATTCGCTCAAGAGTCTCTATGTCCGAGTGAAGA
This sequence comes from Pyrinomonadaceae bacterium, assembly GCA_014534425.1. Classification (GTDB taxonomy): domain Bacteria; phylum Acidobacteriota; class Blastocatellia; order Pyrinomonadales; family Pyrinomonadaceae; genus JACVRN01. The sequence goes on from JACVRN010000087.1 coordinate 4,546, forward strand.
TAACGGACGCGCACGCCGACTTCAGCGAAATACTCCGTGAGGTCTTCGGCCATCTTCTTCGTCAGAGTTGTGACCAGCACTCGCTCGTTGCGCTCTGCGCGGACGCGGCATGCTTCCAGCAGGTCATCAATCTGTCCCTTGACGGGGCGCACCTCGACTTCGGGATCCATCAAGCCGGTCGGGCGAATGATTTGCTCCACGACTTCTCCGCCGGATTTGGTCAACTCATACGGCCCCGGAGTAGCCGAGACGTAGATGGTCTGTCCTATGCGCGCCTCGAACTCTTCGAAGTTGAGCGGGCGATTGTCCATAGCCGATGGAAGACGAAAGCCGTACTCAACGAGCGTGCGCTTTCTTGATTGGTCGCCTTTGAACATGCCGCCGATTTGAGGGACAGTCTGGTGCGATTCGTCTATGACGATGACGGTATCGCGCGGGAGATAATCGAGCAGCGTCGGCGGCGGCTGTCCCGGCGCTTTGCCCGTCAGGTGGCGCGAGTAATTTTCTATGCCGCGACAGAAACCCATCTCTTTAATCATCTCAAGGTCATACATGGTGCGCTGGTGAAGGCGCTGCGCTTCTATGAGCTTTCCCTCGTTGATGAGCATAGGCTCCCACTCATCAAGCTCTTGTCGAATCGTCTTGAGCGCGCGTTTGATGGTCGGCTTAGACATCACGTAATGAGACTTTGGATAGATGGGAAGACGCGAAGTGTGCTTGTGCAGTACTTCGCCGAGGAGCGGGTCAATCGTAGAGATTGAATCAACCTCTTCGCCCCACAATTCGACGCGATAAGCCTGATCCTGATAGCTGGGATAAATCTCCACCACGTCGCCGCGCACGCGGAACGTGCCGCGCTCGAACTCTATGTCTGAGCGCTCGTATTGAAGCTCGACCAGTTTTTGCAGCAGAGCCTCGCGCGCCATTTTCGCGCCCGGCTCAAGGAAAAGCAGCATGCCGTAGTAAGCGTCGGGGTCGCCAAGGCCGTAGATGCAGGAGACGCTTGCGACCACGATTACGTCTCGTCGCTCGAAGAGCGCGCGCGTGGCGCTCATTCTGAGACGGTCAATCTCGTCATTGATGGTGGCCTCTTTTTCTATGTAGGTGTCGGAGGCGGGCACGTATGCTTCCGGCTGGTAGTAGTCGTAGTAGGAGACGAAATACTCTACGGCGTTTTCGGGAAAGAAAGACTTGAATTCCTGGTAGAGCTGCGCGGCCAGAGTTTTGTTGTGGGCCATGACGAGCGTGGGGCGCTGCACGGTCTGAATGACGCTGGCTATGGAAAAGGTCTTGCCGCTTCCAGTGATGCCGAGCAACACCTGGTCTTTCGCGCCCTCGTTAAGCCCGCGCACGAGCGCATCAATGGCCTGCTGCTGGTCGCCCTGCGGCTTGAAATCCGAACGAAGTTGAAAAGGCATTAAGTTAATCTTTCTTCGGGAGAAAAAAGGTTGAGAGAGGGTCTTAAAAAATCAAAGCCAGCCGAGTCACACTAAATTCCTATTTAATCTTAAAGGGGTGCGAGCCTCCGCCAGGCCATATAGTAACGTTGATGGTGTCCGTTTTATCTGCCTCGACACGAACCCTTTTTTTATAAACTTTGAAGCCGTTACTTTCGATTGTTAACTGGTACTCGCCTACGGGGAGCCGCACGTCGAAAGCTCCCTCGTCGTTCGACCCTGCCTCGAATCTATACTGCTTATTCTCAAGCGTGATTTTCGCGCCGACGACGCGCGCTTCGTTCGGGTCTGAGACGAGACCCTTTAAGTTCCCTTCGGCACGCGGCACGGGCTGGTGCGTCTGTGCAAGCGAGGATGATTGCCAGAGAGTCAGGGCAAGAAGAAGGCTCACGCACGCGAAAACAATCGTCTTCATATAATCCGCCTTTCTGAAAAGATGATTATACGAAGAGGCGCGCGATGCTAGCAAATGAGCATTCGCGCGCCTCTTTAAAGTAAGTGCAGATTTTGTTCCGGCCTCAGGCCGCAGAGGTTGATTCCGAAGCCTGGCTGCTTATCTGGTAGATGGCCTCCATAACTGCGGAGCGGACTTCGGGCGGCAGCGACCCTCGCACGGCCAGGCGGCGAAAGGCCGGAAGGATTTCCTGCTGGCCGCTCAGGGCCAGAAGCTTGACGACCGCCAGTCGCACTTCGTTGTTCGGGTGCTCTTCAATGGCGCGCATAAGCGGCTGCACCTCTCCGGCCTTCGACATCAGGAAGAGCAGCGAGAAGGCGTCGTAAGTCTTTTCGCGGCTCTCGCCCATCAGGTGCCCTATGGCTTCGCCAGCGAGGCCCGAAGTTGCCAGGGCAGCGCCTATCTGACGGCGACGCTCCGGCGGAGCTTCTCTGAGCGCACGCGTGAAGGTCGCGGCGCGGTCTGTGTTGAGTTGATAGAGCGTGCGCGCCGCAGCGTTTCTGACCTCCACGGACGGGTCGTCGAAGGCGGCTGTGATTTGACGGAAGGAATCGTCCCCGCCTACGCGCGCAAGGTCTGTGACGGCCTGCGCTCGCTCTATCTCGTCCTCGCTCGACAGGCGCTTGAGGACTGCGCTAGGCACGCCCAGGAACTCGTCGCCTACCAGAGCGATGCCCTTGTCTTCGACGACCGGGGCAATGTCTTTGACGGGTTCTGTCTGCGCGCTGGCCGAAGGCGCAGCAGGAGCCTCCTGCACAGCTTTCGTGTCTGTGAACGTTTCGGCAGACTCCCATTCAGGCTCGACCATGACGGTTTCCGTCTCGGCGTTGCCAAGGATGAAAGTCTCCCGCTCTTCCTGAACGAGCGGCTCAGGCTTAGGAGCGGGGCGAATGGGTTGAGCGTGGCGCACAATCTCCGGCTCGCTCAAATCAATCTCGACCCAGCCTATTGCCGCGCCGTCGTTGCGCTCTATCAAAGGCTCTGCGTAATCGACCTGCTCTGTCGGCGGGGCGACTTCAATAGCGGTGGATTCCAAATCCACCATAATCTCCTCGATGTCCCTGACAGGCTCAACGGCCTTTACCTCTTCAGGGCTTGCGGACACTTCCTGCTGCTCAAGCAGTCGCGCGGCGGCTTCAGCCTCAAGCCGCTTCTGCTCGTTCCAGGCGCGTTGCTCTGCTTCAAGCTGAGCGCTCCTGCGCGCTTCTTCCTCTTCGGAGAGACGGGCAGCCTTCGCACGCTCGCGCTCCTCTTCGGCGCGACGGGCCATCTCAGCTTCGTAGCGTTCCCGCTCCTCTGCGCTACGAGCAGCTTCCTCTTCACGCAGACGAAGCGCTTCGTCCTGTTCGGCGCGAAGCCTAGCAAGCTCTTCTTCGGCCTTGAGGCGGACGGCTTCGGCGGCCTCTTCCTCTGCGCGTCGCTTACTTTCAGTCTCCGCTCGCTGCCTCTCTTCTTCAACCTGCAAGCGCGCGGCTTCTGCTGCGCGCGTAATCTCTTCTTCCAGACGACGGCGAGTCTCAGCTTCCGCATTTTGACGCGCGGACTCTTCCGCCTGCCTGCGTATCTCTTCCTGCTCGGCATGCAGCCGCGCAATCTCTTCCTCTATGCGGCGTCGCTCCGCTTCCAGAGCCTCTTCGGCCTGCTGCCGTGCAGCTTCAAGAGAAGCGCGAAGCTTCGCTTCTTCAGCCGCGCGGCTTTCGGCCTCTTCAGCCTGTCGCTTCAACTCATCAGCCTGTTTGAGAGCGGCAGCCAACTCGGCTTCATGGCGCGACGACGCTTCTTCCACAAGCACGCGAGCAGCAGCTATCTCTTCTTCAGCCTTGGCACGCAAGGCCGCAGCCTCTTCCACCTGCTTTCGCGCAGCCTCGGCTTCGGTGCGAAGCTTGGTTTCGCTCTCTGCGCGCTGGCGGGCTTCGGCGTCGGCCACCTTCGCCATCTCTTCAGCGCGATGCGTAGCGGCTTCGACCTGCCTCTGCGCGCCCTCGACTTCCGACTCCCATCGTTTGGTCTCAGCCTCTACGGCTCTTTTGGCTTCCGCCTCAAGTTGAATGAGACTTGCTTCGGCGCGCTTTCGTTCCTCCTCAAGTAAACGTGCGGCCTCTTCGGCACGCTCTGCTGCGGCGGCGACTTCTGCGCGAAGCTTCGCTGCCTCCTGCTCAATCTTCTTACGCGCGGCAGCTTCCGCTTTGGCCTTCCTACGCGCTTCTTCAATCTCTGCGCGAGCGCTCTTTTCATCTTCGACGAGCTTGAGGCGTGCGGCTTCCGCGTCCTCCTGCCGACGGGACTCTGCCTCCGCGAGCTTTCTGGCAGACTCATGCTCGGCCTGAAGACGCGCGAGCATCTCTTCCGCGCGCTTGCGTGCTGCCGCCTGCTCGTCGGCATGACGGCGCGCAGTCTCCGCCTCGGCTCTCAGCCTGGCCTCTTCTTTGGCGCGAGCGCGTGCGGCGTCCTCTTCTGCGCGACGCCTGTCGTCCTCTTCGGCGCGGCGGTGTGCTTCTTCCGCAACGCGTCCCTTCGAGTCTTCCTCCGCGCGCGTCCGAGCGGTCTCCGTCTCGTTGCGAAGGCGAGCGAGTTCCTCTTCGGCCTTCTTTCGCCCCGCGACTTCCGCATCCAGACGTTTACGAAGCTCTTCCGCCTCAGCCGCAAGCCGGGCAGACTCCGCCGCCTGTAGCTGTGCGACTGCGGCCTCTCTCTGTGTGCGCTCTGCGTCGGCTTTAGAGCGAGACTCCTGCGCTTCTTTCTCCTGCTGCTCTGCGGCGCGGCGAGCATCTTCCTCCGCGCGCCACCTGGCCTCTGCTTCGGCGCGCAATCTCTCCTGCTGCTCTTCTCGCTTGCGCTGCGCTTCGGCTTTTGCCTGCTGCCGCTCTTCTTCAGCGCGCTTCTCTTCCTCAAGCCTTGCTGCTTCAGCCTGACGCTCGCGCTCCTCTTCCTCGGCCTTACGTTTTTCTTCCGCCTCGGCTGCGGCCCTGGTAGCTGCGGCCTCTTCTTCGCGGCGGGCCGCTTCTTCTTCCTCGGCCTTTGCGCGTGCGGCACTTTCAGCCGCGAGTCTCTGCTCCTCTTCTTCGGCACTCTTTCTGCGCGCTTCTTCCTCTTCGGCCTGCGCGGCCTGTTGTTGAAGGAGCGTGATCAACTCGGACTTGTTCGCCACAAGCGCGTCGCGTAGCTCCGCAGTGATAACGCCTTTGGGTGCGTCTATCTTGAGACGATCATCGCCCGTCAGTGTGAGCAGCACACCTCTGTCATGCAGTTCTGTGAGCAAAGCGCTCGCCGTCATATCTCGAATACCTCACGATCCTCGTCGTCTTTATCTTTCTTGTCTGCACTTGTGTCGGGTGTTTCCTGTGCAGTGGCGCTGGGTGGCGAAGCCTCTGCTTGAGGAAGATCAATGGTCGCGCTCGCCTCTATCGCACGGCGTATGAGCGAATGCGGGACTTTGCGATTCTTTTCGCGCTCAAGAAGAGCGTTGAGCGGGCCAATGGCTGCGGGGTCTCGCAACTCCGCGAGCGCGTTGACAGCCGCGCGCCTCACTTCAGGGTCTTCATCTTCGAGAGCGGCGATGAGATGCTGCGTGGCCGCGCGATCCTGCGTCAGTCCGAGGGCACGCGCAGCCGAAATGCGCTCGGCTGCCTCGCTTGAGGTGCGTAACTTTTTCGTGGCCTCGTCGAAGAAGCCGTGTTTGGTGAAAGCTGCGCGAGCGCGGTCACGCCTTTCTGGATTGCGGCTGGCGAGCGCAGCCATAAGCTCCGTGGCGACTATCTGGCGCGTCTCTGGATTCGTAGAGCCAATGACGGATTCGTCATAAGCGCTCCCGTCCAGCAGGCTCTTAACTTCGGAGCCAATCTGTTCCATCCCCACGGCGGGAACGACCGGCTCAATAGCTTTGGACTCTTCCTCCTTGACGGCCTCTTTGGCCTCTGCGGTTTTGGCGCGAGACTCTTTCGCCATAGCGGCGACGGCAGCAGCACCCGCAGCACCGCCCGCAACCGCCGCGCCCGTGCGCGAGACGGGCTTCTCTTTAATCGTCTCCACCTTTTTGGTTTGCAAACGCTCCGGCTCGCGCCCTTCACGACCGTCCGCGCGAGAGCGAGAAGCGAGCAGCAGACCTATGGCCGCAAGCACCAGCAGTCCTATCAGGAGCGGCAGCCAGTTGTCTCTAATGGCTGCGGCAAAGCCCGTGTTGGTCGCGGCTGGCGCGTTCGTGTCGGTCGAAGAAGTCGAGGGCGGAGCCGTGACTGGCCCTGCGGGCGGCTGGTTGGCCTGTGCAATCTGTTCGGGCGTGGGCGAAATAGAAGCCGTGGGCGAGCCGGTGGTCTGCGCCGTCTCTGCACCCGTAGCTGGACTCGTGGACGGGCTGGCAGTCGGACTCGTGCTGGTAGCGGCGTTCGGAGATGCGCCCGGCGTAGGCGTAGCCTGCTGAATGTCGCTCGGCAGAGGAATATTCAGAGGCGCACCGCCTCCTCTATCACCACCGCCGCCGCCGTAGCCGGAATAGCCTCCAGACCTGCCGCCGCGAGTACGCCCGCCGCCGCTACCACCGCCGCCTCCGCGCGTGCCGCCGCCCGAAGATGTACCGGCATAGGTTCCGCCGCCGGTTCCTCTATTGCCTCCGGTTCCGCCTGAAGATGAAGTGCCGCCCGTGTTGGTGTTGCCCGGACGCGTCACGGGGCCGGTGTTTCTGTTCTGGTTCCGGTTGGCGTTCGGAGTCAGAACGACGCCCGGCGGAGCCGTCAGGATAATGTCCAGCCGGTTGAACTTCTGCTCAGGCCGCGCTCTGAACCCTGGCCGCATGCGGAAGGAGAAGACAAGGTCGTTTCCCTTCCTCTCTATGCGTATGTCCTGAAAGCCCTGGCCGCGCAGCGAAGCCTGAAGCGTCTGCACGTTCTGATAAGTTATCTCTGCATTAGGGATGATGACGAAGAAACGGTCGCCGCCCCAGTACGCTTCGTAATCGTTGAGCGGAACGTCCGCCGCGATGGTCACGCGCGAGCCGTCCGTAGTATCAACGCTGCGGACGGAAGCTATGCTCTTGCGGCGGCCCTGCGGCTGCGAGTTTGAGGTGTCGTCGGATGAAGGCTGTGGACGCCAGCCTTCGGCTCCAGCCTCCACGAGCATGAGAGAGACGAAAACCGCGACGGCAAGCAACAGCAAAGGAGCGCGCCAGCTATTAACTTTTAGAGGTGAGCGGGGCATGTTGAATATCACCGGGTCAGTTGAGCTGATAAGACGTTGGATTCCGCTCAGCATTATGCAACGCAAAAGGCTCTCTTGTCATCACCCATTTAACAATCAAACCGGGTCAATCGTCACCGCCGAATAATCCTCCGGTTGATTCGTAGCCTGGTCTATTTTATACACGACCTCCATCAGCGCCATGCGAACAGTCTCAGGGATGCCGTCCGTGACCGCAAGCTCTCTCAAGTTCTGTAAAACTTCGGGGCGTCCGAAGATTCCCAGAACCTTTATGGCCGCGAGACGAACATCATCGCTGCGGTGCGACCGTATGGCTTCAAGTATAGGCTCGTTCTCGCCCGCTCTAACCAGAAGCGACAGCAGCGTGAACGCTTCGTAAGCCTGGCGACGGTCTTCGCTCGCCAGCCGGTCAACGGCCTGCTTCGCCATGCCTGCGTGAACACAGGCTTGGGCCACGCTCGTTAACGTCTCCGCGTCCGCGCAATCAATCAAGCGAACGTAAGCGTCCGCGCGGTTGAAGTTCAGACGAGAGAGAGCGCGTGCAGCCGCCGCGCGGACTTCACGCGCGTCATCAGCAAAGGCCATCAGGACGGGAGCAAAGACGGACTCGTGGTCTATGACGCCGAGGCTTGTGACGGCTGCGGCGCGCACGCTCGCCTCGGTGTCGCGGCTGGCGAGCACTGTCAGCGCGTCCACGGAGCGCTGAACCTGATACTGCGCCAGAGAAGTTGCGGCAGCCGTTCGCGCTTCGACATCCGTGCTGGCGAGTCTCTCCAGAGCTTCCGCCAGATTCTCGTCTTCGAGCCATTCCGGCAGAGCTTCGAAATCCGTAGCAGGCTCAAGCTGCGTTATCTCGCCCGTGAACATTCCGTCCTCGCCGGAGTTGAGCAGCAGTTGGCCCTGTGGCATGCCCTCCATAAAATTCAGGCTCTCAACGGAGCAATCGCTCAAGGCGCGGCTGATTAGATTAGCGGGCATGTCCGGGTAACGACGCGCCATGTCGAGCAGCGCACCAATGGCCGCAGGACGCTTGAGCGCGCCTATGCTTGTCACGGCCTGCGAACGCACAATCTGTTCCGAGTCGTAAAGAGCTTCAAGCAGGAAAGGCAGAGAGGAAGCCGATTGAACTTCGCCAAGGATGCGTGCGGCGGAGGCGCGCTCGTAAGCGTCCTGCGAAAGCAGCAGCGCCGCGCTCTGTCTTGCCACGTAGCCGTAATCTTCCAGTGCTTCGCGCGCACGACGACGCATTGCTTCATCGCAGTCCGGCGAATCCAGCGCTTTCAACAAAGAGGTCTCCATCGCGCGGCGGTCATCGGGCGCACGCGAGGCCAGAACGTCAATCCTGTGCGGCTGTCCCAATAGAAGCTTTCCTATCTCCTGATCCACGCGATACTCGCCGAAGAGCGACGACGGCACCAGCACGTTCTGTCTGGTCTCCATAGCAGTCTCGCGCCCTTCAATCATCTGCCCCACGCCGGAAGATTTAACCAGCGCTTCGGGTTGGTCTGTCACGCGACGACCGCCCCAGGAGCCTTTTCTGCGGGCGCGCTTGCGACGCTCGCCCGTGCGCTCCGTCTCTTCGTCCAGCACGCTGACGGGAGCAGAGGCTACGGCCTTCTTATTCTTCTCGACGCTGGTGTCTTCCACATTCTCCCAGCCGCCATCCTGGCGACGACGAAGAACGAGCACGACCACCAGACCCACAAGCAGCAGAACCGCCAGGCCCGTGTAAGAGAAGATGTACGAAGTCAGCCCGCCGCCTTCTTCTGTCGTCTCAGTAGGCGCTGCCGCAGGAGGCTGAGCAGGAGCGGCTGGCGTGGTGGCGGCTGAATTGCCTGCCGTTGTCGCGGGCTGCGAAGCGGGTGTCGTCGCAGGGTTGTTCGCCTGCGGTTGAGCGGTCGCAGTCGCGGGCGCTGCCGTTGTCGTAGACGGGGCGCTCGACTGAGAGATGCTTGAGGTGGCGGGAGGTGGTGAATACGGCCTGGCGACATCCGGCACGTTGAGCGTGCTGGTGCGCGTGCGTGTTCCATTTGATGAACCCGATGCTTCGCTTTGAGCAGCGCTCTTCGGAGATTCGACTTCACCCTCGACTATCAGGTCTACGCCGTTGGCGCGTGGCTGCACGGTCACGTTCGCGCCGGGCTTCGTGGGCACTTCTATGCCCAGGGAGTTGCCGAGCTTACGCACGGCTACACCTCCGGGCGCGCCACTCACCTGACTTGCGCCCGAACCCGGCAGCACAAGGTTGAACTTGCCGTTGGGGTCTTGCCAGGTCTGCGTGCCGCTCACCGGCCCGTCGGTCGTGATGGTGATGACCTGTCCTCGCGCAGTCTTGCGTGAGCTAATCCCTGTCACGTTCGGCGCATCCTTTTTCTGCGCTTGCGGATTAGGGAAAGGCAGGAAGGCAGAGGCGGCAAAGACCGCGCCTATGGCAGAGATTCGAATAGCTCTCTTCATCATCTTGATATTTCGCATGGCTTTATTTTCGACCGCGTTCGAGGGAAGCATTGAGTTTTTCATAACTTCTGGATTAAGGAGGCGGGATACAAGCGTCGTCCGAAGCTGAAGACGAGCTTCAGTCGCGGCGACAAAGGCACCCCGAGTCTGGAATCAAATACAAGAGTTCATAGAAGATTTCGACTGCACTTCGGTAGGGGCTTGATTTCAGCGAGCGAGTGAGAGGCGGGTGATGTGGAGCAAGAAGGGGTTTGTTATTGCTCGTCGCTGAATTTGTAGCCGATGCCCCAGACAGTCAAGACCATTTGTGGATTCTCCGGGTTCTCTTCAATCTTAGCGCGCAGCCGGTTGATGTGTGAATCAATCGTCCTGTCGTAGCCTTCGTATGAATAGTCCCAGATTTTTTCAAGCAGGTACTTACGGGGGAACACCCTCCCTGGGTTCGATGCGAAGAGCCGCAGGAGGTCGAACTCCTTCGGCGTCAGTTCCACTTGCCTATCGCCCACGACAACTTCGCGCTTTGAAGGGTCTATGCGAAGGCGACCGCGCACAATCGGCGCTTCATCAGAGTTGCCGTCTGCTGTGACGCTCGTCCGCACGCGCCTCAGCACAGACTTGACGCGAGCCTCAAGCTCGCGCAGAGAGAAAGGCTTGGTGATGTAATCATCCGCGCCCATCTCAAGTCCCAACACCTTGTCAACCACGTCGTCCTTTGCCGTCAGCATCAGGATGGGAATGTAGGAAGCCTTCTCCCTCAACTCACGACAAACTGCCAGTCCGTCCATCTTCGGCAGCATCAGGTCTAGCACTACAGCGTCCGGGTGGTCGTGCAGCGCCGACTGTACTCCGGCCACGCCGTCTTCAGCCGTCTTCACCATGTAGCCCGCGCGAGTAAAATATTCGCTGATGGCGCTTGAGATATTCTCGTCGTCTTCAACCACTAGCAGCGTCGTTTTACGCTCAGCAGGCAGTGCCGTTTCGTTATCTTCTCTGCTCCTGGCTTTATCTACGGAAGTTGGCATCAGTGGTTTATAAGGCGAAGGACGGATGGCGTGTCCATGCAAAAGGGAGCGCCTGTGGCGAGGGCGCAAGCCCCGGTCAAAATAGAATATAACAGGGGGACAAGGGGAAACTCAAGCATTAAGTTACATATATGCCGGATTCCGGTCGGTACGGTTCGAAACACTCTGCCCCTCGGCTCCCGTCTACGAGTCACTATAAAAGGGGCTTTGCCGTCTCGTTATGGGACTTAAACGAGCATCCCTGCGCGGGCGGCAAAGCCCTGAACCCGTGTGACTTCTTCCCGCTCACTGCCCCGAAGGCTTGGGCTGCGCGGGCTGTGCCAGGCTCTTTCGCAAACGCTCCTCGTAGTTGCTTATAAAGTTCAGAAGCGCTGTGTCGCCGCTAAGCTGCTTTCGCAGCTGCTCGAACAACTCCATCCCGCGTTTGTCGCCCAGCACGACCAGCGCCTCCGCCATCTGGAAGAGCGAGGGGCTTCGATTAAGCGCCGCCTGCCGGAAGCCTTCGGAGATGAGCGGATAGACTCGCTGGTCGTCGCGCGCCATAGAAGCCAGGAACATAAAGGCCGCGCTGCGAACGTTTGCGGGATTGCCTGCCGCCGCGTAACGGAAGCCTAAATCGAGCGCGCGGCGGTCGCCCAGCAAGGCCAAAGCATTCAGTGCCGAGACCTTTATGTGGTCGCGCCAGGACGGAGCATCAAACAAGCGCACGAGCGCGTCATAAGCTTCGGGGCTTTTCGTCTGAGCAAGTGCCCTGGCGGACTCTCTTATAGTCGCGTAGCTTTCGTCCGACAGGTGCTCAAGATAGAGCTTTGCGAGCGAAGGGTCTTTACTTGCCCCCAGCGAAGCTATGGCGCGGGCGCGCACGCGCGCGTTAGCATCCTTCGCCGCCGCAATCAAAGCGTTGCGCGCGGTATCATTCGTCACGCCGTTCAGCGCAGCCGCAGCCTCCACGCGCATTCCCCAAGCCTTGTCGCCGGTCAGAGTTGTTGCAACCGCCTGCGCTATCTGCTGCTTCTCGCTCTCTGCCGTCGCCGCAGCTTTGAGTTTTTCTGTCAATTGTCCTAGCGCCCACATTCGCCCCATCACGTCTTCGTCGCGCGAGAGTTGATAAAGAAGCTCTGCCGTAGGCTTCTCGAACTTCACCTCTTTGATGAGCGTGTTACCGTAATCAAAATTCACCAGCGTCGGCTCTGCTTCAACGGGGAAGTTAAAAGTCTGCTCCTCCTTTGGCTCTATCCAGACGCGTGTAACTTTGACGGCTTTCGTGTCCGTTCCTGCAGCAATCTCTATATCAACCGGCGTGCGGAAGAACGTGGCCTGCGGATAATCCCAGTTGGGGTCAGGCTTCTGCTCCTGCCTGACCGTGAGCACCAGGTTCTTCGTAGCAGCATCATAATTCTTCGTCACGCGGAAAACGGGATGTCCCATCTTGTAAACCCACTGGTCAAAGAACCAGTCCATAGGCTGTCCAGTGCTCTCTTCGATTGCTATGCGTAGCTGCTCGGTCTCAACGGGCTGGTGCGCGTACTTCGTCAAGTAGTGATTGATTGAGCGCCACCAGTTCTCTTCGCCCAGAGCCATGCGAAGCATGTGAAGCACAGCGCCGCCGCGCGGGTAAGCGTAAGTGTCGAAGACAGCGTCCGGGTTCTGGTAGTTGCTGGTCACAATCGGTCGTCGCTGATTGTTCCGCCACACGGAGTAGTAAGCGTCCTGATTGCCCTTCACGTCCAGGTAAAGAAAATCGTCGCGCCCCAGATGATGCTCGTCCCACATGGCCTGAAAGTACGTGGCGAAGCTTTCGTTGAGCCAGATGTCCGACCAGGAGCGACACGTTACCAGGTCTCCGAACCACTGGTGCGCCAGTTCGTGCGATTGCAGGCCGTCGCTGTCCGCATCAAGCTCGTAGCGCGCGTCGTGAATCATCTGGTCTGTCTGCGTGGTGGCGGAGATGTTCTCCATGCCGCCGCCGAAGTCCCGCGTCATCGTCTGCGCGTACTTCGCGTAAGGATATTTCACGCCCGTCTTCTCAGAGAAGAACCTGACCATGTCAGCCATGCGCGCAACCGTCACGCGTCCTTCCTTAACTTCGTTCGGATAGACGTAAGAGATGACGGGAATGTCCTGATACCTCTGTTCAATCGGCGTGTACTCGCCCACTACGATTGAAGTCAGGTAGCTTGCGTGCGGCTGATCCATCTTCCAGTGAAAGGTGCGCGTGTTGTCCCTGTTGTCCCTGGTCTCCACTAGCCGCCCGTTCGAGATGACCATCAAAGGCTTGTCAACCGTCGCAATCATCTCAGAGGTTGCGAAGTCGTTCGGATGGTCGAAGCAGGGGAACCAGTAGTGATTGTATTCGGACTCTCCCTGCGACCAGATTTGACGCGGGCGATTCGGGTCGTCGGGCCTGGGCTTGATGAAGCTCAGCCCTCGCCCGAAGCCTGCTAGTCCTCCGCCTGCTGTCGTGCCGTTGGTGCGATAATCAATTACTACGGTGATGACGTTCGCGGGCTGGTAAGCGCGGTCTAGCATTATGCTCAGCTTCTCGCGCTTGGCATCCGCTTCGAATTTAAGAGGCGTGCCGGAAGCAAGCTTGACGGAATTAAATGTCATGTTGGCCGCGTCGAAGTCCACCCGGCGCAGGTTTGTTGAAAGAGGCGCGAAAGTAATGGTGGCCGTGCCTATGGCCTGCTCCAGTTCCCAGTTAAAGCGCAGGTTGAGCGTAATGTTGCGCGTGTCGTAATCACGGCTTGGGATATATTGTCTTGGCGGAAGCGAGCGCTTCTGCGTCTGCGCTTGCTGCTTGCGCGCGGGCCTCGCCGCGAGACTCGCAACAGGCGCACACAACGTCAACGCCAGCACCAGAGATAAAGCCTTAACGTAAAGTGAAGTCCTGTATGAAAGAGGTCGCATGATGCTCTCCGGGTTTAATGATTCAGTCGATTGTACCCTTACATTTCAGGTCGCATGATTGAAAAAGAGGAGTTGTATTTACGTGAACTGTGCGTGTATTGTTGCACAGAAGTCAGCAATCGGAAAAGGAGATAATTAGATGACCCCCGAAGAAAGGCAAAGCCTGATAGAGCAGTACGCGGACGGATACTCTGAAGTGGAGAAAAGCCTGGAAGGATTTCCGAAAAATCATTTGACCTCTCATCCGATTGAGGGTAAATGGAGCGCCTGCGAGATTGTGCAGCACCTCGCGGACAGCGAGATGACGAGCGCCATTCGCATACGCAAGCTGATAGCACAGGACAGGCCCGCGATTGAAAGCTACGACGAGGCAGATTTCGCCGTGAAGCTCAGGTATAACGAGCGCGACATTCAACCTGCGCTGGACGCATTACGCGGCGCACGCTCAAGCACCACGCAACTCCTACGCATCATGACCGAAGAGGAATGGAAGCGCGAAGGCTCTCACCCTGAGCACCCAACCTACACTGCTGAAGACTGGCTCAGGATTTACGCCGCGCACGCGCACAACCACGCCTCTCAGATTCGCCGCCTGCGAGAAGCTCTAGGATAAGAAAGAAATTAACAAGGATAGACAGAGATTGTTAGGATAAAGAAGAATACATTCTTTCTCTTTTATCCTGCTTATCCTGTCTATCCCTGTTTGAATCCACCTTGACAAAAAAGTTCTGCGACATCACAATCTCGCTCACTCTCAATTAGGGCTTAGTTAAATAATCTGAATCGAGCTAATCAATATGACTGCTGCCGCTACTGTTCTCGAAACATCTATCAGCGACCTGCAATTAGTCAAACGCGGTAAGGTGCGCGACGTTTACAGCGTTGACGACGAGCATTTTCTGATAGTGGCTACGGATAGAATCTCCGCCTTCGACTGCGTGCTGCCCACGCCAATTGCTCGCAAGGGCGAAGTCCTGACGCAGCTTTCGCGCTTCTGGTTCGAGAGGTTGAAGAGCATCACGCCGCATCATCTGGTCACGGCCAGGATTGAAGAGATGCCTGAGAGCGTTCGTCGTCACAAAGAGATTCTGGGAGGACGCTCCATGCTTGCGCGCCGCACTGAGGTCTTCCCTGTCGAATGTGTGGTTCGCGGTTATCTTGTAGGCTCAGGGTGGAAAGATTACAAACGCACGGGCGAAGTCTGCGGCCACAAGCTTCCCACTGGATTGCGCGAGTCGGATCAATTGTTGGAGCCAATCTTCACGCCCGCGACCAAGGCCGAAGAGGGACACGACGAAAACATCTCCGAAGAGCAGATGCGCGACATCATAGGAGATGAAGCCACGAACACTCTGCGCGACATATCGCTTCGTCTCTACAGCGAGGCGAGCAGTTACGCTCGCTCGCGCGGCATCATCATAGCGGATACAAAGTTTGAGTTCGGGCGCGACCGCGACGGGAAGATAATTCTGATTGATGAAGCGCTGACGCCCGACTCATCTCGTTTCTGGCCTGCGGACGAGTACGAGCCTGGACGCTCGCAGCCGTCTTTCGACAAGCAATACGTGCGCGACTATCTTGAATCCCTGGACTGGGACAAGAAGCCGCCTGCCCCGCCCTTGCCGCCAGAAGTGGCAGAAGCAACCACCGCGCGCTACCTGGAAGCCTACAGGCTGCTCATGGGAGAGAGTGTCTAGAGAGTCTAGAGAGAGAAAAGAAAATCCAGTAGACTCTCTGGACTCTCCAGACTCTCCAGACTCTCTAGACTTATTTTATGGAGTGAATGATGCAGATGCGTGCTCGACTTGAAGCGCTGATTGACGAAATGCTGGACGGCCAGATAATGCTGGACGAGGCCCTCGCGGAGTTTGAAAAACTCTACATACAGAAAGCCCTCACGCGCCAGAAAGAGCACCTCTCGCGCACGGCTTCGGTCTTAGGCATACATCGCAACACGCTCTCCAAGCGCGTCGCCACCTACCGCACGCAGGAACGCGCAGCCCTGCGTACAGCCAAGCGCAAAACCGCCCGCTAAACAGAGTCCCCTTTCCTCATTATCCAGCCTTTTACTGTTTTAATTTCATCCACAAACAGGAAAATGCAGCTAAAGCTATGAGATGTTTAGCTCTATAAGCTGAAATCTTGAGCCTCTCATTCAGGAATACGGCCATTTTCAGGTGTTAAACGAGCATTTCCAGTTGCTCCATGACGGTTTTCGCGCGGTACATGAAGATTTTCAGTTGGTACGCGGCGGCTTTTATTTGGTGCGCGGACACTTTCACGCGGTACGCGGAGTCTTTCGTCTGTGGAATGGAAGATTTCGCGTGTGAAATGACAACTTTTGTCAGTTAAATGGCTGCTTTCGCGTGTGAAATGGAGATTTTCATCAGGTGCGCGGAGATTTTCAGCCCCTAAAGGGCCGTTTTTCAGGCGAGAACAAAGGCTTTTACTCAGGAAATCAGCAGTTTAGAAGTGCGGCGCGCCTTGCTCAAGCTCCCTTTAACACTCTTTTTGCTCTGTTACGCCCTAACGTCCAGCTAAACCTCTCTGACTTCATGGGGGCGTTGACAATAATCTCTGCAATGTTATATTTTTAGCACTCGCCTGGAAAGAGTGCTAAATTTCTCGTTTCTCCCAGGCGTGTGCAATCTATAAATAAATTCTTCGTTAGAACCCGAAAGGAGAGTTGAAAGCAGTATGGCTACTAACATTAGACCCCTGCATGATCGTGTGATCGTTCGCCGGATTGAAGAGGGCGAGCAGGTGCGCGGCGGCATTATCATCCCGGATACGGCCAAAGAGAAGCCGCAGGAGGGCGAGGTCATAGCCGTCGGCGAGGGCAAGTACAGGGAGGACGGCAAGCGTCAGGCTTTGGACGTTAAAGTCGGCGACCGCGTTCTCTTCGGCAAGTACTCAGGCTCCGAAATCAAGTTGGACGACGAGGAGTACCTGATTATGCGCGAGGATGAAATCTTAGGAATCATCGAGCGCGCGGGCGCAGCATCCGGCAGCAAGAAGAGCGGCAAGTAAGACTAAAGAAAGTCTTCCAGGTCGCTCTCTTAGTTTTAGCATCTGAAAAAATTTTCTGTTAGGAGAAGAAAGACAAAATGGCAAAGCAAGTGATTCATGGTGAAGAGTCGC
>JACVRN010000245.1 GCA_014534425.1 Pyrinomonadaceae bacterium
AAGCTATTGCAGGAAGACTGGCCGCGCGAAAGCTTGGACGACATAGTTGCTGTGCCCGACGATGCAGGCACGGAAATCTTCATGCACGTCACGAGTCAACTCGCGCGCACACACAGGCTCGCACGACTCGTCGCCCTCGAAGAGTATGACGTGATGACGGTGGCGCTGATTCGCGAGCATCTTTGCCTGCCGGGCATGACGAGCACGCAGGCTCGCATCTTTCGCGATAAGCTCTCGATGCGCGTGCGCGCTCACGAGGCTGGCATTCGCGTGCCGGATTTCGTTCACGTTCTCAACTACGAGCGCTTACACGAATTCATGCAGCGTGTGCCAAGCCCATGGATGCTCACGCCGCGCTCGGACGTATCCGCGATGGGCATTAAAAAGATGCACGACTCCGAGCAGGTCTGGCGTGCCATTGATGAACTGGACACACGCGAGCGCCTGCAAGAGCGCTCCTCACATTATCTGCTTGAACGCTTCGTTGCGGGCGATGTCTTTCACGTTGATTCGGGCGTGGCCGGGGG
Source organism: Pyrinomonadaceae bacterium (assembly GCA_014534425.1). Lineage (GTDB taxonomy): Bacteria > Acidobacteriota > Blastocatellia > Pyrinomonadales > Pyrinomonadaceae > JACVRN01. The sequence goes on from JACVRN010000245.1 coordinate 528, forward strand.
CAAGGTCGCTTTTGCAGGAGTTAATCGTTACGGGCGACCTCCGATGGATGTCGCACACGGCGGCGGCGTCTTTATCTCACACACCGTCGAGCATAATTCCGCAGACCAGCGCGAGTTGCTGAAGATTAATCGCAGGCTGATTAAGAGCCTCGGCCTTGAGGACGGGGCGGCCCACGCGGAGTTTATCAAGAGCCGGGAGGACGGCGAGTTTTATTTTCTGGAAATCGCGGCGCGCGTCGGCGGAGCTTATATCGCGGAGACTTTGGAAGCATCAAGCGGTCTCAATCTCTGGCGCGAGTGGGCCAAGATAGAGGCCGCTGGCGACGCACATCCATACAAGCCATCGAAGCCCGACAAAGCTTACGGCGGAATAGTGCTTTCGCTCGCGCGGCAGGAATATCCAGACACGGGCGGCTACACAGACCCGGAGATTATCTATCGCGTCAGGAAGCGACATCACGTCGGATTGGTCGTCCGCTCGTCAAAGCTGGAACGCGTCGAGGAATTACTGAACCAGTACGCGCAGCGCTTCGCCGCAGACTTCACAGCCGTCGTTCCGCCGCTAGAAAGACCGACCTAACATGCGCGCTAAAGGATGAGCAAAACGCTACTTGGAGACGCGTCTTTTGCAGGGCGTGCTTCACGCACGAAAATTTGATTAAAGGTGGGTAGAATGAAAAGGGTATATCGCGCAACGTTTTTCCTGTCTCTCTGTCTCTCGCTCGGTTTGTTGCCGCAGGCGGGCGTCAGTAAGGCTGCAACTAAAGCCAAGCATTTCACGCAAAGCCTGAGCCTGAGCGCGACGCCTGTGAAGGCGTCAATGCTTGCGCAGCGCAGCAATCGTGCGGGCAGTCTGAGAGTCTTGAAGCGGTTGATTAAGGAGAACAACAGAAGGCGTCAATACACTATTGATGCCTCCTACCCGCAGCTTGTCGGCGCACAGAGCGCAAACGTTGCGGAGTTGAATCGCACGCTTAAAGAGTTGATTACCAAAGAGGTCAATGATTTCAAGAAAAACGTCGGGCCGCCTGATTCGAACCTTCCGAAAGATATACAGCAGAACTACCTTGATGCAGGTTACACAATCGAGCATCAGAGCGCCGACCTGATTAGCGTCTCCTTCGGCTTCAGCACCTACTACGCGGGCGCTGCGCATCCGAACCGTCATACGCTAGTGCTGAACTACGACCTTAAAGCGGGCCGCACTCTCACGCTCGCAGACCTCTTCAATCCGCGCTCCGGCTACATGCAAACCATCTCTGCCTACACAATCAGAGACCTTAAGAAACAACTAGGCCCAAGCCCCGATACAGAGTGGATTGAGCGCGGCGCTGGCCCTGCGTCCGAAAACTATAAGAACTGGACTATCACGCCGAAGGGACTCAACATCATGTTCGACCCCTATCAGGTCGCCTCCTACGCCGAAGGCTCACACCTAGTCGTCATCCCCTACTCGGCACTCCGCAGCGTCATCAATACGGAAGGCCCGCTCGGCCCGCTCGCACAGCGAAGCCCGATGAGAAGAGGCAGAAGGTAAAAGTAAAAAGGCAAAGGTTATAGAAAGATTAAAGACAAAAGGGAGGACGAGAGCCAAGCTCTTTATCTTCCCTTTTACCTTTTTACTGTTGCCTTTCCAAAGGCCACGCTTCGACGTGCAATTCTTCGGCGTAGTGCAGGAGCGGCTCGCCCTGCGGCGTCGGCAAGCCGTGCGACTCAATCATGGTTGAGTCGTAGGCCGTCAGCTCAGCGCGTTGCAAGGGCCAAGGTGGATGATGAATATCTAGGCGGTAGATTTTTTCGTCTTCAGCGGCGTAGAGGCAGTAGCGCTCGGTGAGAAAAAATTCGAGCGAGCCGAGTTCGGAAGTCGGAAGTTTGTCGCCGATTCTCCAAGTGGCTTGGAAATGGGCGGGCGGCGCGTCCTCTTCTGTGCGCTCCGAAGCATAGATGATTGTGTCACCATCCTGCTCAAGGCTCATCTCGGCGTTGAAGTATGGGAGATGAAAAAGGGTGCGAGCGCCCCAGACGGCCAAAGTGCTCGCTGCGTCAAGCGAATGAAACCAGACGCCGGGCACGCCGTCCAGATGAACGTAAGTGCGAACGTTCAACTCGTGAAACTCGCTTAAGCCCGGTACGGGCGGAATGAAGCTTGGGCGCACGCCCCACATCGTAAACGGCACGACGCCAATCCATGCCGTGCCGTCGAAAGTGTCAATCTGAAGGCGCTCAGGAATGAGCGGGCGCAAGAGTTCAGCCGCAATCGGCCAGTGTATGAACAAGAGCTTTCCCCAGTTCATCTGCCCGATTGCCAGACCATCCGGGCGCTCGCGCATCCGCAGCC
>JACVRN010000190.1 GCA_014534425.1 Pyrinomonadaceae bacterium
GCACAGTCTTCTCCGTCAACAACGGCACAAAGGGCACGCGCGTCTCCGTCGTGGAGGGTGAGGTGCACGTCAATTACGCGGGCCTTGAAGACGTGCTGCGCCCGGGCGACCAGACCACAACGAACGCCAGCGTCGAGCGCGTGCCCGTCAAGTCGGAAGTCGCATGGAGCCGCAACGCCGAAAAATATGGACAGATGGTCACGAGCCTCTCTGCGCTTCGCAAGGAAGTGAACCAGAAGGCTCCGCGTCCGGGCGTGCGTTACAACTCTCGCTTCCTGAAGCTCCTGCCCGAAGGCACTGTGCTTTATGCAGCGCTTCCTAACCTTGCTACGACGCTCTCCGAATCGAACCGCATCATGCAGGAGCGCATCAAGCAGAATCCCGCGCTCAAAGAGTGGTGGGACAAAGAGAACTCAGCCGCAGTCAGAGACAGGGTGAGCACTACTCAAATCATGGATCGCGTGCGCGAATTCGGCGAGTACCTCGGCGAAGAGATAGTCGTGGGCGCGAGGATGAACCAGCAGGGCGAGCCTGGCGACGTGATTGTCCTCGGTGATTTGAAGAACTCCGAAGGCTTCCGCCCGTTCCTTGAGAAACAGATTGCTGACCTGAAGGGCAATGACAAGGGAGCGCCGCAGGTACGCATCATAGACGACCCCGCGACCGCCACGCAGGAAGCGCAGAAGGCTGACAGTAAAGCTCCGACTGAAATTCTGGTCTGGATTAATCAGGACTTCTTCGCCATAGCTCCGCGCCTTGAGCAGTTGCAGCAGTTGGCCGCGCGCATGAAAGCGCCTGAGGCGAACCCGTTCACACAGTCGCCCTTCTACGCGCGCATCAACGAAACCTACGCGGACGGCGCAGGGCTGGTCGTAGCCGCAGACTTGCAGAAGATAATCGCGCAGCTTGTGCAAAGGGACGCCAACACTCCCGAAGGCGAAAAGCGCGTCGCGCTCTATCGTCAACTCGGACTGCTTGACCTCAAGCACTTCGTAGTCGAGCAGAAGGAGAAGGACAATCACACCTACAGCCAGGCGGCTCTGACCTTCAACGAGCAGCGCAAGGGCATAGCGTCATGGCTTGCTCAGCCAGGGCCGATGGGTTCGCTGGAATTCATCTCGCCGGAAGCCAACATCGTCGCGGCCTTCGTGGTCAAGGAACCCGTCTCGCTCGTTGACGACCTGCTGGGCTATCTTGAGACGGCTTCGCCCGGCCTTCAGGCGAAGTTGAAAGAGATAGAGGCCGAGCACAAGCTGAACCTGCGTAATGATATTGCAGCGCCTCTCGGCGGCGAGTATGCCTTCGCCATAGACGGCCCCGTTCTGCCCACGCCTTCCTGGAAGATGATCTTCGAGGTCTACGACCAGGCGAAGTTGCAGCAGACCTTAGGGCGCATAGTCGAAGAGGTGAACAAGGAAGCCGCGAAGGATGGCAAAGGCGGCCTCGCGCTGGAGAGCGAAACCTCTGGCGGGCAGACCTTCTACACACTGAAGAGTGTTGATTTCGGTCTTGAGCTTCACTACACGTACGTTAACGGCTACATGATTGCCGCAGCGTCGCGCGCTCTGGTTGACCGTGCGATACGCTACCGACAGTCAGGCCAAACCCTGTTGCAATCGGCTCGCTTCCGCGCAGGATTGCCTGCCGACGGCAACACAAACTTCTCGGCGCTCTTCTATCATGATCTCGCGCCGTTACTGAAGCCACTGGCCGACCGCGTGCAGAACACCAGCCAGTTGCCCAAGGAAGGGCAGGATGCTCTGAAGGCTATGGCGGCGGACGGACAGCCAACTCTGGCTTACGCCTACGCGCAGGGCGACCGCATCACGCTCGCTTCAAACACGGACGGTGGCCCGTTCGGCCTTAGTCCCGCGAGTATACTGGGCCTGCCGAATTCCTTCGCCCTCCAGCACATTCTGATGGAAGGCATGGGTAAGAAGTCAGGCAAATAGTCAAAGTGTATGACACAGAAGTTGCCGGTCGCTCGAATCATTGAAAGCGACCGGCAACTCTCCCTTCTCGATTAAAGGAGCAAACGGTAATGTCTTCGACGAGCGCAAACAACTCAAGGTCGCTTTCAATCAAAACCGGCATTGTCATCTCGTCTCTCTTTCTGCTTTTAGTGATGCAGGGCTGTTCGGACATACACAACATGGTCTGGAATAAAGCCGACGCGACTATTGACGGCCATCACATAGTCATCAGCCCTTGCCGTAACAGCTACACCAGGACAATCAACGACACGCCGACCGACCGCAATCACATCTTCGGCTGCGGCAACACAATCGCGGTGCAGATAAGGAACGAAGAACTGACGGTCAACGACAAGAAATACGGCATGCTCAATCGTGGCGATTCCATCGTAGTCAAAAGCGGCCACGTCTACATCAACACGAAAGAGGCCGTGGAAGTCGCCCAGAAGTAAAGGGCAAGGATAGTCCTGACACAAGGCGCGGCCTGAAGCGTAAGAAGCTCCGTAGGAGCGACATGTAATTAGACAGGGAACATGTCGCTCCTACGGAGCTTAAACATGCGTGCGCTTTAATACTCAATACCTCTTTGTCTTCTTGCTTACAGTCCTGCTTGCTGGTAGAACATTACTCTTAGTTTGGCGAAACAATACGCGCTCTCGATTCGTTCTCTTCACCGAGTGAAATTAAGCAGAGCCTTCTCTGCGAAGGGCACACATGGAACAAGATTCAATGACACATCCCGTAATTGATCTCAAGGGCTTGAGCGTGCGCTTCGGCGCGCGGCAGATTCTCTCCAATCTGGAGGGCGAGTTGCGCGGTCGCTCAATAGGTCTTTTGGGGCCGAACGGCGCGGGCAAGACCACGCTCATTCACACGCTGCTGGGCTTTCACGAGCCTTCGAGCGGGACGGCGCACATCTTCGGGCGCGACATCAGCCACGAGGCGAAAGAGATTCGCGCGCTCATAGGCTACATGCCGGAGCGCGATGCCTTCATAGCCAAGATGTCCTGCGTGCAGTTCGTGAGATTGATGGCGGAGCTTTCGGGGCTGCCCGCCGAGGCTGCGCTCGAACGCGCGCACGAAGCGCTCTTTTATGTCGGCCTAGGGGAAGCGCGTTACCGCACGCTAGATACTTATTCGCTCGGCATGAAGCAACTGGCGAAGCTGGCGCAGGCGATTGTTCACGGCCCGCGACTGATTATCCTGGACGAGCCTACGAACGGACTTGACCCGCCGACGCGCCAGCGCATGATTCGACTCATACGCGAGATAAGAGATGGAGGCCGCGCGCACATACTGCTCTCTTCGCACCTGCTGAGGGACGTGGAAGAGTGCTGCGAAGAGATTCTGGTCTTGAAGGACGGGCGCATAGCGACCTACTGCAACCTAGAAGAGGAGCGCCGCGCCAATCTCAAGTTCCTTGAGATGGAAGTGCGCGGCGGCGACGGAGCATTCGCAGAAGCCATAGGCAAACTCGGCTGCGAATACGCCTTGGTGGGCGAGCGCCGTATCAAGCTCGTCCTCAATGAAGGCATAGAGATAGCTGACCTCTATCGCATAGCCCAGGAACAAAGGGTGCAGATTCGCCGCCTCAACTACAAGAAGGATTCGCTCGAAGACATCTTTCTGAAGGCTATGGAATGAAAAAGCAGTCTAGAGAGTCTAGGGAGTCTGGAGAGAAAAGAAAATCCAGTTGACTCTCAGGACTCTCCAGACTCTCTAGACTTTCTTTTCGGAGAATTTTATGGCTGTTTATGAACACACGTACAAGCAGTTTGAGGGCGAGTTGACGCCTGCATGGTCGCGTTTTCTTATCATCCCGCGCCACGCTTACCGTAGCGTCTTTCAGTCCAAGCTGTTCACGGCCTTCTTTGTCCTCTGCATGGTGTACCCGCTCGTCGCGGCCATACTGATTTACCTGCATCACAACACGCAGGCGCTCGGCATCTTCCAGCTAGAGGTCAAGCAGTTGCTTCCAATTGACGCCTCTTTCTTCCAGATATACATGGTGGTGCAGGGGCAGTTCTCCTTCTATCTGAACCTGCTGGTGGGGCCGCCGCTTATTTCGCGCGACGTGTCGAACAATGCGCTGCCGCTCTATCTGGCACGCCCCTTTTCGCAGTCCGAATATGTTATGGGCAAGATGTCCGTGCTGCTTATATTGCTTTCGCTCATCACATGGATTCCGGGGCTGCTGCTCTTTTTCTTTCAGGCTTACCTTGAGGGTGCTGGATGGTTCACGTCGAATCTGCACATAGCGGGCGCAATCCTGATAGGCAGTTGGATATGGATAATTCTGTTGGCGCTGCTTTCGCTAGCAATCTCTGCCTGGGTCAAGTGGCGGCTGGCGGCGAGCGCGGCGCTCTTCGGCCTCTTCTTTATCCCCGCGATTTTCGGAGAGATGATTAACCAACTCTTCATGACGCGCATAGGAAAGCTTTTCAACCTCACGGCCCTGAGCAACGCCGTCTGGGCAGGACTGCTAGGGACGTTTACGCGCGAGGTGGGGACTGTGCGCGTGCGCTCCGGCGGGCGCTTCAGTACGGTGACTTTGTACGATCCGCCGCTTTGGAGTTCGTGGATGATGCTGGGGCTAGTCTGCATAGCCTGCCTGCTTCTGCTCTACAAAAAGGTCAGAGCCTACGAGGTGGTTAAATGATGACGACGCCGCAAGCAGAAACACCGGAGCAGATGATTGTCTTCGAGGATGTCTCGAAGTTTTACGGGGACATTCTCGGCGTCAATCGCGTGAATCTGTCGATTGCGCCGGGGATAACGAGCCTCGTGGGGCCGAACGGCTCCGGCAAGACAACGCTCATGAATTTGATGACGGGCTTGCTTCGTCCAACGCGTGGCCGCATCACCACTCTGGGCATCTCCACGTACGAGCCTGAAAAGCTTTTCCGTCGCGTGGGCTACTGCGCGCAGTTCGACTCTTTCCCGCGCGGAGCCACGGGCAGAAACTTCATACGCTCTTACCTGCTCGTGCACGGTTTCGAGAAGCGAGAGGCCGATGAGTTGACAGAGCGTGCGCTTGAGCGTGTAGGACTTCAGGAGGCCGCCGACAGAAAGGTCGGAGGCTACAGCAAGGGCATGCGCCAGCGCATACGGCTCGCGCAATCCATCGCGCACAATCCGTCCGTGCTCATCCTGGACGAGCCTTTGAACGGCCTTGACCCGATGGCACGCGCCGAAACGATTCGTCTCTTTCGTCAGCTTGCAGCCGAAGGGCTTCACCTTATCCTCTCAAGCCACATCCTGCACGAAGTCGACATGATGTCGGACTCCGTGGTGCTCATCAACAACGGCTACATCGTGGCCGAAGGGGCGGTGGGCGGCGTGCGCGAAGAGATGCAGGAGCACCCCCTGCAGATTATGATTCGCTGCGATCGGGCGAGCGAGTTGGCCGCCAAACTCTTCGCCGCCGAGCAGGTCGTCGA
>JACVRN010000020.1 GCA_014534425.1 Pyrinomonadaceae bacterium
GCGGAGAAGCATCCCGAAACCTGGGAGATTGCCACGACCGCAGCGGACGTGCGCCGCATCAGCGAGTCGGGAAAGCTCGCGGCCCTGATGGGACTCGAAGGCGCTTACGCGATTGACGAGCGCATTGAGAACGTCGAGCGCTATTACAAGATGGGCGTGCGCTACATATCCGTGACGTGGAGCGTGAGCCTGCCCTGGGCGGGTTCATCCGGCGATGAACAGGGACGCACGCGCGGCCTTAATGATTTCGGCAAGCGCGTCATACGCGAGATGAACCGGCTGGGGATGATGGTTGACGTTTCGCACGTCTCTGACCCGACCTTCTGGGACATCATCAACACTTCCTCCAAACCCGTCATAGCCACGCATTCGGGCGCACGCGCTCTGGCAAACGTCGCGCGCAACCTGGACGACGACATGCTCCGGGCGCTGGCTAAAACCGGCGGCGTAGCTTGCGTGCTCTTCTACCCTGAGTTTCTGGAGCCGGGCTGGAGCGAGAAGAAAAAGAGGGTTGATGCGGAGATTGCAGGACTCGTTCAGCGAGCATCGGATGAGACTCGCGGAACCGTGGGGCAGAAAAAGCTCGCGCGCGACCGCGTACGCATGGAAGAGTACGCGAAGCGTCTCCCGCCCGTCTCCGTCTCGCGCGTAGTCGACCACATAGATTACATAGTGAAGCTCGTAGGCATAGACCACGTAGGCATAGGCTCCGACTTCGACGGCATACAGGCAGTGCCCACAGACCTCGCCTCGGTCGCGCAACTCCCGAACCTGACGGCAGAGCTTTTAAAGCGCGGCTACTCCGAACAGGACATAGACAAAATCCTCGGCGGCAACATCCTGCGCGTGATGGAAGAAGTTGATAAGAAGCAGCCATGAGTCAAGCCACCTTGCCTCGTATTGGATTTCATGCTCCTATCGCGGGCGGTTTGCAGAACGCGCTGTTGAAGGCGCGAAGCTTGAATGCCGACGCGGTGCAGATGTTTTCGCGTAACCCGCGCGGGTGGGTTGCGAAGCCCTTGGGCCTTGAAGAGATAGAACGCTTTCGCAGCGTGCGCGCAGAGACGGGCATCTCGCCTGTGGTCATTCATTGTAACTACCTTGTGAATCTGGCTGCGGCTGACGAGACTATTCGGGAGAAGTCGCGCGCGTCGTTCCGCGAAGAGGTCGAGCGTGGGCTTGCGCTCGGCGCGGATTATCTGGTCGTGCATCCGGGCAGCGCTCGCGGCGCGTGCGAACGGGACGCGATTCAGACCTGCGCCGAAAGCTTGCGGGTCGCATGCCGTGGGCTTGAGCTTAACGGGTTTCGTATTCTTCTTGAAAACACTGCGGGGCAGGGCGAGTGCATAGGTCATCGGTTCGAGCACCTGCGGGAAATCATAGAGCGCTGCCCTGAGCTTCACTTAGGCGTGTGCCTGGACACGGCGCACGCTTTCACAGCCGGTTACGACATACGTGATGAAGACGGTCTGACGGCGGCCTTTGAATCTCTGGAAAGAAATGTCGGGCTGGAGAACGTGCGCGCCGTTCACTTCAACGATTCCAAGGCGGACTATAACTCTCGCGTAGATCGCCACTGGCACATCGGCCTCGGCCACATAGGAAGCGAAGCCTTGCGCCGCGTGGCTTCTCATAGAGCGCTGTCGCACGCGGCCTTCCTGTTAGAGACGCCGCAGGATGAACTCGGAGAAGACGCGCGTAATCTTGAAGTGCTGCGCTCTTTCATCCAAAAGGAGACGGCTTGAACACATGCTGATTATGAAAAGAGCCGCATGGCTGCTCGCGGTCATATCAATTACAAGTCTGCTGATTCCTTCCAGGGCCTTGGCGCAGAGGGTCGTGGCGGTCGTGGACGTGGGCGGCGGCGGTTGCGTGATGGGCGGAACGCGCGATGGAAAGTGGCTGAAGTCGGAAGAGATGGGGCCGCTCATTCGCGGCGGCGAGCGATACAGCATTTATGATTTGACGCACAGGGTCGGAGTCAAAACCGGAGGCAAAACGGAACAGCCGGGCGATAGTTGCTCCGACACTTACTTCGTTAAGGATTTGTACTCAAGCGATGAGCCAGTCAATCTCATAGGCATCGGCGCGGATTGGAACGCGCTGCCCCGCGTGCCGAAAGTAGAAAGCAATAGCTCGCCCGTTTACCGTGCCGTTGTGTCGGCGCTTCTCAGGCGACACGGCATTCGCCGCCCCGATGTCAAATTAACGAAGGTGCTGCGCGTTGATTTAGACGGCGACGGCAAAGAAGAAGTCCTCATCAACGCCACGCGCGTCAAGCGTTGGGAGACCGGCAGCATCACTCCTGATTCCAACGCCGGAGATTACTCGGTCGTGCTCGTTCGTAAAGTGATAAGGGGAAAGGTGGAGACCATCTTGCTCGATGAAGAATATCACCCCAAAGGCGGAAGGCAGGAGAACGAAGGCCCGCCCAACGAGTACGAACTCATAGGCGCGTTCGACCTCAACGGAGATGGCCGAATGGAAGTGATAGTACAGGGCGGTTACTACGAGGGCGACTGGAAGACCGTCTACGCCATCAACGGTCGCAGGGCCGTGAACCTCTTCGGCTGCGGCTGCGGCGCTTAAAGCTTGGAACATAAAACCCCGCGCGGTCGTTATAAATGGTTCGACAAACGTGTGCCGGTTAGGCTAATATGCCTCTCGGTTCAAGTCGCCAGTTTGTGAGACATCTCAAATGAGACGCTTTACTTTTTATTCCATCCTCGGCCTTACGGTGCCGCCCGGCACGCGCGCATAAGGCGACCTTGTGCGCGGCGTGATTGGCGCGGCTTTCACTTCTTCCAAGCAACAAAATTAGTAATTAACGGATGGCTTTAGCGCTTCGAGACGAGTAGCTTTGCGCCTCCGGTTTGTGGTTAAGTGTAAAGAATCCCTGGAAGGCTGAAAAATCATGGACGAAAAATATTTCCCGGAGAAGATAGAAGAGAAGTGGCAGAAAAGCTGGGCCGAGCGCGGCGTCTTCGAAGTCGAGCGGGACGCAGAGCGCCCGCACTATTACTGCCTGGAGATGTTGCCCTACCCGTCGGGCTTTTTGCACATGGGGCACGTACGAAACTATTCCATAGGCGACGCGCTCTCCTGGTACAAACGCTTGCAGGGCTTTAACGTCCTGCACCCCATAGGATGGGACAGCTTCGGCCAACCTGCGGAGCAGGCGGCCATCAAGCGCGGCGTTAATCCAAGGGCCTGGACGGAAGACAACATCAATCACATGCGCGGCCAGTTGCAGCGCCTGGGCATCAGCTACGACTGGCGCAGGGAGATAGCCGCGCACACGCCCGAATATTACAGGTGGGATCAATGGTTCTTCCTGAAGATGTACGAGCGAGGCTTAATCTATCGCCGCATGTCGCCCGTCAACTGGTGCCCCAAAGAGCAGACCGTCTTGTCGAATGAGCAATCGTCGGGCGGCGTCTGCTGGCGCTGCGAGACTCCCGTGGTCAAGAAGGATTTGGAGCAGTGGTTCGTTCGCATCACGGATTACGCCGAACAACTGCTGGACGACATGAAGGAGATAGAGCAGGGCTGGCCCGAGCGAGTCCTGACAATGCAGCGCAACTGGATAGGCAAATCCGTGGGCGCGTACCTGGACTTCTGCATCAAGGACACGGATAAGAAGGTGCGCGTCTTCACCACACGCATAGACACCATCTACGGCGCGAACGCGATTGTCCTGGCCGCAGAGCATCCACATCTTTCCGAGTTGATGAAGGATTCAGCTTTGAAGCCGGACGTTGATGCTTTCATCGCGGGCGTGCGCGAGGCGCGCAATCGTGCGACCGAGCCGGGCGCTGACGAAGAGAAGGAAGGCATCAACACTGGATTGCAGGCCGTCAATCCCTTTAGCGGAGAGGTCGTGCCCGTGTGGGTAGGGAACTACGTCTTGACGGAGTACGGGACGGGCGCTGTGATGAGTGTGCCCGCGCACGACGAGCGCGATTTCGAGTTCGCGCAGAAGTACACGCTGCCCGTGCGTCAGGTCATAGCGCCCGTCACTCACGACGCAGAGCCTAGCGGCTTCGACCCCAAGCTGGGCGTTGACCAGTCTATAGAGATGAAGGAAGCCTTCACGGACTACGGCGTGCTGGTTAACTCAGGCGAGTGGAGCGGCAAGCTCTCGGACGCTGCCATGAAGGAGATGGCGGGGTTCGCACACGAGAAGGGATTCGGAGAGATGGCTGTCACTTATCGCCTGCGCGATTGGGGCATTTCTCGCCAGAGGTTCTGGGGCGCTCCTATCCCTATGATTCACTGTCCGAGTTGCGGCATTGTTCCCGTGCCCGAAAAGGATTTGCCCGTAGAGTTGCCGACCCATGCGGACTTTACAGCCACGGGCCAATCGCCCCTGGAGACTGTGCCGGAGTTCGTCAACACGAACTGCCCGAAGTGCGGCGCTCATGCGCGGCGCGACACGGACACTATGGACACTTTCGTTGACTCGTCCTGGTACTACTTCCGCTACTGCGACCCGCACAACCAAGATGCGCCCTTCGATAAAGAGAAGGTGGAGTACTGGGCACCCGTGGATCAGTACATAGGCGGCGTGGAGCATGCTGTGATGCACCTGCTCTACACACGCTTCTGGACGAAGTTCATGCGCGACATAGGACTCATCTCCTTCAGCGAGCCTGTCAAGAACCTGATGACGCAGGGCATGGTCGTGGCCGAAACCTTCTATCGTGAAGAGGGAGGCGCGAAGACTTACTTCAACCCCGCAGAGGTTGACGTGGTGCGCGACGACAAGGGAAGAATCACGAGCGCGCGTTTGATAAAGGACGGGCAGGCCGTCGTGGTCGGGCCGTTCGAGAAGATGTCCAAGTCCGCTAACAATGGCGTTGACCCGAACGAGATGATTTCGGCTTACGGCGCAGACGCCGTGCGTATGTTCATACTCTTCGCAGCGCCGGTGGAAAACGACCTGCGCTGGCAGGAGGCAGGCATAGACGGCGCGTTGAGATTCCTGCGCCGCGTTTATACTTTCGCCTGGCGATGGCGTGATGCTGTAAAGAGCGCGCCGCAGGTTGCGCCCGATGCTTCCACCTTCAGCGCGGGCGCGCGTGCCCTGCGCCACGAAACGCATCGTGCCATAGAGCGCGTGACCAGGGATTTGGAGGCGCTGCACTTCAACACCTGCATTGCTGCCCTGATGGAGTTGTCGAACGCCTTCGGCCAGTTCGCGGCGACACCCGAAAGCGCCAGCGACGCAGACCGCTTCGCGGCGCGCGAAGCCTTGGAAGCCCTGGTCTTGATGCTGACGCCGTTTGCTCCTCACATCTCCGAAGAGATGTGGGAGGGATTCGGGCACGAGGGTGGAATACTGGCAGGCGAAGTGCGCTGGCCCGTGGCCGACGAAGAGTTGGCGCGCAAGGAAGAACTGGAGATTCCCGTGCAGATTAACGGGAAGCTGCGCGCTCGCATACGCGCCACGCCGGACGCCAGCGAAGAGCATTTGCGCGAGACTGCGCTGGCCGACGAAAAGGTTCGCGCCTGGACTGAAGGCAGCCAGGTCGTCAAAGTCATAGTCGTCCCGCAACGCCTGGTCAACATCGTCGTCAGGTAAAGAGATTGATTCGTCGGTTCATTGTTTCATTGAATCAATGAGCCGATGAATCAATTCCTTTCAATCATGATTCTTATGAAGATTGATTCCTTCTTTCATTCACGCTCAAGCCTTTTAAAGCGGCGTGCGCTCTTGCTCGTCGCTTTTTTTCTGCTCGCGGCTTTGACGCTTCTTTTCGCTTCGAGCCGTGAGGCGGAATCCCGTGCGCTTCAGGGAAAGACCAAACGCGTGCTCATCATCTCAGTTGACGGGCTGGATGCGCGCTATCTGAATCGGCGGGATGAGTTCGGTTTGAAGATTCCGAACCTCAGGCGTTTGATGTCGGAAGGCGCGGCGGCGCGCGGAGTGGTGTCTGTCTTTCCGTCCGTGACCTATCCGGCGCACACTACGATTGTGACGGGCGCTTACCCTGCGCGCCACCGTATCTACGGCAACGAGGTGCTTGAGCCTCCAATGGGAACTGCGCGCAGAGAGTGGAACTGGTACGCGCGGGATATTCGCGCCGAAACCCTCTGGGATGCTGCGCGAAAGCGTGGGCTTAAAGTCGGAATGGTATCCTGGCCTGTGGGCGTGGGCGCGGGCGATTACAACGTGCCTGAGATTATAAGGTTCGGCGGCACGCTTCTGGACACTCTGGCGCGCATCAAAGGGAACTCCATCCCTCAAGGTCTGCTCGGTGAGATTGAAAAGCGTGATGCCAAGCTTTACGCGCAGGCCAATAAGGACGAGCAGGACGACATGCGAACTCGCATGGCCGAGTACATCATCACAGAGAAGCGCCCCGATGTGATGCTCATACACCTCTTCGACCTGGATCACTTTCAGCACGAAAAGGGGCCTTTCACGCCTGAGTCCCTCGCCATACTTGAGAAATCGGATGCCTACATTGGGCGCATAATCGAAGCCGCGCGCCGCGCCGGAACGATTGACGAGACGGCCATCTTCATAGTCTCTGACCACGGCTTCATGCCTATCTCTAAACTCGTCAACCCGGGCGTGCTGCTTGAGCGCGCTGGACTCCTGACGGTGCGCGAAGAGAAGGATGCGAAGGGAAATTACGTTAGCGTGTTGACGGGCTGGCGCGCGGTACCGTTTGTGACCAACGGCTCGTGCGCGATTATCCTGCGCGATGAAAATGATAAAGAAGCTCTCAAGAAGGTGCGCGAAATTTTCAGGCCGCTAGCGGGACGCGAGGAAAGCGGAATCCGTGAGGTGATTGAAGGCGTACGCCTGCGCGCCCTCGGCGCAAACACTCGCGCCGCAATGATGCTGGATGCCGCAGACGGATACGCCTTCGACATCAATTACAAGGGCGAGCTAATCACAAACAGCGCTCAACGCGGCGCGCACGGCTACATGCCGACGCGGCCCGATTACTACACTTCCTTCATAGCCGCCGGAGCAGGCATCAGGCCCGCTCAACTCGGCACGATACGCATGATTGACATAGGCCCCACAATCGCACGCACCCTCGGATTAACCCTCAAAGACGCAGAAGGAAGAAGCATAAGATTGCAATGATAAATTAAAGAGATTGATTCATTTATCCATTGATTCATTGATTCAATGAACCGATGAATCAATGAATCAATTCTTCTTATTCTTCTTTCATAACGACTGACCAGAAGCGCATGGCGAGGCGGGCACGGTCTTCTTCGGTGGCGGGCGGGCGAAAGCTGCGGCGCACTTTTATCTCAAGGCCGGGCGCTATCTCTATCCAGTCGGCGACCTCTCGCTCGCGGCGACGCGCCGCAGGCTCTACCGCGAACAGGTTGGAGGTGGAAGACGAGTCCGGCTCTTCGCTCGTGCTTAAATCTTCAGTGGCGCGCAGGGGCTTTCCCGTCTCTTTCTCTGCGGCGGAGGCGAGCGCGGCGTTGACAAGCTCTTCCAGCGCGGTGATGTCTAGCTGGCGCATGAACTCTTTGATTTTGATGACAGACCAGTGATCGGCCAGCAGCTTTTTGACGGCCAGCAGCCGCAGCAGGTTTCCGTAATTGAAGACGGTCGAGACGCCTGTCTGACCCGTTGGCTCGCCCAGGAGCGATTCCGAGAGATAGTGGCGCACCATTCTGGGAGTGATAGCCATCGTCGCTCCCTTGCGCGCCGCCGCCCCGCTCGCGCCGTAATGCTCCGCGAGAGAGGTTGCAACTCCGGCCAACTCCTCCACTCCTATGATGTCGCGCCCGCGATAGCTCTCCAGAACAGGCATGTGCAAAACTATAAAAACAATTAAGTCAAAAGGCAAAAGGCGGGTAAATGGTAAATAGTAAATAGCCAATAGTAGAAAAGCTTTTCCATTGACTATTTACTATTCACTATTCGCTCGCCTAAATTGTCTTGTCTCACTTGCTTGAAGGAAGGAGAGCCGTTAAAATCTACGAGCGTGGTTGTGGCAATTCCTTAAGTGCTACCTGGCGGCGCTCCCGCCCTTAGCGGAGCGTCAGCGTCCGAAGACTAACCCGCGCCCGTGCGAGAAGCGAGCAACTCGCATGGAAACGCACGCGGAAGGTTTACTTGCCACCGAGATAAAATTAGGCTGCCGCCATCCGAAGCGGCGTGCGCCCATTCGACGCCGCGTCGCTCTCGTGAGTGTTGTGGCGGGTCGCCCCTGTACCAGAGCCAACCGATGAAAGAATGTCCAGCTTGCCGACGTTGTTTTCCTGATCACGTCAACCACTGCCCCAACGATGGCGACGCCACGACTCCCTCTATCGCGGGCGAGCCAATCCTGGACGGTCGCTATCAACTGGAAAAGCGGCTGGGACATGGCGGCATGGGCGTGGTCTTCAAGGCGCGCCACATCTTCCTTAAAACAGCGCACGCCATCAAAGTCATCCTGCCCGACCTTGTGGGCAACGACCCCATGCTCGTGACGCGCTTTCGGCAGGAAGCGCTCGCGGCGGCAGCCATACGCCACCAGAACATCATAGCCGTGACGGACTTCGGCGTGGCGCGCGGCACCATGCCTTTTCTGGTGATGGAGTTCGTGCAGGGTAAATCGCTTCACGACATACTGGCGGCAGAAGGCGCGCTGCCTCCTACACGCGCGCTTGAGATGATGAACGCCATAGGCGCTGGCATCGCAGCCGCGCACCGGCAGAATATAGTCCACCGCGATTTGAAGCCCCTGAACATAATGCTTCAGGACGGGCTGCCCGTTGCCGAAGCGGTCAAGATTCTGGACTTCGGGCTGGCGAAGATTAAGTCGGGCGAGCTTCTGGGTTCATTCGTGCAGGCTAAGACAAGCGGGCTGATGGGTTCGCCCTTTTACATGGCTCCCGAGCAGTGGTCTGACGAAGAGCCTGACGTGAGAGCGGACATCTATTCTCTGGGCGTGATTCTTTACCAGATGCTTGGCGGCGACGTGCCGTTTAAGGGCACGGGCATTCCTTCCATCATGAAGAAGCATTTGACGGCAGCGCCCGCGCCGCTCGCAACCCTCGGCGTCTCTGTGCCTCCCGCTATTGAGGCCGTAGTGCGTCACGCTCTTGAGAAGGACGCGGACAATCGCCCGCAGACTGTAGAGGCTTTCATAGGCGAGTTGCGCGATGCCGTCGCACAGACCTCCGCTTCACTGAATCGCACGCAGATGGCTGGCCCAGGCTATCAGTCGGAGACACTCATCTCAGCACCGCCTCCGCCCTCCATCTCTATGAAGCCGCAGCCAGCGACGACGACCATGCGTATACGCACAGCGCCTCCGAAGTCGCGCGTCTCAATCAACAACATAGAGGTCGGAACGAGCGACGGGCACGGCCAGATGGTCATTACGGACATTCAGCCGGGCAAACATCTTGTGCGCGTGCGGCACGATGGCTACGCCGATTGGGAGAGCCAGATTGAGTGTCAGGGCGGGACGTGCGACGTAAGCGCGCAGTTACAGAGCTTGATGGCTACGAGCCTGCCGCAGATGGGCAGCGACCAGTACGCGGGCACCATCTCTGCTCCCAACATGGACTCGTCTCAACAGCAGAGCTTCGCTGCTATGGAGGCGCAACGCCTTCGCGCGCAGGCCGCGCAGCTTGAAGAGCAGGCCAAGCGCGAAGAGGCAGAGCGTCGTGAGCGCGAGCGCCGCGAGCAGGAAGAGCGCGACCGCCTGGCCCGCGAAGAGTTGCAGCGCGAAGAGGAAGCAAGACTCCGCGCGCAGGCAGAGGCCAGGGAGCGTGCCGAAGCCGAGGCGCGTCGCAAGGCGGAAGAGGAGCGCCTGCGCCTTGAAGCTGAAGCCGCGCGCCGCGCTGAAGAGGAGAGAAAGCGAGCCGAGGCCGAAGCTGCGCGTCGCGCAGAAGAACAGGCCGCGCGTCAGAAGGCAGAGGAAGAAGCACGTCTTCGCGCGGAAGAGGCAGAGGCCGCGCGCAAGCAGGCTGAGGCTGAAGCTGCGGCACGACGCGCAGCCGAAGAAGAGGCCGCGCGCCTTCGCGCCGAACACGAAGCCGCGCGCAAGCAGGCCGAAGCCGACCGTGCGCGCCGAGAGGAAGAGGACAGGCTCAGGGCCGAGGCGGAAGCAAAGCGCCGTGCAGAAGAAGAGCAGGCGCGAAAGCTCGCGGAAGAACAAGCACGCCTTCGTGCCGAAGAAGAGGCTCGTCGTCGCGCGGAAGAAGAACGGCAGCGCCAGGAGAGGGAGCAAAAAGAAAGAGAAGAGAGAGAGCGTGCGCTGGCTGCCGAAAGAGAGAGAATCGAGAGAGAGCGACGCGAGCTTGAGGAACAGCGTGCGCGTCTCGCTGCCACTTCGGTTGCGCCTCCGGTTGACCTCAGTCAGACGCAGCCGCAGCGACAGGGAATCACAACGGGGCCTGTGGACAGCATGTCGGGCGCGCAGTCGCAGCCGAACATGGGCTATCAGAGCCAGCCGCAGTTTCAAGCCTCCGGCGCGGGCTTCGCGGCAACGGAGCCTAAGAAGTCCGGCCTGCCCATAGGACTCATAGCCGCAGTCCTCGGCGTAGTCCTGCTCGTAGGCGGCGGTGGCGGAGTCTATCTGTTGACAAGGAAGTCCGCTACGCCGACGACGCCGCCCGTCAAGCCGAATGATAAACCGGGCGAGAACAAGCCGCCCGACGCGAACGCTCCCATCAAGCCCGACCTTGTTTCTCTTCCGGGCGGCACTTTCACCGTGGGACGCTCTGACGGAGAGCCGCAGGAAGGCCCGCCGCACTCTGTCACGGTCGGAGCTTTCAGTATTGACCGCACGGAAGTCACCAATGCGGAGTACGCGCAGTTCGTCGAAGCTACCGGCCATGCGGTGCCCAGTCATTTCCGAAACGGCAAGCCCATTAGCGGGCAGGAGCAGTGGCCCGTGACGAACGTTTCGCTCGATGATGCGAAAGCGTTCGCCGAGTGGAGGTCTAAGCGAGACGGCGTGACCTATCGACTGCCCACGGAAGAGGAGTGGGAGTTTGCCGCGCGTGACGGCGCGCAGGGTGGACTCTTCCCCTGGGGCAGTGATTGGGCCGATGGCAAAGCCAACGTCAACACGGCGTCATTGAAGCCTGTGGGCGGCTCGCCCGAAGATAAGACCAAAGCGGGCGTGATGGACATGATAGGCAATGCCTACGAGTGGACAACGTCGAAGGCTTCGTACTATCCGGGAAGCAAGGGACAGTTGGACGCCGAGTTTAAGGACTGGATTATCATGCGCGGCGGGGCTTACATCACGAACACGAGCAAGAGGAAGGTTTCGGCGGCCTATAGAAACTGGATTCAAGCTAATACGCAGAATCCCG
Organism: Pyrinomonadaceae bacterium; assembly: GCA_014534425.1. Taxonomy (GTDB): domain Bacteria; phylum Acidobacteriota; class Blastocatellia; order Pyrinomonadales; family Pyrinomonadaceae; genus JACVRN01. The sequence goes on from JACVRN010000020.1 coordinate 11,302, forward strand.
GCCTCGGCTTCCGCCTAGTCCGCTCGCAGTAAGCTTATTTGTTTGTCAGACCGAAAAAAGAGTTCGCGCTCTGCCTTGAGTCATCGGACTCAAGATAAGAGTTGTATGGAAGGAATTGCGATGAGACCCGATAGATTTAATCCTCCAATCTTCTGGATTAGAATGTTCGCAGCCTGCGCTGCGCTCATGCTTCTTTGCGTCGGCGCAAGCCTGGCGCAGGAAGCTGGCGGCGACCTTGGCGGCGGCGCGATTGTCTTCAGACCGCGCAACCCTGAAACCTCTAGCAAGCGCCGCACGAATCCGAATCGTGGCAGAACGAATGCGGGCCGTGTCGGCGGCGGTCGCTCACCCGCGCGCCCCAACAATCCAGCCGCAGCCGCAGAGCTTGAAGAACAGTACGAAGACCTGCTCGATGAAGGAAACGAAGCGCGCGACGACCGCAAGTATGCCCAGGCCGAAACCGCTTACAAGCAGGCGCAGCAGCTAAAGCCAAAGGATTGGCGCGCGGCCTACGGGCTTGGCAACATCTACACAGACCAGCAGCGATGGGAAGAGGCGGACATTGCCTATCGTCAGGCGATGAGCTTCAACGCTCTGAGCGCTGACACCTTCGTAGCCTTGAGCTACGTGCTGGTTCAGCCGCGCTCTGCGGGCAACGCCGCCAAGCGCCTGACCGAATCCGAACAGTTCGCGCGCCGCGCCATACAGCTTCAGCCGAATAACGCCATAGCTTACGACCGATTGGGCGAAGCGCTCGTAGCACGGGCGCTTTTGAACGCCGAGGCCGAAGCCTCTTACAGAAAGGCCGTTGAGCTTGACCCGCAGTTCGCAGTGGCCTACGTGCATCTGGCGCGCTTGATGAAGAAGACGAATCGGGCCAGCGACGCCGAGCAGAATTTCGTGCGCGCCGTCGGATTAGCCAAAGAGGCTCCGCAATTCGTGCTCATTGCCGAGGCCATGCAGTCCGAGCAGCTTTACATCGAATCGCAGCCCGTGCTCGCGCGTGCCCTACAGCTTGATCGTCGTAATCCGAGCGCGAACTTCCTGATGGCAAAGTTCTACATCTACATGCGACAGTTCGCGGACGCCGAAGGCTATTTGAAGACTACGATTGAGGTCAGCCCGCGCAGTTTCGCGCCCCATTACGTTTTAGGCTCGCTCTATTTGAGAATGGAGCGGCCAGAGGATGCCGAACGGGCTATCACGCGCGCGGCTGAAGTCGCTTCACCGAATGACCGCAGGCAACTGGCAGGCTCTTACGGCTTCGGCGGCATTGGCGACGCGTACATGAAGGCCGGAAGAAAAACGGATGCCGTGCGCGCCTACGAGCGCGCCATCTCACTCGATCCATCGAACACGGAGCTACAGAGCAAGCTGGCCGCCGCTAGAGGATAAGAAAGGCAAGTCAGAAGTAAGAATGCCGCAATGATGAACGAAAAAGAATTTAATCATTGCTTCATCGGTTCATTGAATCAATGAACCGATGAAGCAATGAATCAATCTCTTTAATTCATCATTTCGGCGCTCTGCCTTCTGCATTATTTGTTATGCAGCGTTGTCCTAAATGTAATCGCACCTATCAGGATGATTCGCAGAAGTTCTGCACGTTCGACGGCGGACGCCTGATGGTTGACACGGAAGCTCCGACGACGTTTGACCTGGGGCCTGCGCCGCAGACAGACCCTCTGGGCGCAACCGTCATGGGGCCAGCGCCCGACCTGAACAAGACGGTCGCGGGCACGCCTCCGCCTCTGACTTCCGAGATTCCGCCTCCGGCTCAGACAGGCCCCACGCCTCCGAGTGCCGCGCCGCCCTGGCAGGGCGCGCCTCAGCCCACGGCTCCGCAGCAACCGCCGCCGCCGCAAGCGCCGACCGGGCCGACGACTACTTCTCCGCTCGGAGCGCCGCCTGCGGGCGCGTCTCAATCGTCCGCGCCTCTGGCTTCTTCCGGCGGTCTGTCGCAGGCTCCTACGGCACCCGTGTCGCAGAGCGGCCCCGTAGCTACCGGCCCACAGCCGCCATCGGGCGCGCTCGGCGCGGGGCCTGCCGTTGCTGCTGCTGCTCCGCCAAAGAAGTCCAGCCGTGTGCTGATGCTGGTGGGCGGCCTGGCCGTGCTGCTCCTGCTGGTGATTGCGGGCGGCGTTGGCTTCTACTTTTTAGCCATGAGGCCGAAGGCCGAGACCGCTACCGCTAATAGCAGCAGCCCCACGTTGGAGAGAGAGACGAGCGCGACCAATACGAACTCAAATTCGAGCGCGAATGCGAATTCAAGCAACACGAATACGAGTGCTGCAACCACTAGCCAGCCGCCCGTCACGCCTCCGCCCAATGCGACCAAGTTCGTAAACTCGCGCGATAAGGTGACGGGGAGTTTGGCCGAGCATTTCGTTGACTTCTCGCTCTACTATCCGAACGGCTGGGCGGTTGATACCAAGGCGGGAACCTCAGGCTCAAGCAATTTCTTCAAGGCCAATCGCATGTTGAGCGATGACACGGGCGATTACTTGCTGGAGAGTTTGGCCGTCGGCTGGTATCAGAGCAACGGCACGATGCAGTTTGACCGTCCAATATTTCCGAATCGCGTAGAGTTCTTCAATAACCTGTTCGCAAAGGATTATCCAAACTATCAGAAGGTCTCCGAAGGCGAGACCAAATTCAACGGCTTGGACGCCTATCAGTTCACCTTCAAGAGCCTTGTCAAAGGCACAGGCAAGGGCGACATAGACCTCTGGGGGCGCGTCATATTCTTGCCCGTCGGCAGCGAAGATGCCAAGAACGGCGTTGTCCTGCTGATGCTGGCCTCAAGCGCCGCCCCCGAAATCAAGAGCCTCGACGACGTAGGCGAAAAGGGAGAATTACCAACCATCTTGAAAACTTTCAGATTCGGTTCATAACTACGGTAAATAGTTTTCAGTTTTTAGTTAAAAGCAGGCTCGCCTTCTCGGCTTAAAACTGAAAACTAAAAACTGAAAACTGTTTCACTGCTTTTATCGCCTCATCTTTATTGGAAACAGGGTAAGTAGAATCTATGAAAATCGTTTTAGCACAGGAGCGCAACGGCCAGCCCGGCCCAGAGCGCACGTATGAACATCAGAGCGTGAAGGTCGGACGCGACCCTGCGGATTGCCACTTGGTCTTTGACCAGAGCGAATGGCCCATGGTCTCGCGCAAGCACGCGGAGTTTCGCGCCAAAGACAATCGCTGTCTGATAGTCGATACTAATTCGAGCTTCGGCACGTTTCTGGACGGCCAGCGCGTGACAGAGCCTATGGAGGTTCGCACAGGCTCGCGCGTGCAGTTCGGCGCGGGCGGCCCCGTCATGCGAATCGTCTCGCTTGAGACGGGCGCAGCCCCTCAGCCCAAAGTTGACCTTGGCGATTTAGAGACGCGCCGCGACATGGAGCCTGCTGTCTCTCAGCCCGTGGGCGCTCCGCCTGCTGCCGCGCCCAAGCCTTCTGCGCCGCCGCAGCAACAGCCGCAGCCTTCACCGCCCGTACAGCAACAGGCCGCGCCGCCTCAGCAGAAATCCGCTCCGGCAGCGCCGCCTTCTTCTACTCCTCCTCCTGCGCCTCCTTCGCAGCCCAAGCCTTCGCGCCCTGCGGGCGGCGCACCGTCTCAGCCCGCCGCGATTGAAGTCGTTAGCGCTTCCACGGGCCAGCTAAGACGCATACAACTCAGCAAGGACGTGACGCGCATGGGGCGCGACCCTGAAATGGAGGTGGCGATTGAGGCTTCGGCTGCGGTCGTCTCGCGTCGTCATGCCGAGATAAGAAAGCACGACGGCCAGTTCGTCCTGCATGACCTCGGAAGCTTCAACGGCACGCTCATCAACGACCAGCGCATCACCACGCCCACGCCGCTTTATGACGGCGACCGCATACAGCTTGGAATGGGCGGCCCCATTCTCAGGTTCACAGACCCGGCGCATCCGGCTCCCGCCGGAATGTCGCAGGCGGGACAGCGCGCCTTAGGCCCTTCCGCTTCGCCCGTGCAGATGCCTCCCGTCTCTGGCCCCATTGCGGAGGTCGCGGGCATGCACACGATGGTCGTGCGGCCCGGCTCAGGCTCTTTGCAGCAGCCGCAGGCACCGCAGACCGGAGGCGCTCAGCCGCAGCTTCTAATGCAGCGCCCCTTCGACAAGCCCACGCTTTCGATAGGCCGCGCTCCCGACAATGACCTGCACCTGGACGGCCTGCAAATCTCCAATCATCACGCGCGCCTGCACAATTCCGGCGGGCAGGTGGTGATAGAAGACGCAGGCTCTACCAACGGCGTCTACGTCAACGGCGTGCGTATCACTGGCCGTCGCCCCGTAGAGAGCCGAGACATTGTTCAGATAGGCCCCTTCGTGCTTCAGGCAGACACGCAGCGCGGCGTGGCCGTCTTCGACACACGCTCCAAGACGCGCATTGACGTGATTGACATCACGAAGGAAGTGCAGAACCGCTCCGGCGGCGGAAAGATTAAGCTGCTGGATGACGTTGACCTGACGATTCAGCCTAACGAGTTCGTAGGACTGCTCGGCCCATCGGGCGCTGGCAAATCCACTCTCATGGATGCCTTGAATGGCATGCGCCCCGCGACGGCAGGGCATGTGCTCATCAACAACCTAGACCTTTACCAGCACCTCGATTCCATCAAGCAGTCCATAGGCTACGTGCCGCAGGACGACATCATTCACAGAGAATTGACCGTCTACCGCACCCTTTATTACGTGGCGCGCTTGAGGCTCTCGCGCGACGTTTCCACGCAGGAGATTGACCAGATAGTCAACGAGGTCATGGATGTCACAGGGTTATCAGAAAGAAGAGACGTGCCCGTCGGGCAACTCTCAGGCGGTCAAAGAAAGAGAGTCTCCATCGCCGTAGAGTTGATAACAAAGCCATCTGTTATCTTCCTCGACGAGCCGACTTCTGGATTAGACCCGGCGACGGAAGAGAAGATAATGAAGCTCTTCCGCCAGATAGCTGAAAGCGGGAGAACGGTAATCCTGACGACTCACGCGATGGAGAACGTCAAGCTCTTCGACAAGATAGTCGTCATGATGAGAGGCAAGCTGGTCTGGTACGGCCCGCCCAAAGAGGCTTTGCAACACGTCAAGGCCGACAGCTTCAAAGACCTCTACGACAAGCTTGAGGCACCGATTGAGGAGCGCGTCTCAAAGCTCGGCGTGCTGCCTCCGAATGCTACAAAGGAGCAGAAGGCTGCGTACAAGCGGCAGAAGGAGCAGATTTCCGAAGAGGTCGCGGAAGAGTGGAAGCGCCGCTTCATGCAGACGCCGCAGTACCAGCGCTTCGTAGCTCAGCCGCTTGGCGACCTGAAGAATCGCAGCACGCAGGCCGTGGCTCCACAAAAGCGCAGGCCGACCGTGACGGACGCGCTCAGGCAGTGGGGCACTCTTGCGCGCCGCTACATGGAAGTCCTGGGCCGCGACCGCTTCAACCTTCTGATTCTCTTCGGGCAGGCTCCGATTGTGGCCTTCCTGACTTATTTGGTGGTCAGTCACAACAGCCCGCGCGACTTCATCTACTTCGTTCTCTCGCTCGTGGCCGTGTGGTTCGGCACCTCCGTGGCTGCGCGCGAGATAATACGCGAGCGCGCCGTCTACAACCGCGAGCGAATGGTGAACCTCGGGTTGCTGCCTTACGTCGGCTCAAAGCTCTTCGTGCTTTCGATGATTGTAGGCGCACAGTGCATACTGCTCTGGGGCACGCTGAAGCTCTTCGATATTGCCGGGCTGATGAAGATGCCAGGCTCTCCTACGTGGCTTTTCGGCCTGCCGCAACTCATCATAATGATTATGACCGGCATCGTAGGCATCGCGCTCGGCCTCTTTGTCTCGGCCATAGTTAAAACGAGCGAGATGGCTACGAGCCTTGTGCCGCTCATATTGATTCCGCAGATTCTCTTCTCAGGCTTGGTCGGCGTACCCAAAGGACTCTCGAAAGCCGTGGGCGTTGTCATGCCCGCCACCTGGGCATTTGACGAGATGAAGCGCCTTTCCGGTCTGGACGTGCTGCGCGGCAAAGACGAAGGCGCGCAGGCCGCAGACAAGGATGAGGGGCGCGGACTCTACAAGCAGGTGGAGTACGAGAACGACCAGAACATAGCCAAGGCCAAGCAGAAGATAGAGGATTACAAAAAGGACGCCGACGAAAGCTCCAAGGATTACCAGCGAAAGATGGACGATTACCAGAAGCAGTTCGCCTACGCGCAGGGCGACCCGAATAACAGGGCTTTCCCTGCGAAGCCAGCGCCGCCCGAACTGGCCGATCCTCCAAAGCCGGACGACCCCGTCAGAATTCCCGACGACCTCTCCGGCTACATAGACTTTCTGCACCCGTGGGGCAACGTGCTTATTAACCCTATAATGCTCCTGCTCATGTTCTTTGGACTGATAGCCGGAACCGTTATAGTTCTTCGCACACAGGATATAGGTTAGGCAATGCGGAAGGCGGAAGTGCTAGACGTGCGGAATAAAAGGGACAGTCGTTCTCGTTATTCATCATTCCGGCATTCTGCCCGTCTCGCATTGCTTTGCGCTTTCTGTCTAATGCTTGCTCACGCCGCGCCCGTCCGTCTTCAGAGCGCGTACCCGGAAGCGCCTGCGGATAGGACGCTCATCTACGTGGCGGACGCGAAGAATGCTCTGACGGCTTTGCCGTTCGAGGTTGCCGTCACACCTCTGCGCGTCGCGGAAGTTGCGCGCTCTGATAAGAGAAGCTACCTGGAATTGCAGGGCGAGCACGCCGCAACTTTAATCAAAGACCCTCTGCCCCGCTTTTATCTCTTCGTCAAAGACGCGCAGGGCGTGCGGCCTCCGTTCATAGTGCGGCTCGTGGAAAAGAAGAAGGCGCGCAGAGTCGAGGCGCTCGTGCAGAAGGGCATGAGCGGTTTCGCCGTTCCGTCCGAAGAGATAGTGCGCCCGCGCCTGCTTGTCTTGAAGCGCGAAGATGGTATGCTCTTTATGCAGGTTAGCCCGCGCGAACCGCTCGCGCCCGGCGAATACGCCTTCGTCGGCGCAGACCCTTCGCGCATCGCAACCTTTCGCATCGGTGCCGAATCGAACCCGTAGATTTTGAGAAAAGGGAAGAAGCTTTAAATGAGAGACTCCGCTTTGACCGCAACGCCTGACAAAAAAGGTTTCTGGACGCCGACACGCGCGGCTTTCACTTTCGCCGTGCTGGCGCTCACAGCCGCATTCATGCTTCCAGCTTGCCAGTCGGATGCCGTCAGGTCGCAGCCAGGCACGGCTCCAAATCAAGCCGCTCCTTCGAGCAGGCCCGCGAACGCTGCTAACGTCCCCAGACCTCCGCTCCCTGCGACGGTGCTTAATATGGAGTTGACAGACCTCGAAGGTAAAACCTTCAGGCTGTCGGACTATTCGGGCAAGGTTGTCGTGGTCAATTTGTGGGCGACTTGGTGCGGCCCGTGTCGCACGGAGATTCCAGAGCTTATCAGGGTCAGCAACGAATATAAGTCTCGCGGCGTGGAGTTAATCGGGCTGACGAACGAAGACCCCGAAGAGGCCGCCGATTTAGTCAAGAACTTTGTCGCGCAACAGCAGATTACTTACAGGGTGGGTTGGGGCAACCGAAACTTTTCGCTCGGCCTGATGCAGGGCAACGTCAAGGATGTCATCCCGCAGAGCTTTGTCATCACGCCCGACGGGCGCGTCATAGCGCACCTGACCGGCTTCAACCCGACCTCAACGCCGCAAAGACTGAGACAGGCGATAGAGCAGGCGCTCGGCAACAAAGTCTAGAAGAGACGCGCCGAAGTTTTAATCAACCTCGCAAGATAAGTCCCAGGTTTCAAGTTCCACAGAGCCTTTAACCCCGGAGGCTTCTAAGATGAAACGCTGCCCGTCCTGTCAGCAGGTCTACACGGACGCGACCTTAAACTTCTGTCTGGATGACGGCGCGCCGCTCGTGGAAGACACCGCGCCGCCCTTCGATTCCGCCGCGACGCTCGTAGGCCCTCCGCCTACTCCTTCTGACATTCACCGGACGCCCGGAAGCTATAGCCCCACACCGCCGCCCGCGCCGGATGCGCGCACGCAGCCTATCCCCCGGAGCGCGCCTGCGACGAACGCAGCCTACGGCGCGCCGACGCTGCCCGGCTATCCGGGCACTCAGCCGCCCGCACCACAACAGGGCCGCAGCTTTCTGCCTTGGATAGTCGGCGGCATACTGCTCTTTCTCTTCGGCGCGGTCATCGTAGGCGCGCTCGTGGTCTACAGCGTGATAAGCAGCAGTAGCCGAGGCGCTTCCTCGCCCACTTCGACCGGCACGAGGGAAATCATCGTCTCTAAGCTTGGCGGCGGGCAGTACACTTCCATCAGCGAGGCTATCAAGAACGCTCCCCTTGGCGCTCGCATCAGCGTTCGGCCAGGCGTCTATAACGAGAGCATAGAGATTGACAGGGACGTTGAGATAGTGGGCGACGGCCCCATCACGCAGATAATCGTAGAGGCCACAGACAATAACTGCGTCTATGTAAAGTCCGGCAAGGTGCTCATACGCGGCTTAACTTTACGCAACCGCATGACGAATAAGACCGACAAGTATTATGCCGTCACGGCCTCCGGCGGCGAGCTTAATCTGGAAGACTGCGACGTGACTTCAGCCGCGCTGACGGGCGTGGGCATTTACGGCGCGGGCACTAAAGGCTTCATACGGCGCTGTCGCATTCATGATTGCGCGGAGAGCGGCGTCTACTTTTATCGCAACTCCTCAGGGCTGGTTGAAGACTGCGATCTCTTCAACAACGGGTTTGCGAACGTCTCTGTCAAAGAGGCCGCAGACCCAACCGTTCGCAACTCGCGCATCTATAACAGCAAGTCTAGCGGCGTCTACGTCTACCTCAACGGCAAGGGGACTGTGGAGGATTGCAGAATCTACGGCAACACTTATTCGGGCGTCTCCATCAGCGAGGGTGGCGACCCCCTTGTTAACAGGTGCAAGATTAACGGCAACGGCTACAACGCCGTCTACGCTTATAAGAACGCCAGAGGGACTGTTCAGAACTCAGACCTGACGGGAAACAAGCAAGGCCCCTTCGATATAGAAACGGGAAGCACCGTACGCATGAGCGGCAATACGCAGTAACCTTCATCTAATAAAACAGTAGGGGCAGGGCTTGTCCCTGCCCCTACTCTTGCTTTGATTCTTCGCCGCGCTTTTCTTCTAGCTGGCGTTCGCCCTCCTTACGCATCTGTCTGCCCTCGCGCTCAAGGTCTTCGTCCTGTAGCCCCTGTGCGACGCGTTCTTTGGCGCTGCCTTCGGCGCGCTTCATTTCGGCCTCCACTCGCTCTTCCACCTGGTCAATCGGCGCTGGCTCGCTCTCTTCGTCCTGCGTGCGAACTTTGGCCTTGTCAATCTCCATAATGAACTCCCTCGAATGATGATTATTGATTGAATGCTTCGGGGCAATCGTCTCACTATTTACGCGGCGAGGTCAAATTGTTGCCTGTCGCGCCACGTTGTGCCATACTCCCGCTTGAACCAGAGAGAGAATCCTCGCTACGTGTTTCGTAAAAAAGAACCGGCAGCTTCTCTTAAAAGTTTTCAATAAAAGACAAGAGGTTCCCCCAAATGACTCAAGAGATCAGTCGTTTACTCGCAAGCGGCTCAGAGCAGATAGTGCGCGCCTGGTCTGAGAAGGTCATGTCAGACCGCCGCGTGCAATCCGAGGCGCAACTCTCCTACATACAGCTCATTGACCACATCCCGCAGATAATCGAAGAGCTAAAGCATGCCATGGCGACCAACCCGCCAGAAGAATCACTCACCGAGGCGAACAAGCACGGGCGGCAGAGATGGCGGCAGGGCTATGAATTGAAGGAGGTCATACGCGAGTTGATACTGCTGCGCGCCACGCTCCTTGAATTTCTGGAAACCTATCGCGGCGCGATACGCCAGCATAACCTCGATCAACTCACGCACGCCTATCGTCGCATCAACTGCTTCATGGACGAGGAGCTTTATAAAACGGTGGAAGCCTATCTTGAGGCTCCCCAGCACTCGCCCCCTGTCGAAAGCGTCACAGTGTAAAGAGATTGATTCATTGAATCAATGAACAAATGAATCAATGAATCAATTCTTCTTCATCCCTTCTAATTTGACGGGCGAGCGCCCGCGTGCGGGGATTTCTCCGTTGACGATTCTGACCGCAGCCTCTTCGGATTCGGGAGCGGACTCGAAGGTTAGGAGAGTGGTTGCGCGTTCCGGCACGCGTGGCAGGACGTAAGGATTGCCGAAGACTATGACGATTGTGGGAATGCCTGCGGCGTCCAGCGCATCCAGCACCGCCGCGTGAGCATAAGCCAGAGCCACGCTTCCCTTGTAAGCCGCCACACGCGCGCACACGGCCATGAGCGCCACATCTGCTCCCTTCGTAGCCTCCATCACCATCTCTAAGTCTGCGGCCTCTGCGCCGGATTCAATCAGCCGCGCGTTAAAGGTGCGCGAGACTGCGGCGGAGAAGCGCGAACCGGCAGGCTCTCTGAGAACGTGCGCCCACACCGGCACGTTGTCTTTCAAGATAATCGCGGCCACACGCTTCTTCTTAATCGGAAGAAGCTCAAGCGGGTCGCGCACGAGCGTTATCCCTCGCTCAAAGAGGTCGCGGGAGGTAGCCGTGTGCGACGGGCTTCCCAAAACGTCCCAGACTGTTTCCAGCGAAACCTTTCGCTCAAGGTTCAGCCCGCACCAGGCTTTCGCAGCCAGGATGCTGCGCGCGGAACGCTCTATGCGCTCATGGCTCAAGCGGCCCGTCCTGACCGCTTCACACAGAGCTTTGTGCGCCCTCTGTATGTCCACGGGATAAAGCGCCACGTCACAGCCCGCTTCAACCGCCAGCACAGCCGCCTCGCCCGCTTCGTAGCGGTCTGCGACAGCGCCCATGGAAAGAGCGTCGGAGAAGATGAGTCCGTCGAAGCCGTAATCGCGTCGAAGGATTCCGTCAACAAGCTGAGGCGAAAGCGTGGCGGGCCGCGTCTCGGTCGCATCTGTATCGAGCGCGGGCACAAAGATGTGAGCCGTCATGACGGCGCGCACGCCGCGCTGAATGGCCGAGCGAAAAGGCGGCAACTCTATCTGCTCAAGGCGCTCGCGCGTGGCGTCGAGGGTCGGAAGCAGTATGTGCGAATCAATGCTCGTGTCGCCGTGACCCGGAAAATGTTTCGCGGTCGCTATATGCCCTTCCTCCTGCGCGGCACGTATGAAGGCAGCGCCCCAGTTGGCTACCATCTCAGGGTCATCTCCGAAGGCGCGCGTGTTGATGATTGGATTGGAAGGATTGTTGTTAACGTCCAGCACCGGATAGAAATTTACATGAACGCCGAGCGCGCGGCCTTCGCGTGCGGTGATGCGCGCGGCTTCGGCTGCGGACTGCGTGTCGCCCGTCGCGGCCAAAGCCATTGCGCGCGGCAGCCTTGTCCCGCCGCGAAGCTGCATGCCTACGCCGCCCTCGAAATCCGAAGCGAAGAGAAGCGGCACGCGCGCCCTCTCCTGCAAACGGTTGGTCAAAGCTGCTGTCGTCAGGGCATCTCCGCTATAGATGATGAAGCCGCCGACGTGAAATCTCTCTATGGCCTCTGCAAGTCTGCGGAACTCCCTGCTCTCTTCGTGCATGAGCACGCCGGTCGTGTCCGGCATGATAAGCTGCCCGACCTTTTCCTCCAGCGTCATCTCTTGCAAGCTGTTCTCAACCCACTCGGCCCGTGCTCTCTCTTCTTCCAAAATGCCCGCTCCAATATCTCGCCCGTACAGATTTTATAGACAACGCATCTTAGCACGCCGGGATGCGTCGTGGGCGCTTTGCGTGGTAAACTCTTGAAGGCTTGAGGGCATCTTAAGCCTCTTACGCGAAGACGATGAGGCGTTACGTTCAAATATTAGGGCTTGTTATGCTGGCGCTTGCGGCGAGCGGCTGGGGTTCTGTCGTGGCCGCAGTGCTCTGCCCGCATGCGAATAGCCTTGCGGCAAAGACGGTCGCGGCTCGGAAAGCAAAACCTGAAAAGGCTGCAAAGCCGCACTGTCATGACTCGGCTATGGAGCAAGAGGCGACGGCAGAGGCCAAGGAGACGCGCGCTGTGCCGGGCAAAACGGGCGGCAGCGTTGCGCTCGCTCTACGGCAGGACGCGCCCTGTACGCATTGTTTAAGCAAGCCTGAGACTCCCGCCTCGACCGTCATGGCGCGCCAGCAGGTAGAGCAGAAACGCAGCCTCGAAGCAGCAGCTTTGCAGTCGTCTTTGCCTGTCGTACCTGCACAGTCTTTCGCAAAGCCCGTGCTCTACAGGCAGGGCGCGCCGCCCGGCTCTAATATCCCTAAACACCTTCTCACAGGCGTTCTACTGATTTAACTCCCCCATCTCGAAATGCGCCAAGGCTCTAAGAGTCTTCGGCGCGCACGTGTGTCTTTCTTGTTCTGTCCTTGAGGAGCAAAGAAACTTTTTTTCGAGAGGGGAATTATGAATAGAGTTAATTTCAGAAAGAGCCTGTGGCTAGTGGCGGTCGCGTTTCTGCTTGTCATTGCGAGCGCGCCGTTTTCTTCTTCATCAAGAGTCGCGGGCCAGCAGGATATGTCAGGCATGGAGATGGGCAAGCCCAAAGCGCGCCCCACGCCAACGCCTCAGCCTAAACAGCAGCCAACGCCGGAGAAGAAGGGAATGGACGATATGCCCGGCATGAATAGAGCCACGCCTTCCGCTTCTCCGACGCCTAATCCGACACCTAACCCGCAAGCCTCTCCCAAACCCATGCAGGATTCCATGCCCGGCATGAAGATGGAGACGGAGACCAAACCGCAGCCCGCCGAAAAGCCTAAAGACTCAAGCGGGCACGAAGGCCACGACATGGGCAACATGAACATGTCCGGCGGCGCGGGGAAAGAGCAAAGCCCTGAGATGAAAGAGTCCATGCCCGCTACGAGTATGCCAGGCATGAACATGAAGGGCATGGGACGCGTGGACGCGGACTCTCTGATGATAATGAACGGCGACGGCATGGACATACGCGTGGGCAGGAGCGGGAGCAACTCTTTCGCTATGGGCCAGATGGGTTCCGGCTCAAGCTGGCAACCCGCGACCACGCCCATGTACATGTGGTACAAGTCTGCGGGCAAGTGGCTCATCTTCTTTCACAGCGATATGAAGTTCGGCGTCAACTCGCAGGGCGGCCCGCGAGGAGTGACCAAGTTCGAATCGCAGAACTGGTTCATGCCTATGGCATTCCGCAGAGTGGGGCCGGGCACGCTTCAGCTTCGAGGCATGTTCAGCATGGAGCCTTTCACTTTTTCCGGCCAGGGGTCGCCGCAGCTTTTCCAGACGGGCGAGACCTATAGGGGGCAGCCGCTCAGGGACGCGCAGCACCCGCACGACCTCTTTATGGAATTGTCCGCGACCTACACAGTGCCCCTGGGCGAGCGCGGGACTTGGTTCACTTATCTTGGTTTCCCCGGCGAGCCTGCGCTTGGGCCTACGGCCTTCATGCACAGATGGTCTGCTTCCGAGAACCCAAGCGCGCCCCTGACGCATCACTTGCAGGATTCAACGCACATCTCCTTCGGCGTCTTCACCACGGGCTTTACCTATCGCTGGTTCAAGTTTGAAGGCTCGGTCTTCAATGGCCGCGAGCCGGACGAGAATCGTTACGACTTTGAGTTCAACACTTGGAACTCTCGCTCGTTCCGTGTCTCTTTCGCGCCCAATCAGAACTGGTCTATGCAGTGGAGCTACGGGCTGTTAAAGAATCCCGAAGCGCTTGAGCCGGGCGACGTGCGCCGCATGACAGCCTCCGTCAGCTACAACAAGCGTTTCTCGCGCGGCAACTGGGCCACTAGCCTTATCTGGGGCCGCAACCGCGAAGAGCATCACAACGATCTCTTCACCCTGAACGGCTACACTGCGGAATCGACCGTGCAGTTCTTAGACAAGAACTACGTCTACACGCGGCTTGAGTTGGTGGATAAGAACGGCTTGCTCAACGCTACGGAGCGCAAGAGCCTTGGGATTACGAACAGCCATCCGCTCTTTCGCATAGGCGCGTACACCTTCGGTTACTCGCGCGACGTGTGGACTACGGATAAATTCAACGTGGCGCTCGGCAGCGACCTCACCTTCTACTCAAAGCCCGCAGCGCTCGACGCTGTTTACGGCGACAACCCCGTCTCTTACCGCTTCTTCGTACGCGTGCGCCCCTCACGTATGAGCATGAAATAAGCTGTCACAGGACAGTACTGCCTGCGGTAGCGTGCGGTACTGTCCTGTCTTATGCGCTATTGTCCGTGCTACAATCCGCGCGTTCCCTCTAAAAAATAAACTGGCAGGAGACCGTGTTTCTCCCTTGTCCTTTTACTTTATGCGAAGCATGTCGCAAAAAATCCCGATGAGGAGGAGCAAGATGAGACATTCGTTTGGCAGGAGCGTGGTTTACGCGCTGGGAGTTGTAATGATTCTGAGCCTCGTGACGTTCGCTCCGGCGCAGAAGCAGAGCAAGCAGAATAAGCGAATGATGGACGCGCAGAGGCGTTCGAACAACGCCGTCAGGGTCTTCAACGAAATCATGTCTACGGCGGACAGAAAGATTCCCAAGAACATACTGGACAAGGCCGAGGCCGTGGCTATCTTTCCGGGCGTAGTCAAAGCGGCCTTTATTATTGGAGGGCGCGGCGGGCAGGGCATCATCAGCCGCAGAGTTCGCGGCGGCTGGTCGGAGCCTGTCTTCTTTAACCTCGGCGGCGGAAGCTTCGGCGCGCAGATAGGAGCGTCCAAGACCGACTACATCTTTCTCATCATGAATGACGAAGGATTGCGCGGGCTGTTGGAAGACAAGTTCGAGTTGGGCGGGGAGGCGGGAGTTGCCGCAGGGCCTTATGGGCGCGAGGCGGCGGCTTCAACTAACCCGACACTGGATGCAGGAATCCTCTCCTACTCTCGCTCAAAGGGAGCGTTCATAGGCGCGGCCATCAAGGGCGCGGTCATCAATCCCGACAACGACCTCAACAGGGCCGTCTACGGAATGAAGGCGAGCGAGTTGTTTGCCAGCACCACGATGCCCATGAACAAGATGCCCGCCGGAGTTCGCATAGTCCCGCAAACCCTGGCGCGCTACTCCATGAGATAAAGCGTGAAGCGAAGAAAAGAATTAACAGGATAGACAGGATAAAAGCAAAGCAATTCCTATTTCTTTATCCTGTCCATCCTGTTAATTCTTTTCTTCGCAAAAGTAGCTTGACGCTTTGGCTGGCGCGCCTTTAGAATTCACTGCGTTTCACTTCAGGCCCTTTTCCTCTTTCCTTTTGAATAAGGAGGACGCGCTCCATGCAGCCACGTACACAGAGACAAAAAGAGATTCTGGAATACATCACCAGCTTCATAGAGCGTCACGGCTACGAGCCTTCATACGCGCAGATTGCGCGACACTTCGGCGTCTCGTCAAAAGCCACAATCGCTAAACACATCGCTGCGCTTGAGAGGCGTGGCCTGCTGTCGCGCTCGCGCGAAGGCGGCGCGTTCGGCCTTGCCGTCACCGTCGAAGAGGCTTCGGGCGATGAAATCTGCGTCCTGCCGCTTCTTGGCCGCATAGCTGCGGGCGCTCCCATAGACGCGGTGCCCGACGCAGAGCCTATCTCCATCCCTCGCTTTCTGCTCGGACGCGTGCGCCCCGAAAATGTTTACGCCCTGCGTGTCGTGGGCGATTCCATGATTGACGAGCACATCTGCGACGGCGACATAGCGCTCATAGAGAACCGCATCATCGCACGCGACGGCGAGATAGTTGTCGCATTGGTTGACAACGACCGCGCGACACTGAAACGCCTCTTCCGCTTCGGCCCCGAAGTAGAGCTTCGCCCCGCCAACTCGCAGCTAGCCCCCTTGCGCCTCCCTGCACACCGCGTCTCCGTCCAGGGCATCTTTCGCGGCCTCCTTCGCCCCACGGCTTAAAAAAGATGTAAGTGAAAAGCTTCTATCTTTTACGCACCACTTTTCTTTCGGCTATAAAAAATGGTTGATTGAAGATTGAGGCGAAAAAGAAATTGCCGTATAACTGAAGAACAGCTATACGGCAATTAAAATCTGGAGCCACCTGGCGGGGTTGAACCGCCGACCTACGGTTTACGAAACCGTCGCTCTACCAACTGAGCTAAGGTGGCTTGTTGGTGAATTGACAATATACGAACCGAGCGCGGCGTAGTCAAGTTGAGGCGTCGCGTGCGAGATTGACAGGGAGGAGAGGATGCCGAAGACAAAGAACCAGGCGAAGAACAAGAGCCGTTTTGAAGTTCGCGGCGGACTGTTGAATGAGTATGAGTTTGCTCTGAATGAAGGGGCCATGACCGAAGAGGAGCGCAATCGTCTTGCTCAAATAGAGGAAGAGCGGCAGTTGCGCGAGGGTGTTGCGGAAGATGGCGCTGATGTTCCCGCATCGCCGCAGGAGAGAGAAGCCGCACGCATAAAAGAAGTCATGGAGACCGCGCACGAGAAGGCGCAGCGCAATATAGAGAAGCGCGAGCGCCGCGCTGCCGCAAGCAGCAAGGGCGGAGCAGGAAAGAGCGCTGCTCGCAAGCGCGCTTCAAAGGCCGGTAAGAAGAGCGCAGCTAAAAAGGGCGGCAAGGCCGGAGCCTCTAAAAAAGGTGGCGCGAGCAAAGGAGCCGGTAAAGGCGCGAGAAAGAGCGCGGGTAAAAAAGCTTCTACGAAGAAGGGCGGGCGCTCAGGGCGCAGGTAGAAGCGTGCGCGGCCTTTTAAGTAAAGCCGTGTCTTCATCAATCGAGCAAAAGGAGCGGAGGCTACATGACTGAGCAGAATAAATCTACCGGCGGCGCTGCGGGGAGCGCGCCCGAAGCGGACGCTACACGAAACAATCAAGAGAATGAACTGGAGGCCGAGCAGGAATCGGCAGAGGCTATGGACGCAGAAGTGCCGCAGCCTCCTGGCGCAAACGAAACCACAGAGGGCCAACCATCATAATCAAGTCAGAAGGTCGCAGGGCAAAAGGATGAAAGGAATTGATTCATCGGTTCATTGATTCAATGAAGAAATGAATCAATCTTTCTCTTTCATCATTCTGCATTTATTTCGGCCAACCAAGAGGCTTGAGTGTGTGTCTAGTTGTTGAAGTTGGGTCGGCGCTCGCGGGTTTCAGTGCGGGCGAAAATCATTTAGGATAGGCGCGCTTTTGAAGATTCGCTCTCCCTTTAGCCCTTACATCTGCTATGAAAACATTTAATCATTCCGCGTCGGCCTACGCGCGTGCCGCTCTGCCTGCGAACCCGCGACGGCGCGCTGCACGTTTGCTGCCTCTCATTATCTTCGCGCTCTTTCTTCCTGCCAGTATCTTCGCACAGAAGCTTCCTTCGCCGGAGAAGGTCGTGGGCAATTACGTGAAGGCGATTGGAGGCAAGAAGCGTGTGGCAGCGCTTACGGACGCGCGTTATGAGTGGACTGTGATGTTGAAGGAGCAGGCTATAGGGCGTGCCGTTACGGAAGTGAAGGCTCCTGCGTCCGCGCGCCTGGACTTAATCTTTCAGAACGGAGAGATTCAGGAAGGCGCTAACTCTTCTTCAGCCTGGATGCGCGGCCTGGACGGAAAGCTTCGCACCTTGACGGACGCGGAAGCGCACACGGCCAAGCTGCTTGCCCTGCTGGACGCGAGCCACCTGGTTGATTACAAGAAACAGAACGTGCTGGCGCGCACGCTGAATCTTGACCAATCTGGAACCGAGCCTGCATACGTCGTGGAGTTCGCCATGCGTAACGGCGCACGCCTGCGCTACTGGTTGGGCGCACGCTCTTACCTGCTGCTGAAAATCAGGGACGAGGCGCGTGCCATAACGCTTCGCTTCAGCGATTACAGGGCAGAGGGCGACGTGCTTCAGCCTCATCGTGTAGAAAGAGAACTGGGGATGACCGGCGCTCTGACGCTCACGCTCAACAGCGTGCGCTACAACATAGGGATTGCGTCGAGCAGGTTTGACCCTCCGGTCTCTGAAACATTGGACATCAACGCGCTCTTGAAAGAGCTTGATAAGAACCAGGAGCAGATTGACGAGCGCGTGGGCGACTATACTTTCCTTGAGAAGAGCACGGAGCGGCAGATTAACGGCAAGGGCGAGATGACGAAGGAGACCATAAGGGTTTACGAGGTCTATCCCGTTCCTGGCGAGAGATTCGTGCGAAAGCTTATCAGTGAAAACGGCGTCGCGCTCACGGGCGAACGCGCTGCTAAAGAGCAGAAGCGCGTAGGCGAAGAGTTGGAGAAGGCCGAGCGAGAGCGTGTGAAGGCTGCCGAGAAGCGTGCGCGCGACAGGGAGAAGAACAAGAAAGAGACGGACGACCCCGGCATCTCTGATTTCCTGCGTACAGCCGAACTCGTCAGCCCTAGACGCGAGCGCCTGCGCGACCGCGAAACAATCGTCTTCGACTTCAGACCGCGCGCAGGCTACAAGCCTAAGAACGACATGGAGTCAATCGCGCAGAAGTTGACGGGCATCATCTGGATTGACCCTGTAGAGAAACAGGTGGTGCGCCTCGAAGCTCGTTTGACGGACAGCTACAAAGTGGGCGGCGGTCTTCTGGCTTCGATTCGTCCAGGCACGGCCTTCACCTTCGAACAGCAACGAATGGAGGACGGTGTTTGGCTTCCGGTCTTCACGCAAGTCAACGTCTCCGCCAAAATCATGATCTTCAAAGGCATGGAGATAAACATCACACAGGAATTCAGCAACTACAAGCGCTTCAAGAGCAACGTAGAGGACTACAAGCTCAGCGACAAACCCGAGCCGAAGAAGCCCTGAATTGAGGAAAGAATTAACAGGATGGACAGGATAAAAGAAGAACTATTGCCTTCTCTTTATCCTGTCCATCCTGTTTGAACCCGCTTCTAACCGAGGAACATGATGAGAGAGAATCAGGATTGTTCAATCTGTCGGAGGGTTTCGATCTGGCGGGGCGGGCGGAATCCTTATTTCATACATGAGTTTGAGCATTCCATATTTATTGTAGGCGACCATCAATTTCATAGAGGCTATTCTTTGCTGCTGCTGAAAGAGCATGTCAGGGAATTGCATGAGCTTGAGCCGAGCGTACAGGTCGCGTTGTTTCAGGAATTGATGCGGGCGGGGCGCGCTCTGGTGGATGCTTTCAATCCCTGGAAAATGAATTACTCGTGTTATGGGAACCTTGATCCGCATATTCACTGGCATCTATTCCCGCGCTATGACACTGAGCCTGACCATCTGAATCATCCCTGGCTGCATGCTTCAGAGTTCAAAGAGCACCTGATAGATTCCGAAGCGGCAAGATATTTAGTAGAGAGAATCAAGTCGAATCTCGTTATATAATACCGCGCTTGACAACTCGCTCAAGCGGAGCGCTGTAGTAATGCAAAATCAGGACACGCTTACTTTAAGAACAAAGTCTACTAAGTGGCTTCTTTATTTGGTCATTAGTCTCGTCTTTGTGGCTGCCGGAGTTTTGACCTTCAAGGGCGAGATTATGAGCTGGCTTGTGATTATCTTTTTTGGTCTTGGCAGCGTGGTGTTCGCGTTGCAGCTATTTTCAAACGCTTCCTCTCTTCAACTGTCTTCGGAAGGCTTCACTGTGCGCTCCCTGTTTCGCTCGCACTCTTATCGCTGGTCAGATGTAGAAGGATTCGCCGTAGGTAGAATGGGTAATATAAAACATGAAGGAGCAGGATTGGCTTTAGACGTGGCGGGGGCTTTCATACCCGGCGCAATGAATCCGAGGGGAATTAAAACAGTTGTTTTTAACTTCTCTCCCTCTTATCAGAATAAGCATGCTCTACGAAAAATCAATAAAGGGCTTTCCGGTTATGAAGCGTGCCTACCGGACACTTATGGCATGAGCGCGGAGAATCTGGCAGAATTGATGAAGGAGTGGCAAAGGCGCTTTAGCTCACCTTAACGACAACTGAAAGCTGAAACAGGAGAAGCTCGCATGTCTAAACGAAACACTATTCGGGCGACTATTCTTTCAACGTTTGCCCTGGCGATGGTCTGCATGCTGTCGAGCGCTGCGGATGCTCAGAAAGGGCCGCAAGGGACTACCGGAGCGCCGCTCAAGGGCGTTGATGTGAAACTCGGAAGGCCGCCCGGCGGGAGTCCTGCCGCTCGCACTACTACGGATGCGGACGGCAATTTCACTTTTCCGGTCGTCCCCGCAGGCGAATACATATTGACGGTCGAGCTTAAAAAGGAGAAATCCAAAGACGGTTTGATTAACGCCAGTGACCCCGCGTTCAGGTATTGCTACGTCACCGTCAACATAGCCGCAGGCGAAAAGGTTGAAAGAGGCTACGACCTGACACAAAACAAGGCGTTCGATGCGTCCGTCAATCCGGCTAAACAATCTACGTCCAAGACAAAATTTGAGACTTTCATTGTCCGTTCTGATGGCATTACTCCGCTCAACGGAACAATCGTCAAATCAAAGTCGAACATCACCAATAATTAATCCGCTTTAGAGTCGAGTGCAGAGAAATTTGGTTTTCACCACAGAGTACACAGAGGGATTCAACTCTCTGTGCCCCCTCTGTGTACTCTGTGCCTCTGTGGTGAAAACCAATTCCCATTACACTTATCTTCAAATTGACCTGCGCCTTATCGCCGCGTCGATTTGAGCTTTAAGTCTCTATTAAGTAGTCTATTAGTTGTGTGCTGCTGGAATGAATTGTCAAAGGTATAGTGATGGTGACTCTCAAAACATCTTCCTCGTCTATATGTTTGATTCTGGTCTGTGTCCTGATGTTAACCGTGCAGGGCCAAACCAATCAGGCTCAAGACGCGGACGCTTCAGGCATCTCGATTCAACTGGCGAACCCGCAGCGCACAAGCTTTTACAGGAGCGGCCCCGACATACAGAAGGGCGCTATAGCTGCGGAGACCTCCAAGCTCTTCATCATGAAGAGAGGCTCTTACCAGAGCTACGGCGGTATGTATCTGGGAAGCGGCCCGAACGCTCCTTACCTTATGGGTGGAGATATTTTCTGGCCCTATGAAGGCGTGGGCTATTCAGACCCGGTTGTTTCAGGAGGCGTAATCTATTTCTCTCTGAACGTAGGCGACGCGCACCTCTTCGCGCTGGACGCACGCACAGGCGAAGGCAAGTGGCACTCTAAAAGGGAGAAGGGGTTTTACGCGGCTCCGACAATCGCTGGCGATACTATGTACATAGGCGCAGACGGCGGCTACTTTTACGCCATAGACTTGAAGACGGTTAAGGAGAAATGGCGACACACGCGTGCGGACAACTCCACTGTAGAGACTTCTGCGGTCGTCCATGACGGTCTTGTTTATTACTCGGCGCAAGGCTATCTCTATGCGCTCAACGCCGAGACAGGCGAACTCAAGTGGACTTACTTTACGCCTGTAAATCATATCTCTATGATTACAGTAGCAGATGGCGCACTCTATTTCGTAGTCGCGGGCTACATCATCTGTATTGATAGCAAGACAGGCAAGCTGAAGTGGAGCCTGCCGATTAAAGACGGCTTGTGGACGCCGCTCATGATTGCTAACGGTCTAATCTATTTTCGGACAGAGCGCGGCTACATAAAAACAGTTGACGACAAAACGGGAAAGTTGCAGCCGAATCCTAAGAACGACCCGCGCGCAGGCACGCGCCTGGCTATAGACGAGCAGAACATCTACTTCGGCGGCTGGTCTAGAGGAAGTACCTACGCCATAGACGCTGTTACAAGAGAAGAGAAGTGGAAATTCTCGCCCGGCGTAGACTGCCGCGCTCCCGTGGTAGGCGGCGAAAGCGTCTACCTCACCTGCCAGGACGGAAGGCTCTACGCCCTGGACGCAAAGACGGGCAAAAAGAAGTGGTCAACCAGCGCCAAAAAGTGGCCCCTCTCCTATCCCGTCATAAGCAACGACGCCATCTATTTCATAAGCGACGACGGAAAGGTCTACATAGTCCGTTAAAAGATATAACCGGAAGGGCTGCTGAAGCATCAAGTTTAATAAGGTTTGAGGCTCTGCTATTAGCGAAATATCTCAGCCTTTACTGTCGTTGACAAATAATCAAATACTTTCATAATCAAATGCAGTTTGAATTCAGCTTGTTTAAGCAAGCGGTCTTACCTTACGAATATGAAATTTGAAGAGTGGAAACGACAGGAGATCGAGAAGCGCGGCGATATAACGACCAGCCTGTTTTTTGGCAGGAAAAGTGAGCTCGCGGAATTAAAAGCCTTTTTAGCAGATAACACCGTTCGTATTTTCGGGTTGTTTGGCGTGCCTATGATCGGCAAAACGACTTTGGTGCGTGAGTTTTTGAAGACCATAGCAAACCGTGAAATTCAAATAATTCGATTCCAGAACCCTGAAAATCCTGAAAACACACTACACAGGGCATTATCTGAGAACTCAACTATTGATTGGCAGACTCAGTCGCCCAAACTAATTGTCCTTGAAAACTTTGAGGAAGCTTTGCAGTTGAGAGGCAATAAAGATCATTTGCACGAAATCAAGGTGCAGAGAATTAAACAATTTGTGGAGGAGATGGCGCAACTGCCTTTCGTAAAGCTGATTCTTGAGAGTCGGTTTCAAGTTAAAATAGATTTTGTACCGGGACATGTTTATTCGGAACTAAAGAGCAAACAATTAGGAGGAATTGACCGTCAAGAACTGTATGACCATCTAAACCAGATCTACCGAAACAACCAAGTAAGTTATGAGGTCTTTGAAGAAGTATGCAAAAAATTTGACGACCATGTTTGGTTAGTAGAAATGGCGATGCAGGATACATGGGAGTTTGAAGATGTGCGAGAAGCAATCCAGCATCCCCAAAGCATAACTCAAAACCTGTGGCGGAAATTGCAAGGTATTATCAAGCGGTTACCAGCTTCTCAAAAAACTTTGCTGTGCGCTTTCGCCATCGTTAACCCAATATCGGAAGTTGATTTGGAGAGACAACTGAAGAACTTGCCAGTGTTTAGAAAGAAGGATGAATTAGAAAATGCTTTGCGGTCTCTACGAAAAAAATTATTGGCGGTCTACAACGTTCAAAATAAAAGCTATGAACTCAATCCTTTTCTGCGCGAAGTGTGCTTTACTTTTTTAAAAGATCGAGCAGAGATGAAAGTTCTCGAATCATTACCCTATTTTAGGGAAGTTGAAAAACCAAAATATGATCGCCTCATGCAAGCGCATGAGAAAGGTGAATATTCCACTTTTTTCAGATTATTGAAAGAGAAGAGAAGAGCACGAAAATACGATGAAGTAATAGATATTTTGCAAGAAGCCTATTGGACAAATCCTAAGAAAGAAGTGATTTTAAACGAGATTGGAATTACTTATAAATGGCAGAAAAATTGGCCTGAGGCGAAACATTATTTTGAGAGAGCCTTAGAGATTAATCCTGATGATGTAAAAGCCCTAAACGAATTAGCCATTATTCATAAAGAGCAGAAGAACTACATTGAGGCCATTCGGATTCTCAAGGGGTTAATTAACAAACAACACATTCCTGCTTATACGGAATTGGCTATTATTTATAAGGAGTGCAAAAAATATGACAAGGCCGTTCGGGTATTGAATAAGGCTTTAGACATAGATGGCAAAGATGTCAAGACTCTCAACGAATTGGCCGTCATTTATAAAGAGCAGAAAAATTATGATGAAGCACTGACAAGATTTGAGAAATTAACTGAAGAATATCATCACATCCCTGCTTACAACGAATTAGCCAACCTTTACAAAGAGCAAGGCGAATTTGATAAAGCTCTTACTACTATAAACAAAGGTTTGGCAAAAGAGCCTGGAAATACATATTTCCGATCCACCTTAAGGAACATTAAACGCGCTCAAAATGATTCAAAATCTAAACCTGAACCAACGCCTAAAAAAATTTCGGAGGTTAAAAATGATAGCGAGCCGAAGGCTAAACCTATAATAGTTGCAGAGGAATTTGTAGATTATAAAAATTCAAGGCTTGAAACCCAAAATGTGGACGATGAGGTAATCCTACAACAATCTCATAACGAAGAGATTTTGAAGCAGAAGGAAAGTTTACTCAAAGAACAAAAGGAATCTCTGACTAATCTTAACAATCTTAAAAGTATAGTTGATGAGAATGTAAATAAAAGAATCAACAACGCGAAGCTTTTAGTATGCGCCTACTTTGTGGCTGTTTGGTTAGTAACAATCATTTTAGGGAGAGTAATCGGCTGGAATACTTTTGAAGAATGGACATTCTATATTGGTGGAGGGGGCACGCTTCTAGGGCTGATCTATCTTGTTATTAATGGTGAAGAAATGGATGTCAGAAAATACTTTGAGAAATTAAAGAGTAAATACTATCAAGAGGAATGTCGGAAATTGATGTATAACGACACTAGCCTGAGCCGTCTTTATGAAGAGATTTCATCCTTGGAAAAGGAGATCATACGATTGAAAGCTAATGCGAACTAGAAGGCTTCCGATGCCTAGTATCTCATTATAAATTTCTATGAGGTCTCACACCTGCTCTAAAACCCACGTTGAAGTTTAGAAAAATGCAAGGCTCTTTGCTTAGAGCCGTTACCAATTGAACGTAGGGAAGAAAACCCCGGTGCCTCCCCGGCCAGCTCAGAGAACGCGCTTTCAGGTCGCCATCCATTCATGCTGAAGGTTGCTTGGTTTTAGTTGCAATGGCTTAATGCAAGCGAGTTAATTCGGGCGTTATGCTGCTACTATATGCCAATCTATAGGAAGGAGTTCAGCCGTATGACGAAACAGACCACAATCAAACTCAGCATCATCCTTGCCTTGGTCGCTGCTGCTCTAGCGTTTTCTGCGTCGGTGATTGATTATGTGAGACACAGGGAGATTAATCTTACGCCCATCCTCGGAACACTGTTTCTGCTTGCGCTGGCTTTCTCTCTATCTCGAATCAAAGGCTCGGGTGGGTTAAAATGAGCAAGTCGGCGGCTCGTAATTCCTGCCAGCCGCAGCATAACAACTCACTCAACCGGAGTTGATTTAACTTAGCTCTAACTAATAAGGAGCCGTGACATGCGAACGAACGGGCGAAATTTCTTAAACGACAACGCCTCTATGACGGCGAATCCTTTCCTGCAAGGGAACTTTGCTCCGGTTCGTGAAGAGGTGACGGCGGATGATTTGACTGTGATTGGCGAGTTGCCGCCGGAGATGGATGGCATGTTCGTACGCAATGGCCCTAATCCGCAGTTCCGGCCTATTAAGAATCACCACTGGTTCGAGGGGGACGGTATGCTGCACGGGGTGCGAATACGTGGTGGCAGGGCTGGCTATCGCAACCGGTACATTCATACGCCGGGGTGGAGGGCTGAGAATGCGGCGGGCCGTGCGCTGTACGGAAGTATCCTTGATCCGCTCGGTGTCCCCGTCCTGCTGCGTATGATGCGGAACTGGCTCAAGCACCTTCCCATGATAAAGAACACTGCGAACACTGCGCTGGTCTGTCATGACGGTAGGTTGCTGGCTCTATGGGAAGGGGGCGAGCCGCATGAGATTCAAGTCCCTAGCCTGGATACGGTCTGTTCTTATACCTACGGCGGGAAGCTGAAGCATCAGTTCACGGCCCACCCGAAGGTGGACGCGGCGACGGGTGAAATGCTGTTCTTTGGCTATAGCCCGTTCAAGCCGTCTGTCCAATACAGCGTGGTCAACGCGCAGGGGCGAATCATCAGCACCACCTCCATAGACATCCAAAGGCCCGTCATGATGCACGACTTCGCCATCACGCCCCGGTACTCTATCTTCATGGACTTGCCGTTTACGGCCAGCATCAAGCGTATGCTGAGAGGCCAGCCTTTGCTGAAATTCGAGCCGCAGTTGGGCGCTCGCCTGGGAATCCTGCCAAGGCACGGCAGGGGCCAGGACATCAAGTGGTTCGAGGTCTCACCCTGCTACGTGTTCCACACGCTGAACGCTTATGAAGACGGCGACGAAGTAGTGTTGCTAGCCTGCCGCACAGAGGAGTTTCCAGACTCTTTCTTCATGCCGCCAAGCGCGAGCGCGAATGACGGCGCGATGATTGGTAAAGAGTTTGCTCCAGTGATGTATCGCTGGCGATTGAACCTGAAGACCGGCACCGCACGGGAAGAGGCGCTAGACGATGTGCCCACTGAATTCCCACGCATCAACGAGGGGCTTGTGGGAAGCCGTACCCGTTACGGCTACACCCTGAACATAAACGAGCCTAACGAACTCCTTAAGTATGACTTTGAGAAAGGCAGGCACGCGCGCCACGGCCACGGAAAAATGCGTATAGGCGGAGAGGCCATCTTCGCGCCGCGCCCGAACGCCAGAGCGGAGGACGACGGCTGGCTGCTGACCTACGTTCATGACGAAGAAAACGGCATCAGTGAGTTGATTGTAATAGAGGCCCAGGACTTCAGCGCCCCGCCCCTGGCCCGTGTGCGAATCCCCGCGCGCGTACCCTACGGCTTCCATGGAGCATGGATTCCCGGCGAGATGCTCGCAAGTTGAGGGCGTAGACCGCTCGTCAGGCTTTATCTTGCCTGGTAAATAAGGACTCTCTTGCGTCGTGCCTGGCCGAATAGCATGCCCGCTAGCGCTCCTATGCCTGCCCCTAGCGGGATGCCTACCATTACGTAGAGTTCACCGTCGTCAATGGGAGGTGAATTCTTTGCCGCTCCTATTCCTCCGCCGACCGCCGCGCCGACTCCGGCTCCTATTAAAGCGTACTTCGTTTTCTCGGATTTTCTTCTCAACTGATAAACGGTAGATATATTATTCCTGTCTAAAGTTTCAGTCTTATTCTTGCCGGTTATGCTCAAGGCTGTGTCTGTGACGCTCGTTAACTTGCCGCGCACGGTCTGTCCATCTTTCAACTTGATGATGAGTTCGGCCCCTTGAGGCACAGCCTGAACGTAGCTCCATTCTCCAGATGAAGCAGATTGCTGAGCCGCCGCCACGGGCGCGTAGATTAGAACGAAGGCTAACAGAATATTCAGTATGGTAATGTTTCGGCGCATGTGTCCTCCGATTGGGTTAAGGCCCTGGTAGAACTTCAGACAGGCTTGCTGCAAATCAAATGCCTGGAAATAAGCGGCAGGAAAAGCAGAGTAGAAGTGAAACAAATGGATTCTGAGTGGAGCGTAAATCCGACAGTTGACGCATTATTGAAGGGAGCCTGACTAGAACTGTAGGGGCAGAGGACATGTCCTCTGCCCCTACAGTTATTCATATGGACGAGTCTAGGTGAAACCCTTACTAGGGCGAGTTGCCGGTCGGTTCGATGCTAATGAGAGCCTTGTTGCTGGTTGCGCCTTGCCATTGAATAGTCAGCCACACATCTCCTGCTTTGGCGAGTTCGTCGGGCAGCACTATGACCACCTGCGTCAGCCAGCCGAAGTTCGGAACTGCGCCGATGTATTCAACCTTCAATGGATAAATCCTGCCTTGAGCATCTTCAGCCTGAGCCGTCAGCGTCATGGGAGTTTCGCTCATCGCTGAAGCCAGGTTGAGAGCAAAAAGCATGACGCGAGTGTTCTGCTGCGCCGTGCCAAGGTTGAAGGTCGTGTAGGGCGAGAACGGGCCACGCATGAACGTCACGCTATCGAATGCTATGGCACGCTGCGAGTTCTCTTCGGTTAACAAGATGAGGGAAGGCGTCGGCACAGTTTCGGGCGTCGGCGTTGGCGAGGGAGACGGTGTCGGAGACGGACTGGGAGTCGGTGTTGGAGTGGGGGAAGGACTCGGCGTGGGTGTCGGATTAGGGCTTGGTGTGGGAGTGGGCGAGGGCGTTGGACTTGGGCTTGGTGTCGGTGTTGGAGTCGGGCCTGGTGCAGGCGTTGTTCCCGGTGCGGGAGATGGTGTCGAGTAGTAGCTGAACGGCGGCAGTGGCAATGCTTCGGGGCTGACGTTGAAGCGATAGCTTCCCCATTGCATTACGCCTAGCACGAACTGCACGTCAATGCTCTGTCCGGGCGCGAGTCCCCCGTCCGGCAGCTTCACGCTCACACTCGAATTCAACCCTCCGCCATTCGGCTGGTTCGGCGGCTCATCAAGGATCGTGCCTTTGAGCGTCGTCACGCCCGTGCTGGTCTGCTGGCTGAGCGTATCATCCGAAGAGGTTATGAGCCTGAGGTCTGCCTGCGAGCCTCCCAGGGTGTAGCCCGGACTGTTCAAAGTAGTGATGTCATTGACGCGGAAGCGTAGCTGTGTGAGCGTCTGGTTCGAGTTGTTGGTAAAGCGACGGCGTATGCTGAGTGTGCCGAACAGAGCGTTCGGGCCTACGCAGGACGGACAGCGCACAGCATTGGGCCTGTCGGATTCCGGGCGGGACGGCTCAATCAGCGTCTGACTGATGTCCGTGCGCGCTCCAGGGCTTGGGACGTGAAGCGATGACCACGCTATCCCCGCGTTTTCAGGGCCGGGCGCTCCGAGCACGGATGCCATAGTGCCGTATGTTTTCCCGGTCGTAGAGACGAACACGAAATCAGCCGCGTTGTCGTTTGTGTCCTGCGGCACATCGTTGCTGAGCTTTCGCACAAAGCTATACTCGCCGTCACTGCTCCCGATGAGAGGCAGACCCGTCCCTTCGCGGAATGCGCTCGTCACGGAAGTAAAGCCTACCGCGTCCATGCGGTTCGCCAGCGTGAAGTTTTCCGGGTCGCTGGTTCTGTAGAGTGCTATGCCGCCGTTATCAGGATTATCAAAAGTCTCTGCCGCATCCAGCGAGGCATATTTCGAGAGGGTGTATCCTCCTCCCGAATAACCGGACAGGACAATCAAATAATGGCCGCGCGGTCTAAGCGCAAAGCCGTTCTGGAGCGTCAAAATCACACTTCCGTCTGAGGCTACTAGCGACCAGCCGTTAGAGCCGTCCGGCGTGTTCGCAATCACGGTCGAATCCGAGTTGTTGTAAAGCTCTATAAACTCATCTGCGCCGCCGTTCGGCGTTGGGCCGTGAAAACGGAATTCGCTGATGATAACGGTGCCAACCGGCGCAGGAGGCGGAAGCGGCACGGCCAACTTCTGCTTCACGTCGAAGGTTTGTTCGGCAATGATGATAAACCCTTCTGTGGTCAGGTCGCTGCCGGGGACTGCGCCGCATCCGTTCGATGCGACTGTATAATTCACCGTTCCGTTCCCTGTGCCGCTACTGCCGGAGGTAATGGTTATCCAACTGACGCGGCTCGCGGCCTTCCAGCTACAACCTTCGGGCGCAGTTACCTGAACGCTGCCGCTTCCTCCCTGGCAAGGGATGGTCTCGCTCTTTGGGCTGATGGAAAAAGCGCACGCCGAGTCGGAGAGGTCTGGAACGCGCGCCAGGTTAACCTTCGTGCCGTTCGGATAAACAAAGAACTTGCCGTCGGGAGAGACTGCAACGTCCAGGACTGTTGTGCCCGTCTCTTGATCGTAAGTCTTTAAGAGAGCGCCGTCCGACAGACGCCAGAAGCGAATCGTGCCGTTAGAAGGCGGGTTGCTTTGATTATATTCTCGGTTCGACTCCCAGCCGACGGAGATTAAGCCCTCTCCATCCGGCGTGAATTTGAGAGCTTTGATGCCACCTGCTCCGGTCAGTTTACGCACCAGCGCGCCGTCAGAAACCTGATAGAGTTCTATAGTGTCATCTTCAGCAAACTCGCCGCCTGGAAGTCCTGCCGTGGCGATTAACTTTCCATCCGGCGAGAAGGCCAGAGCTTTCGTAGGCCCTTGAATATTGCGAATCAGCGCGCCGTCTGCCACTCGCCACATATCCAGACCGAAGGGGCCTACGGAGGCGACCGTCTGTCCGTCAGGTGAAAAGCCTACAGCCGAGCCGCCGCCGCCCGTCATAGTGCGAATCGGCGTCCCGTTCGCAACCAGCCATAAAGTGACGGAGCCTCTGTGATAAGCGACCGAAACGGAAGAGGCTAGAATCTGTCCGTCGGGTGAAAAGGCTATGGAGTTAGAAGAAAGGGAAGCGTTCGCGCCTCCGCCGGAATTAATCGTGCGAATCAACGCGCCGGTCGCAACCAGCCAGAGCTTAATGGAGCAGCCGGTGATAGTCGCCACCATCTGCCCGTCCGGCGAGTAGGCCACATCATTGATAGTGCCGCAGCCACCCGATTCAAAGAAAGAGGCTTTTCGCAGAAACGCTCCATCGGAAGCCTGCCATAAATTACCTGCCTTCTCTCCGGTGCTTGAGAATCCATGGCCTGAGAAGACAGTCCGTCCATCCGGCGCATACGCGACTGAAGTCACATTCGCACTGGAAGCGCTTGACCACACAACATCGGGTTGCCCCTGCGCTCTAACCTCCGAAGGCGCAATGAAGCAGGCGACGATTAACGTCCAGATGGCGGCTATTAAGATAGAGCGCTTTCCGAAGTCGCCTGGCAGACCGATTATACGTGTGCCGTCTACTATGCGAGCGTGCATGATCGTCCTCTCTGCAACTCTGGCCGAATAGAAACCCCATGAACAGGCGTAAATCTATGTTGTTAGCTCATGCGGTGAATCGAAGTGACGCCAGGGGAACGGAAGGGGACTAATCCAGAGGAGGTCGGATGATGTCCCGAAATTATATGCCTCTAAACATCGCTGTCAAGTCTCGTAGCACTGAAGCTTAAATGTTTCGATGATTCTTCCCGATAGGTTAATAACGTGCGTTAGATTGCTATTGAATGATGTCGAAAGCAGGCTATACTGTTTCTGTTTTACCTGATAACTGAGCGGAGAATTGTTATGGCGAATCTGATGGACAGAATCACAATCAATCCTGAGCAGTGTGGCGGACGTCCATGTATTCGCGGAATGCGTATTCGTGTTGTTGATGTACTTGATCTGTTTGCTGCTGGCTTGAGTGCTGAACAAATCCTGGAAGAGATGCCTGATCTTGAGGCGGAAGATTTGCAGGCTGCTTTGAAGTATGCGGCTCATAGATTAGATCACCCGATGCTTGCAGCATGACCATCTGGGTTGATGCACAGATGTCTCCTGTCATTGCCACCTGGATTAGCAGTAAATTCTCTGTGAATGCGGTAGCGATTCGTGATCCTGGTTTCCGGGATGCTGAGGATAAGGAGATATTTGAAGCTGCGAAGCGTGAAAATGTCATCATCATGACAAAGGACTCTGATTTTGTGTTATTGCTCGATAGGTTTGGTTCACCGCCTCAAGTAATTTGGGTAACATCTGGAAACACTTCAAACGCGCGTCTAAAAGAGATCCTCAACAGTACTTTGCCTAAAACTCTTGAGCTTCTGAAATCGGGCGAGGAGCTTGTTTAAATCGGCGCAACATAACAACTCATTCAAGTTGTTGTTGTGCTTCGTCGTGTGCGGTTGCTTCGGGCGTTAGATGGCAGAACATGCTGTGTCTACTTTGAAGATTATTGAGACGGATAGATTAATACTTCGGCATCTCTCCGTGGAGGATGCGGAATTTATGCTTCGGCTTTTGAATGAGCCGTCGTGGCTGCGGTTCATAGGAGACAAAGGCATACGCACCCTGGAAGCTGCTCGTGACTATATTTTGAAGGGGCCGGTTGAAATGTATTCGCGGCTGGGCTTCGGCTTGTACCTCGTCGAATTAAAGGAAGAAAATCTCTCGATTGGAATATGCGGGCTGATAAAGAGAGATTCGCTGGAAGACGTGGATATAGGATTTGCCTTCCTCCCTGAATATTGGGGCAAAGGGTACGCGTATGAAGCGGCCTCGGCTGTTATTGATTACGGCGTAAACGCGCTCGGACTCAAACGAATTGTCGCCATCACATCCATAGACAATGATAGCTCGGCTAAACTTCTTGCAAAGCTAGGTCTGCGGTTCGAGAAGCTTGTAAAGCTCTCCGATGATTCCGAAGCCGTCAAGTTATTTGGCATAGATGTCTAACAACTCGTCCAACCGCAACGCGAGATAGGATGGCTTTGGATGATGAATACTTGGCCTCATAAATTTGTTATTCTTGGGAAGCTAAGTATGAGTGGTAAGAATTCTAAATCTGATTTGAGAATTTATGGATGAAGTTGTTGTAATCGGCGGAGGGCTGGCGGGGGTGGAGGCCGCTTGGCAGGCGGCTGAGGCTGGCGCGCGTGTGCGGCTTTATGAGATGAGACCCGTGAGGCAGACGCCCGCGCATCGCACGGATAGGCTGGCGGAGATTGTGTGCTCGAATTCGCTCAAGTCGGATGAGCAGGGGACTGCGCCTTATCTATTGAAGGAAGAGTTGAGGCGAGGCGCGTCGCTGGTGATGGAGGCGGCTGGACGGACGCGAGTTCCGGCAGGAGCGGCTCTGGCAGTTGACCGGCACAGGTTCGCAGAAATTATCACCGGGCGCATAGAAGCTCACCCGCTCATCACGCTCGTGCGCGAAGAGGCGACGACAGTTAAAGATGATGAGATTACAATCATCTGCGCGGGGCCACTCTGCTCGGACGCTCTGGCCGCAGAGATTGCGCGCCTGACGGGCGACGAGCATCTATACTTTTACGATGCGATTGCGCCGATTGTGGCCGCCGATTCGGTTGACCGGAGCAAAGCTTTCCGGGCCGCGCGCTATGGCAAGGGCGGCGACGATTATCTTAATTGCCCCTTTAACGAAGAAGAGTACCAGCGCTTTTATGAAGCACTGGTGGAAGCCAGGAGCGTGCCGCTTCACCGCTTTGAAGAGACGCGATGGTTCGAGGCTTGTCTTCCGATTGAAGAGATAGCGCGGCGCGGGCGCGACACTCTTCGCTTCGGCCCCATGAAGCCAGTCGGCCTGGTTGATCCTCGTACGGGACGTGAGCCGTATGCCGCCGTGCAGCTACGCCAGGAGAATTTGATGGCGGACGCTTACAATCTGGTGGGCTTTCAAAATCACCTGCGGTTCGGCGAGCAGCAGAGAGTGCTGCGATTGATTCCGGGGCTTGAGAACGCGGAGTTCCTGCAATACGGACAGATTCATCGCAACACCTACATACGCGCGCCGCGAGTGCTGGCGGGCACCATGCAGATGCGGCTGCGGCCACGCACGTTCTTCGCGGGCCAGATAAGCGGCGTGGAGGGCTACGTTGAATCCGTAGCCACGGGCTGGCTCGCGGGCGTCAACGCCGCGCGGCTCGCAGCAGGCGCTAGCCTGGTGGAAGCTCCGCCGAAGAGCGCAGTGGGCGCGCTGGCTCGTTACGTCTCAAGCGCCGAGACGAAAAATTATCAACCCGTGAACATCACTTTCGCGCTGCTTGAGCCGCTCGCGGAGGACGAGCGCCGACGCTTTCGCCGCAAGCGCGAGAGACACCAGCGACAGGTAGAGCTAGCGTTGAAAGAGTGGGATAGCTGGCTTCAATCCGTACGCACCCTCGCGCGAAGAGCCTGACCAAAAACTAAAGCTCTTGAAGCCGCCCCTTGCTCTCTTACCATCTCTTGGGCGTGACAGACTCTATGTCGTCTATAAGGATGCGGAAGGCCGCCTTGAATCCGTCCGGCCATTCGTCCAGGGAATCCGCAAGCCTCCTTACGTAGTCGAAGTCGCCGCCGCGCAGCGAATCTACTAGCCTCTCCTTATCCGGCAGTTGACGACGCGCAGCCTCCAACTGATGTATGCGCTCTCGCCTTTGCGCGCGTGTCATGTCGAGTTGGCCTACCTGCGCTATGGCGCGCCCGTAATCCCT
This sequence comes from Pyrinomonadaceae bacterium, assembly GCA_014534425.1. Classification (GTDB taxonomy): domain Bacteria; phylum Acidobacteriota; class Blastocatellia; order Pyrinomonadales; family Pyrinomonadaceae; genus JACVRN01. The sequence goes on from JACVRN010000020.1 coordinate 44,901, forward strand.
GTCGGTCATCTCTTTGTTCGCTATGCGTTCGAGTTCCTGTATGAGCGCGCCGTAAATCTCTTTCTTCTGCGCGCTCCACAAGGCGATGGCTGCCAGCGCTCTACGCGCCTCGTCGTAGTGGCAATAGCGAACTGCTTCCGCGAACGCCTGGCGCGAAGGTCTGTGCTTGCGGTCGTCTTTCAGGGCGGCGACGATACGGTTCCTGTCATCCTTGGGCACGTCCAGCCCTTTGACGAATTTGATGGCACCGTCGTAGTCGCCGTCTCGCATATACCGGCGAATCCTGTCGTTGCGCTCCTGCTGCTCCTTTAGATATTCGATGACCTTTTGTTTAGCCTCTTCTATCTGGTTAAGAACCCTGTCCCGTGTGTAAGAGGGTAAATCGGAGTGCCTGACAAGCTCCTCCGCGCCGGCGAAATTGCCCACAGACATGGCGCGGTTGATGCGCCCTTCGAGCGTGTTCTCGTCAAAGCTGGCCTGCTGCACCTCGCGGGTCGGCCCGCGCTTTTTGTCATATATATAGGTGCCTATGTCCAGGGCTATGCGCGTGACAGGGACGCTGGAGAAGAGAAAACCGTCGGCCAACTCTGCGCCCAATGTTAATAACAAGCTGCCCATAGAAAGACCTCCTTCAATGGTTGCGGATTGGTCAATGAGCTTTCGGTGCGGCGGCGCATCCGTTAAGTAAACGGGGACGCCTTATCTAAGCCGTGTCGGTGAGTAAGACTACAAAACGGAGTCTTGAGAGTAATTGGTTTTTACGCCGATTGACCTCCGCAGTCAATAGCCGGATGGCGGGCGAGTTTGAAACTTCCACTCACTGAATCATTGCTCTTTGATATTCCGGCAAAGCGCCCTCGCGTGTTATGCTGCGGGGCGTAAGGACGGCTGAAGGGTGCTCTTAGGGGATGGCAGCAGGCCCAGAGCCGTACTTCATGCGCTCTCCCTCATCTTCGTAACTAATCCGGGATGGGTTGTTCAGGAACGGACGGCGGAAGCGGTATTCTATCTAGCAGGGGGTCGCAACCTCAGGCGGGTCGAATATCATCTGAGTACTCAATACAGTTAGGGAAAAGGTTGAAAGTTGAAATACCTTGCTTCACACAATTTAAAACTCAGCGCGAGCGAACCTGAACAAATATGGCTCGTGCGCCACGCAATCGCGCGCCCCATTTCCGCGTGGCTTCTTCTTGCGGCGATTAGCTTCGCATCTGCGCCAGCCGCTTTCGCGCAGTCAGGACGGAAGACGCAAGGCACAAGCCCCACGTCCACGCAGCGCCCTAGACGCGCCACCACAAGCACGTCGCAGGAGAAGACGCCCGCTTCATCCCAACAGAAGAGCGGGCCGACCATTTCCATACTGCCCGACGACGCGCCGCCCGCGCCCGCGACCAAGCCTAAGCCCGCGCCGCAGGCTGCCGTGAAGGATGACGATGTGGAGGTAGGCCCGGAAGATGTCCTTCGCATCACCTCAAGCCTTGTGACCGTGCCCGCTTCCGTGGTCGATTCTTATGGCCGCGCCGTCGCAGGACTCAAGGTAGAGGATTTCGAGCTTCGCGTAGACGGGCAGGTCAAAGCCATCAGCGACATAAGCTATTCGGACACGCCCGTTCGCCTCGCGTTGCTCTTCGACAATAGCTCCAGCCTGACGGCTGCGCGCGAGTTCGAGAAGCAGGCCGCCATACGCTTCTTTCGCTCCGTCATGAGACCCGTTGACCAGGCGGCAATTTATAACGTCTACACGGAAATAGAACTGGCGCAGCCACTGACCTCGAACGTCACCGCGCTGGTTCGCACGATTGAGAACTTCGGAAAGCCTGAGGGCGCTACACGATTGTTTGACGCGATAGTGCAGGCCGCGAACTACCTGCGGCCACAGCCCGGACGCAAGGTCATAATCATAGTCTCGGACGGCGAAGATACTTTGAGCGACACCAGTTTTGACGAGACGCTGCGGATCGCACAGGCTGCGGACTGCCAGATTTACGCCGTACAGACAAAGCAGATTGAGTACATGATGCAGACGGGACAGCCCGGCGGAAGCGCCAACCTGCGCTCGCTCGCCGCAGAGCGCCGCCTTCAGGAGTTCTCAGCGCAGACGGGCGGCGCGGTCTACTCGCCTCTCGCAGTCGGCGAGCTTGACGCGGCCTTCGCTCAAATCTCTGCAGACCTTGCTCAGCAATACATACTGAGCTATTACCCCGTGGACGACAAGCAGGACGGGCGCTATCGCTCCATCTCTTTGCGAGTGCTCACGAATCCCAATGCGCGCGTGCGTGCTCGAAAAGGCTACTACGCTTCGAGGTCTGCCATGAAGAGCAGCATCAACTGGCAGACAAATCCTTCGGGCGGCGCAAACGTCGCCAGCATCAACGCATCCGACACGGTTCCGAACGATGCCGGAAGGCAGAGCGTCCCCATCTCGTCGAGCACGACCGCCAGCCTGACGCCCGCGCCGGAGATAAAAGTGGCATCAACACAGCCCGCCACATCACTGCCTCCGCCATCAGAGCCGCCGCCGCCAGTCACATCCGAAGCGCTGCCGCGAGCAACATCGCCAACCTCTACAGCACAAAACGCTCAGCCTTCATCTTCAACGCAAACCTCGCAGCCGACACAATCCCAAGCATCAGAATCCCCTGCGATAGTCACTTCAACCACCCCGGTCGCTTCGGCCCCTTCTACAAAACAGGTCTCGGGCGGGGTTCTTAACGGCAGAGCTTTGAGCCTGCCCAAGCCTGATTATCCCGCGACTGCACGCGCCGTAGGAGCTTCGGGGCTGGTCGTCATAGAAGTGACCGTGGACGAAACGGGCAAGGTCATTGCCGCGCGCTTGGTGAGCGGCCATCCGATGCTGAAGGCCGCAGCCATAGCGGCAGCCAAACAGGCGCGCTTTGCGCCCACGAAACTCTCGGGCCAGCCCGTGCGCGTCACAGGCACCATCAATTACAACTTCGCGCTCGCTCGCTGAAATTAACTATTTACGATTTTCGATTCACGGTTTACGATTGCCGTCATGATAGAGCAGCTACTTGAGCAGTTCTTCGAGCACCTGCGTTATGAGCGCAACGTGAGCGAGCATACGCTGCGTAATTACGCCAGCGACCTTGAGCAGTTCTACAACTACATAGCGCCGCCTGACCCGCAGACGGGCGCACGCACTCCCGTCGATGTCAAACAGATCGACCATATCACCATACGCGAATGGCTCTCAAGCCTTCACACGGCGCAGAAGAAGAAGACCAGCGTGGCGCGAAAGCTTGCAGCGCTTCGCACTTTCTTTCAATTCCTCGTGCGCGAAGGCGTGGTCGAGTTGAATCCTGCGAAGCTGGTCGCCACGCCGCGCCTTGAGAAAAAGCTCCCCAACCATCTCTCCGTGGAAGACGCCATACGTTTTATAGAGACGCCCGATACCGAAACTGACCTCGGCAAACGCGACCGCGCAATCCTTGAGTTTCTTTACGCGACGGGCGTGCGCGTCTCTGAGTTGACGAAGCTCAATCTCAACGACATTGATTTCAAAGAGAAGCTGGTGCGCGTCACGGGCAAGCGACGAAAGCAGCGCGTGCTGCCTTTCGGAGACCCGGCGCTCCACGCCATCCTCAACTACATTGCCGTGCGTAACCGCTTCTTGCAGAACGCGCCGCCCGAAGAGAGAGACGAGCAGGCGCTCTTCCTCAACTATCAGGGCACGCGCATCACCACACGCTCGGTCGGGCGAATGGTGGACAAGTACATTCAAATCTGCGCTGGGATTCACAACATCAGCCCGCACTCTTTGCGCCACTCCTTCGCCACGCACCTTCTCGATAGCGGCGCAGACCTGCGCGACATCCAGGAACTTCTGGGCCACGCACGGCTCTCAACCACGCAAATCTACACTCACGTCTCTATGGAAAAGTTAATAGAGGTTTACGACAAGACACACCCTAAGGCGTAAAAGCAGTTTTCAGTAAAAAGCAAGTCGGCTTTCTGCTGAAAACTGAAAACTGCTCTTATAAGGTTGGGATGTCGTCGAGTCCCTGGTTGGCTTCTATCTCGGCCTGGCAGGCGGCGTCGTAGCGGGCCGTGGGGAGGGCTTCAAGGCGGCGCTCGTCTATGGGTTTGCCGCAGCGAGCGCATTGTCCGTAGGTGCCTTCGTCCATTCTCAGGAGCGCTTGGTCAATGTCTGCGACCATCTGCGACTCGCGCTCGCCCAGGCGAAAGGCTATCTCGCGGTTAACGTCCTGGAGCGACATGTCTACGCTGTCTTTCACGCCGTCGTCGTTCGCCTCAAGCGCCGCAGCCTGATCCGTGCGAACGTTCTCTGTCCGACGACGTAACTCTTCCAGAAGTATCTTGCGAAAATAATCCAACCTTTTTTCATCCATGATCGTTTTCTACACTCTCAATCAGTTCTATGATTACAGCCTGCGGATTATAACCCTCAAGAAGGGAAAAGGGAAAAGCGTGTGTCAGGTGAACCTCCTCTTTAGAAGATGACGCGGGCTGCGAACTGAAACTGTCGTCCGGGGTCTGAGTTGGCTATGCCTGCTATAGGCGTCAGGAAGGTTGCGAGTGGCTGTCTTCCTGTGCCGTAAATATTGTTGAGCTTGATGAAGTTCGAGCGGTTGAAGATATTGAAGGCGTCGGCTCGAAGCTCAAGCTGTAAGCCTTCGATGAGCGCGATTCTCTTAGAGAGAGAGGCGTCGAAGGTCGCCTGCATGGGCGCGCGAAAGCTGTTGCGCGAGAAACCCGCAGGGCGGTCAACTCTGTAGCCGTCGCCGTTCGTGTCTTCGCCCGTGAGCGGGTTGACGGGCAGGCCGGATGCGACAGTCGCTATGAAAGAGAGTTGCGATTGAAAGGGAAGCTCAAGGAGGCCGTGCGCTACGAAGCGGTGGCGTTGATGAAAATCGCTGGGGCCTCGCTCAATCTGGTCGCTCAGGCCGAAGTTGGCAGGAATGCCCGTGTCCGGCTCTCCGAAGAACATGTAGTAGTTGAGCGCGGAAGAGTAAACATAATGAGCTTCTAGCTGGAAGCGCTGCGCGAAGCGCTTAACCAGTCCAAGGTCAAGCGCGTCGTAGCTGCTCGACGAAGTGTTCTCTATGACGGCTATCTTGTTGACGCGAACGCCCGCGAACGTAGGGTACGGTCGAGTGCGATTAAAGGGCGTGATGGCGTTGATGTCATTAACCCTCATCAGCTTCAGCGTGCGCGAGTGCAGCACGTCCGCAGTGAACGTCCAGTCATTAAATAACTGGCGCTGAACTCCGAGAGAGAACTGCATGCTGTAAGGATTAAGAAGGCGCTCGCCCGGAAGATATATGAAGTCGCGGTTGACTGCCACCAGGCCCGCAGGCGGTGCTGCGAGCGAATTCGGAAAAGTCGGAAAGCCAGGGTCAGTAAATCTTAGACGATAAGTGACGGTCTGCGAGTCTACGCCCTGAAGCAGGAAGCGGCGCGTGATGTACATGTAGTACTGGTCGTAGAAGACGCCAGCGCCGCCGCGCACAATCGTCTTGCCGTCGCCCGCTACGTCAAAAGCGAAGCCCAATCGCGGCGCAACGTTGTTCATGTCATCCGTGATGGATTGATAATCGTAGCGCAACCCTAAGTTCAAGGTCAGTCGCTTCGTTGCGCGCCAGTTGTCCTGGAGGAAAAGTGAAGCGAGCGTCTGCCCGTAGCGTATGTCGCCCGTGCCGAAGGTCTGCGTGTACTCGGTTCTTGGGCCGACCGTGCGCTCGTTTGTGCCCAGGCGATATTCGCCGAAGAGCGTTGCGGAGTAATCACGAATCTTCTGTCGCGTGTAGTCAAAGCCAATTTTGAAATCGTGCCCGCCGCGCTGGAACGCAAGCTGGTCTGCCACCTGCCAGCTTTGCGCGCGTATCCACGAATAGCTTGAGTTACCCTCCGTGCTGAAATTCGGAATAGTCACAGTCACCTGCGGCGCTGCGGCAGAGGTCGAAGACGGAATCCAGTTCGTGTAGCTGAAGCGCACTTCGTTCAGCGCGTTGCTTCCCCAGATGGTTCTGTCCGTCAACTGGAAGCCAACGGCCTGCGTCCTGCTCAACTGTGCCGTGCTGGGTTGATTAAAGCCGCTCACGCGGTCGTTGGCGTTGTTGTTAGTGTCGCGGTTGCCGTTAACCCTGAGAAAGATTGTGTGCGTGTCGCTGAAGCGATAATCCGCGCGCACAAGCCCTATCTGATTGCGAAAGCTTCCCACGAAGGTCTGCGGCGCGGGCGACTGTATGAAAGCGCCGCGCTCCTGCCGTGTAGCTTCGTAAGACGCGAAGAAGGTCGCGCGGTTTGTAAAGAGCGGGCCGCCGAAGGCTCCGCCCATCTGCATGAACTGATTCGGCACGCGAAGGGTAGAGACGGGCGGCGCTGCCTGTATCCCGCTTGGCCGCAGGAAGAAGAAGCCCTGCCCGTGAAACTCATCCGTCCCGGCCTTCGTCACGGTGCTGATGATGCCTGCGGAGGAGCCGCCGTACTCCGCCGAATATTGATTCGTTAAGACCTTGAACTCCTGCACCGCCGAGAGCGAGACCTGCTGCTGGGGAGCGTTGGCGTTGACTGAGTCATAATTCGTATTGCCGTCCAGCTTGTAGAAGGTCTGTCAAAAAGAACCGGCGTTGATTGAAAGACGCGCGGCAGTGGAGCCGTCGCCTCCCAAGCCGCCCGTGTTGCGAACGTGCGGGTCGAGCAGTGCGAAGCGGTTAACGTTGCGACCATTCGACGGCAACTCGTTTACGCGCCTTGCGTCAACCACCTGGCTTATCTCCGGCGCGTTATTGACCACGGCAGATGTCTCGTCCGTGATGTTGACGGACTCTTTGAGGACTTCAAGCTCAAGCGCCACGTCCATAGTCACGGCCTCTCCAGAAGCCAGGTTGACGCTGCTTTTGACGGAAGGCCGAAAGCCCTCTGCCTCTACTGTGACTTCATAGCTCGCGCCCGGCGGAAGCCCGTAAACGGCAAAGCGTCCTTCTGCGTCTGTCACGGCCTGTCGATTGACACGCAACCCTTCGTTCTTAACAAGCACACGCGCGCCTGCGACAACATTTCCATTCATCTGTGTCGTGACAGTGCCGCGCACGCCCGTGCTGGTCTCGGTTTGAGCGTCCACGTTGAAGGGAAGGGAAAGAATTAAAGCGAACGCGAAGGCCAGAAAGAAGAGAAGAGAGCGCGAAAATCTTTGCGCCTGATGAATGCCGGACATCGAATTATTCTCCAATTGAAATTGATGGCCGACCCACCTAAAATGCAGGGAGTCGTTCGGAGCCTACGGAAGGCTCAAGCGATGAACGGGTTCTCGCGCCGCTCGCTTCGCCAAAAGTGTGAGCGCAAGAACCCTTCCTTTTTGTCGGCTCAGGATTCAAAACACTGGAAGCCGTGATGAAAGCTTTGAAATTGAAAACCAATTTCAATTCTGGATTGTATGCGAGACCCTCAGGCGATGTCAACTGGCTCCGGCCACTGGAGCACCAGCCGGGGATTTTCCGACCTTCAGCTTTTGTCTGATTTCTACTCCAGCAGTGATGATGAAACGACTGCGCTCATCTCTCCGCAAGCGTCGCTCATCATCACAAATCCGAACCTCTTAAATTTTCAATCATCCAACAATAGAGCGCGCAAACCAGGCAATTCACTCGCACAACTCTCTTCTGAATCGCGCATGATTTAAGAGCGGGAATGGCGCTTGCAATCCTGTTGCCTTCGTTGAGACCCATTCTCTATGCACGCATGGAGGGCGGCGAACTCTACTTCAGATTAAGGAAGTGAAGGAGATTTTTTTATGGCATTCGAGGCAGCGCTCTTTAGACGAACGCGGCTGGGGGAATACAGGCATTGCTTGGCTTTGATGGAAGCCTATGCGGGGGCTGCTCCTCTGTGGGAGCGCCTTTGCATAGCCTCTTACGTAAGCCTTGGCCCTCTCCTGGCAAGATTGTTCGGCGCGGACACCACGCACATGTGGAGCAAGGCCGATTCAATCATCGCAGACGTTTTCGCCGTCTCGCGTTTAAGCCCGCTAGAGTTGGTCAGAGAACTGCGCCGCTACATTCAATTGAGCCTTGAGAAGAAAGAGCATCTCTCTTTCGACGAGGCGCGCAGAGAGATTTACGAGCAGAGGTTTTATCCACTGGTAACGCACTTTACTTTCGCTTTGCAGCCTTCGGCGGTCGCAAGGTTAAAGTTCATACGCGAGGTGGTGGCTTCAATCAAACAGGAGCAGGTAAGCTTCGCAGACCTAGGCTGCGGCTCAGGCGTCATTCTCTGCGACGTGCTCAGGCACAAGCCGCGCTGGAGCGGCGAAGGATTGGACATCAGCCCCGCCGCCATAGACTACGCGGAGCGCTTGAGCCTGTACAAGCAGGTACACTCGCGCGCGGAGTTTCGCGTAGGCGACATGGCGCAACTACCTTACGACGATGAAACGCTAGACCTGGTCATCTCTTCCGAGGTGATAGAGCACGCGCCTGACCCCGACAGAGTGATGAGAGAGATTACGCGCGTGCTTCGCCCGCAAGGCAAACTTATCTTAACAATCCCAATGGAGAGCCAGGGGGTCTCGCATCTTCACTCTCCTGGGCGACCGGAAGACCTGCGCCAACTGTGCGAGCGAGCGGGCCTCAGCGTTCGACGCCTTGAAACACACTGGCACTTCGGCTTCGGAGACGACCGCCGACACATCTTCGCCGTTGGGGAAAAGCAGAAAAGAAGTGAATAAAGAAGAAGCTATTCTTTCTACTCACTCGTCCTTCATGATTTGTGCGGCTAGGAGGGGGATGGTCAGTTCGTGGTGGCCCGTGATGGCGAAGCCCCGGCCCGCTCCATCTGCCGTGGGGCGGCGCACGACGTTTGTGAGCGGGCGATAGGATTGAATGAAGTCGAAGTTGGCTGTGGTGATGTCTGTCAACTCGTGCCCAAGGTTGCGTACGAGCGTGACGGCTTTGAGGAAAAGCTCCGGCAGGAGGACTGCGGAGCCTATGTTCAGATAAACTCCGCCGCCGTTCATGCGGCGCACTAGCTCGGCCAGCAGTCTAAAATCCGTGTGAGTCGTTGCGCCTAAACTTGCGCCGTCAGCCGAAGGATGAAAGTGCGCTATGTCCGCGCCGATTGTCAGGTGCGCTGTAAAGGGCACGCGCATCTCGAAGGCCGCCGCGAGCAAAGACTGTTCACGATAGCGCGGACGCAAAGCCACAAGCGCGCGGCCCGTGGCTTCGCCGAGTCCTATCCCGTCTCTGGCACCTTCGCGCGCCGCGTGGTTGAGCAGCTTGCCGGTCTCTTCAGCGCCGCCGAAAGCGCCCGCGCCGAGCGTCGCGTCAACGTCTTCGGACGTATAGCCTGCCATAGCTATCTCTGCGTCATGCACCAGCACGGAGCCGTTGACCGCAATCGCGCTCACAAAGCCTCTTCGCATGAGATTGATGATGACGGGCGCGAGGCCGGTTTTGATGACGTGCCCGCCTATGCCCCAGATGACGGGCTTACGAAGCTCATGAGCGCGCCGGATTCTCGCGGCCACTTCGCGCAGGGATTGAACGGCCAGAATGTTCGGCAGCGAATCAAGAAAATCTTTGATTGACGAGCCTTCTTCAAGAGGGCGTGCGAAATCTTTGACGGAGACTTTGCTCGGACGCTCCTTTAGAGAATAGGTGTTAACGTCGTCCAGGCTGAGCGGGCGTAAATCGTCTTCGTAGATAGACACTTTCGGTTCAGCTACGCTCCTTCCCCTCATCCTCTTTCATGAAGAGCGCCGTCTCCACCAACTCGCAGATGATGTGGCCTATCAGATTGTGCGTCTCCTGTATGCGCTGAGTATCATGACTTGGGACTACGAGCGCTACGTCGCAGAGCGGCGCAACGCGCCCGCCGTCGCGTCCCAAGAGGCCAATCGTCTTCAGCCCTTGCGCCCGCGCCTGCTCGACCGCCACAACCACGTTAGCCGAAGTACCCGAAGTCGAAATCGCAAGACAGGTGTCGCCGCGCTCGCCCAAGGCTTCCACCTGCCGCGCGAAGACTCGCTCGAAGCCTATGTCGTTGGCTATGCAGGTCAACACGCCTCCGTCGGTCGAGAGCGCAATCGCGGGCAGCCCGCGCCGCTCCGCCATCATGAAGCGATTAACAAACTCGCCCGCAATGTGCTGCGCGTCCGCAGCCGAGCCGCCGTTGCCGAACAGCAGAAGCTTCCCGCCCGCAGCGAAGCATTCAGAGATGAGACGCGCAGCGCGCTCGACCTCCTCCGCATGCTCCGCAAAGTAGCGCCGCTTCACCTCAAGGCTGTCTGCGACGATTGATTGAATACGCTCTTTCATCATCTCTGCTTAAGAAGCGACCGTAGATGCTTGCGAGTATATCACGCGATTCTTTTAGAGCGTTCGCGGCGAGTACCGTTGCCGTTACCGTTGCGAGGTGCGGCGTGGCCGTTGAGGAGCGGTTTGAGGGCGTGGCCGGTGTGGGAGCGGCGGGCGCGTGAGACTTCTTCGGGTGTGCCTGTGGCTACGACACGTCCGCCGTGGGAGCCGCCTTCGGGGCCGAGGTCTATGATGTAGTCGGCGCTCTTGATGACATCGAGGTTGTGCTCTATGACGAGCACTGTGTTGCCTAAAGAGACTAGGCGCTGGAGCACGTCCAGGAGTTTGTGAACGTCTGCGAAATGAAGGCCGGTCGTAGGCTCGTCCAGTATGTACATGGTGCGGCCAGTGGCGCGCTTGGACAATTCTTTGGCGAGCTTGATGCGCTGCGCCTCGCCGCCGGAGAGAGTCGTGGCGGATTGCCCTAGCTTGATGTAACCCAGACCAACATCCAGAAGCGTCTGAAGCTTCTGCTTAATCTGCGGAATGTTTTCCAGTAGAGGCAGCGCCTCTTCGACGGTTGTGTCCAGAAGCTCGGCGATGGACTTGCCCTTGTACTTGACGGAAAGCGTCTCGCGGTTGTAGCGTGCGCCGCGACAAACGTCGCAGAGGACGTAAACGTCGGGCAGAAAATTCATCTCGATGCGCTTCATGCCGTCGCCTTCGCAAGCCTCGCAGCGCCCGCCCTTGACATTAAAGGAGAAGCGTCCGGGCTTGTAGCCGCGCTCTCTGGATTCGGGCAGCATGCTGTAAAGCTCTCGGATTGGAGTAAACAGTCCTGTGTAGGTAGCAGGATTGGAGCGCGGCGTGCGGCCAATCGGCGACTGGTCTATCTCTATCACCTTGTCTATGTGCTCTAGACCTTCTATGGCGGCGTGCTCGCCAGGCTCCGTCAGCGAGCCGTAGAGATGACGCGCCAGCGAGCGATAGAGAATGTCGTCGACGAGCGTAGATTTGCCTGAGCCTGAGACGCCCGTGACGACAGTTAAAAGACCGAGCGGGAAGGTAACGTCTATGTCTTTCAGGTTGTTTGCGCGAGCGCCTCTGACGGTTATGGCTTTGCCGTTCGGCGCGCGTCGAGTAGTCGGGACTCCTATGGCGCGCGTGCCGCAGATGTAAAGGCCCGTCACAGATTCGGGATTGCAGGAGACTTCATCGGGCGTGCCGGAAGCTACAAGCTCGCCGCCGTGAGCGCCCGCGCCGGGGCCTAGGTCTACTACATAATCCGCGCGGCGAATTGTTTCCTCGTCATGCTCTACAACCAGAACTGTGTTGCCCAGGTCGCGCAGGGCGCAGAGCGTTTCAAGAAGCCTCTGATTGTCGCGCGGGTGAAGACCTATGGAAGGCTCGTCCAAAACATAAAGCACGCCGCGCAGTTGCGAGCCTATCTGCGTGGCTAAGCGTATGCGCTGGCCTTCGCCGCCGGAGAGCGTGGATGAAGGACGGTCAAGCGTGATGTAGCCCAGGCCGACTGTTTCAAGAAAGCGCAGGCGGTTGCGTATCTCGCGCAGGACAAGGCCTGCTATCTGCTCCTCGCGCTCGTTCAATCGAACTGCGTCAAAAGCCTTAATCGCGTCTTCTATGGGAAGCGAGGTGTAGTCGGCTATGCCGCGACCGGCCACGCGCACGGCCAGCGATTCCGGTTGCAGTCGCTTGCCCTGGCAATCAGGACACTCCACGGGCGAAACCAACTCTTCCAGCGCCGCGCGCACTTTCTCGGACGAAGCCTCCGTCATACGCTCGCGTAAGGTGCGAACTGCGCCGGGCCAGCCCTTCTCCTGCCAGGTGTAGGTTCCCTGGCGGAAAGTGAGCGGCTGATTTAAGCCGTAAAAGAAGGCCATGCGTACTTCCTGCGGCAACTCGCTGAACGGTCTTTTAAGGTCTGTGTGGAAATGAGCGGCGAGTGCTGCAAGCGCCGCGCGAAGATAGCCGGAGCTTTGCTTGTCGGCTGAACTTGCAAACTCAAGCTTGTCGGTCTGAACGGTCGCGTCCGTGATAATCTTCGCGGGGTCAACTTCAAGCACCGTGCCTAGGCCGTGACAGCGCTTGCACGCGCCGTAAGCAGAGTTGAAGGAGAAAGAGCGCGGCTCAAGCGGCGGGACGTTGATGCCGCAATTGACGCAGGCCATGCGCTCGGAATAGAGCTTCTCTTCGCCGTCTATGACGGAGACCAGCACAGCGCCGCCCGTCAGCTTCAGCGCCGTCCGCACAGATTCCGACAGCCGCTCCTTGATGCCAGGCTTAATCAGCAGCCGGTCAACCACCGCCTCAATCGTGTGATTGCGCCGCTTATCAAGACGTATCTCTTCATCAAGCGACAACAACTCGCCGTCAATACGCGCACGCAGGAAGCCGTCTTTCGCCAGCTTCTCAAGCTCCTTCTTGAACTCGCCCTTGCGGCCACGGACTACGGGCGCGAGTATCATCACGCGCTCGCCTTCCGGCAGAGAGAGAATGTTGCCGACTATCTGCTCTACGGACTGCCTGGTAATCGGAGCGCCGCAGACGTGGCAATGCGGCTGGCCTATGGAAGAGAAGAGCAGGCGCAGGTAGTCGTAAACCTCCGTCACGGTGCCGACAGTGGAGCGAGGGCTGCGCGAGACTGTCTTCTGCTCAATTGAGATGGCCGGCGAGAGGCCGTCAACGGAATCAACGTCGGGCTTTTCCAGTTGATCCAGGAATTGACGGGCGTAGGCCGAAAGAGACTCTACGTAGCGGCGCTGTCCCTCCGCGTAAATCGTGTCGAAAGCGAGTGAGGATTTGCCGGAACCCGAAAGCCCTGTGATGACGGTCAGGCGGTCGCGCGGAATCTCTACGTTGATATTCTTGAGATTGTTCTGGCGCGCCCCGCGCACTGTAATCTGCTCAATTGCCATAATAATAAAGTGCGCCCCACACAGTGGCGATTCCGACAGAGCGCAGAACTTCACATTGTAGCCGAGCAAAGGACAACGAGCAAGTTGACGAAGAATTAACAGGGATGTACAGGATAGAGAGGATAAAAGCAGAACTATTGCTTTTATCCTCTCTATCCTGTCCATCCCTGTTAATTGTCCTTTCTTGACAGTGTATGGAGCGAGTCCTACACTTCGAATTAATTACATAGAGGATTAAGAGGGCGTGAATCTTCCGAACACATTAACGCTGCTGCGTATCTTCATAGTGCCGTTTCTGGTGGCGGTACTCTTGACGCCTCTGTCGGAGAACTGGTTGGGCGTGCCTCGACACATCTTCGGCGTGGCGCTCTTTCTGGGCGCAGCTTTTACGGATTACCTGGACGGGCGCATTGCGCGCAACCGCGATCAGGTTTCACGCCTTGGGAAGCTGCTTGACCCGATTGCAGACAAGCTCCTGATTTCGGCGGCGCTCATATCCCTTGTGGAAAACCAACTCGCTCCGGCCTGGGCTGTGGTCGTCATCATAGGGCGCGAGTTCGCAGTCACAGGCTTGCGCTCGATTGCGGCAGCCGACGGTGTGGTCATAGCCGCCTCTCGCGTAGGCAAGTTCAAGATGCTCTCGCAGGTAGTGGCCGTGGCGCTTCTGATTGTGTCCAGCGTCGCGGGGCACCCGCCCGTCTCAAATTTTCCGCGTCCCTTTCCGGCCATACAATTCTGGACTGTGCCGGAGTTGCGTAGCGCAGTCAATCATCTGCTCGGCAGAGGCGCGTTGACGATGAGCGACTGGCAGGTGCTCTTTTATACTGCGGGGCGTGCGATGCTCTGGGTCGTGGTGCTCTCGGCCTTCGTCTCCATGTATGAATACTTCCGCGCCTTCTACCGCACGGTCAACGAGCGCGACCGCTTTGAAAGAGAAGCCAAACAATCCCCTGTCACGGCGAAGTAAGGTAAAAGTAAAAAGGCAAGAGTAGAAGAAAGAGAAGACGCGCCCTTCTTTCTCCTACTCTTGCCTTTTATCTTTTTACTTCTTCTTTCGCTTATTGCAGTTCTACGAAATCGCCTGTATGTACTTCCTGTGCAACGCGTGTGATAACTGCTGTGGCGGTGCGTTGCTGCACGCTTAGGATGACCATCTCGCCAACTACCTTACGCGGCATGGGCGGACGGCTTCTCTTAACGTCAGGTGACGTAATCGTGGGGCCGTAGACGCCCGTATTGTTGGGGTCTTGTACGCGCTGCGCTTTGTTGGAGAACTTGCCTCCCTTGTAGCGCTCGCTCTCAAAGCCTGCGCTGGCCGTAGGCGTGACCTCTTCATCACGAAAGCGCGTGACGTTGCCTGTGCCTAGCGGGCGATAGATGGTGAGGTAATCATTCGGCTTGATGTTGTCTTCCGTGCCGAGGTCTATGTAGACGATGTCGTTGACGGTGGGAGCTTCGCGCCCGTCACGAGCAAGAACTATGCGCCCTCGCTGCTTTCCTGTCGGGTCTGCAAAGCGATTGAGCGGGACTTCGTTGCGAATGAAGGGAGCCGCGCGCTCGTTGGCTGCGCGCAGCAGGTCTCCGAGGAGCATGGTCTCGCAGGAGTGTACGACACGGGCAACCGAGACGCGCTCCTTAACATCAACGACACGCAGCCGCCCAAGCTCCTGCGTGTAGACGCCCAGGTAGCCCTTCTTCTTCGTAAAGTCAGAAGAAAACTGGCCGCGCGGGCGCACGACGGAGAATTCCTGGCCGACTGTCACGCCCTGATTCGAACCGGCGTTGATTAACACTACGTCACCCTGCGAGTAGATGCGCTGCTCCTGCTCGTCTTCGCCGCCGACGATCTGTAGCTTATTCGGAGCGGGCGCGTACTGTATAAAGCCGCCGCAGTAAAGCTCGTTCGCGCCTGCGACTCTGGCAGGAGCCTTGGCCTCTGGAAGCGTTACCTGTATGGGCGTTGGCTGCTGTCTGGGGCTGGCGGAAGATTGATTGGTTTGCGCGCTCGCGGGACTCAGGATGGCGCAGACGATGAACAGAAGCGAGGCACTCAGGCTTCTAAATATCAGGTTGCTGGTACGCACTGGAAGGTTCTCCTTAAGAGTTTGAAGCTTCGGGCTTCGAAGGAAGTCAAAACCGGCTGGTCGCTCGACCGCTAGAGGCGACTCTAAAGCTTAACGCGGTGAGCGTGAAGGATTTTTAGAGCCGGGGCATAAAACAGACCCTCGCGGCTCGGGGCAATTACAATCCTACAGGCTGGCGCGGGGCGAGGTCAACACAAATTTTTGCAGTGTTGAACGCGAGGCTCTTTAAGCCCCGCAGGCAGGACTAACCCCTTCTGCGCTTGCGTTTTGATAAGCCGCTTGGTAGTATCCACGTTTTGCCGGATAGCGCTCCACGGAGTCTATGTGAGCCGGCGTAGCTCAGTTGGTAGAGCATCTGATTTGTAATCAGAGGGTCGGGGGTTCAAGTCCCTTCGCCGGCTCCAGCAATTTTGACAAGCTAGAGAGACGTGCAGGGGTGGTCGAGTGGTTAATGGCACCGGGCTGTAAACCCGGCGGGCTAACGCCCTACGTAGGTTCGAATCCTACCCCCTGCACCAGCAGAGCAGGGATGAAGGCGGCAGTGTGAGGGATGAACTTTGATTGCTTCATCCCTCATCCCTTTGCCTTCGTGTTTCGGGCGGGAGTAGCTCAGTTGGTAGAGCATCAGCCTTCCAAGCTGAGGGTCGCGAGTTCGAGCCTCGTCTCCCGCTCCACTTTGTAAGGCCGCGGGGTTCGGGCACGCGTCGCGCCCGAGTAGCTCAGGGGTAGAGCGCCTCCTTGGTAAGGAGGAGGTCACGGGTTCAAATCCCGTCTCGGGCTTAAGCTACACCGAAGAACTCAACCGAGAAGAGGCAAGAGGGAAATGGCGAAGGAGAAGTTTGACCGGTCGAAGCCGCACGTCAACATCGGGACGATCGGGCACGTCGACCACGGGAAGACCACGCTGACGGCGGCGATCACGAAGGTGTTAGCCAAGCACAACCCGAAGA
>JACVRN010000107.1 GCA_014534425.1 Pyrinomonadaceae bacterium
GAGCGACACCCTACTTATAGAGTGAGGTTGGCGCATGAAGTAATGCACGCCGCTTTCTTAGAATCGCTGTACTACTCCGATGATTATGAAGCCTATGCGAAGAAAGCAATCAAAGCTGCGGGATTGCGAGGTGAAGTCAGATGAGCGCCAGCAATCCCGTCGCAGTCATAGACCATTCAAAACTCGTCATGGCTCGTCGGCGCATCAATATCGCGCTTGCTACGCTAGAGGATGGAGTCTTTGACCTCTTCACTACAGAGAACGTGGTAGAGATTCTTAATAAGGCTCTGAGCGACTTGGAAGAGGCTCATGTAGTCGAGCAAGGCGTGAAGTATCAAGTCGGTAGTGGAATTGATTGGAATGCTTTTGAAAGACTTACAGGGGGAGGAGGGGAGGGGCGCGTTTAAGCCCCTCCTTTTTATCTCTATATGCCAGTAGCCAAGCAATGTGAATGGTGTCACCAAGAATATACGGTTAGTCCCTGTTTGGTTCGGACATCTAAATATTGCAGTAAAAAATGTCATTACTCAGCCATGCGATTTCAGCTAGAGGAAAAAAGCTGTGAGCAATGCGGAGCAAGGTTTCGTCCTAGACCGGAGAGAGTTAATACTTCGCGCTTTTGTTCTAAGCAGTGCCAGATTTCATTCTATAAAATACATCGCAGCCCTCGCTACAATCGGATAGAAAAGACTTGTGAGAACTGCGGCGGTAGATACTTGGTTGTTCCGGCCAATATAGATAGTCGCTTTTGTAGTAGAAGGTGCAAAGACATAAAGCTTGGTGAAAGTCGAAGGGGCGCTAATAATCATAATTGGAAGCAGAAAATCAGCTTTATATGTAAGCAATGCGGGGCAGAGAAATTTCTATCGCCAGCGCATGCTAGGGAGTCTGTCTTTTGTTCAAAGAAATGTCAGAACGATTGGATGAGCGTCCACAATAAAGGCAAGAATAGCGCGCGATGGAAAGGCGGCGGCTCAAGGGATATTCGGCATACTATAATGGGTTCAAGAGAATATAAGGACTGGCGCAAGAGTGTTTATGACCGCGACGGCTATACATGCCAGCACTGCGGAGATGATAAGGGAGGGAATCTCCACGCGCATCATATAAAGCCAGTAGCGCTATATCCTGAGCTAATCTTTGAAGTTGATAACGGCCTCACGCTCTGTAATCCGTGTCACGTACAGCTTCATAAGCAAATGCCTTCTCTTCATGGTAAGAGCAGGCTTAGAGAGTTTATTTCAGAGGCGGGCTATGCCAGTAACTAAACAATGTGAGCGGTGTGAGGGGAATTATTTAGTAGCCCCTCGCAAAGCCAATGATTCAAGATTTTGCAGCCGCGCCTGTCAACAAGCAAAGAAAGCTGTGGTTAAAAAGATATGTGCGGCTTGTGGCAAAGAGTATGAGGCTTGGTTGTGTAGAGCAGAGCATTCGACATATTGCAGTATGAAGTGCCGCAATAAGGGCTATGAGTCTAAAGCCCTGCAAGGATATAGTAAACGGTGTAACGAATGCAGAGGGGTAAAGTCTCTTTCGGAGTTCTCCCAAGTCTTTCATAGAGGCAAGCTTCGTTATCGCTCTAAATGTAGAGCCTGTCTGCGAGCATGCCATAGTTCAGAGCAAGTAAAAGAACGGCAGAAATTAGCTTACTTACAAGACCGTGAGAGACGCCTTGATAAGAATAAGGAGTATATTAAAGTTAGAACCCGTGAGCTACGCGCGCAAATTATCAATTCATACGGCGGTAAATGTGTATGCTGCGGCGAATCAACCTTAGAGTTTCTTGCTATTGACCACATCTTTGATGATGGAGCGCAGCATAGAAGAGAATCAAAACTGCGCGGGCTGGCTTTCTATAACTGGCTAATAAAACAAGGTTGCCCTAAGACCTTTCAACTACTCTGCCATAACTGCAATACAGCTAAAGCGTTCTATGCGACCTGTCCTCACAAAACAGATGCGCCGACCCTAAAGCATGGCGTTAATAAGAACGGAGAAGCCATGCGGAGGCACGTATATAAGCTCCGAATAGAAACATTCGCAGCATACGGCGGGCAGTGTGCTTGCTGCGGTGAATCTGCTCTTGAATTTTTGGCTATTGACCATGTTAACGGAGGGGGCAGCAAACAGCGAAGAGAGCTAAAGCGAAGGGGCGTTAATTTTTATCGCTGGCTTAAAAAGCAGGGCTTCCCGCAAGGGGAGTATCAGGCGCTCTGCCATAATTGCAATATGGCTAAGGGCTTCTATGGGGAGTGTCCGCATGGCAGAATAAAAGAACGGGCTGCATAAAAAGTTTGCAGTAGTAATTAAGGCTGTGGTATAAATTTCTTAGTGGCGCAACGTGCGCCAGTATAATCTAACCTTAGTGATTCCTAGTGAGTCCTGAAACGTGGAGAAGATTCCACAGTTCGGGGCTTTTTCTTTTGCCTAGATTTGTTCCCATAGTAATAGTCGCAGATTCCAAAGCTGCGGAAGCGTCTGTCAACAGGCTCGTCAACGCCTTTCAGCGAATGGACGAAACGGCAGACCGCGCGAGCAACGGCGGAATGAGAAACGCTTTCATTCAAGCCGACCTTACTGCTCGCGCAATTTCTTTTGTCACACGCGAAGCAATTAACTCAACCCAAGAACTACTGCAATTCGGAAAAGAACTCGCCAACCTCGACACTCTCCTTGATAAAGAAGACTCGCTTTCACGCTACCGTGACGGCCTCTTAGACCTCGATCCGGCTCTCGGTCATACCTCTGAGCTTGCGCGCGGTATGTATCAGGCAATCTCAAGTGGTGTTGATAAGTCTGAAGCTTTAGATGCCATTGCCATATCCGCTAAAGCCGCACGCGCGGGCCTCGCCAGCACATTCGAGACGGTAGACATGGGCACGTCTATCATGGCGAGCTTCAATCTTCAGGGCAAAGACCTACCAGCTATTTATGACAAGGCTTTCGAGACAGTAAAGCGCGGCAAGGTAGAGTTTCCACAACTCGCACAATCAATCGGCCTCGTCTCCAACATCGCTGCTCAAGCGGGAATCTCCCTGGACGAGATGTTTGCGGCCATCGCCACTTCTTCGCGTACTAATCGCCCAACAGTTGCGATTGAAGGAATGCGCTCGGCTATCTCCAACATTCTTCAGCCGAGCAGTGAAGCTCAGAAGCTGGCGAAAGAGCTAGGTATCGAATTTGATGCACAGGCTCTTAAAGCTAAAGGGTTGGCAGGCTTCCTCAATGAAGTATCAGAGGCTACGGGCGGCGACGTTGAGAAGATGGCTACGCTCTTCGGAAACGTCCAGGGCCTCTCTTTCGTCATGTCCGTGACGGGCAACCAGGCTAAGACTTTTGCCAACGATCTGAAGGGCGTGGCGTCTGCTTCGGGCACTATTGAAGAGGCATTTCAAAAGCAGAAGGAATCGCTCAGCGCGCAAGCTGAGGAGGCTAAAATAGCGATTGAGAGAGGTCTAATCAAGACCTTCCTTTTCGCTGAGCCTTTACTGACGGGAATTCTTAAACTCGTCAATACCTATCCGGCTATCTTCCTTGTTGCTACCTCTGTCGTGATCGGATTAGCGGCTGCTCATGCCATCTGGAATACTGAGTTATTCCTGACAGCAGCAACGCGCCTGCCGCAACTGATTGCCAGCCTTCAGAACACTATCAGGGTGATGTTTGCCTTCAATCAGGTCTCGCTTCTCTCCGCGCAGGGGGCAACAGCCTTTATGACTGGATGGGGAATCGTAGCTGTAGCGGCAATCGGCCTGCTCATCTATGCCATCAAGTCTTATGAGAGCGCGGCTGATAGAGCCAACAAGATTACTTTAGAGCAGATTAATACTCAGGGTAAGGCCTTCGCTCAGAACAAAGAGACAGCCCAGGAACTGCAAACCTTATCTGCGGCGCAGAGTATATCAGCCGAGCAGCACGAGAGACTGAATGCGATATTAGGGCGGCTCGATCCAACTACACAGGCATACATCAACAGCCTGAAGGATGAAAAAGAGCGGGTAGCAGCCCTTTCAGGCGTTATAAAAGATAATCTGAGAGTAAACCAGATTGAGCTTGAGGCTACGCTACGGCTCACTGCTAAAGCAATTATTGACCAGTCCGAATCCGTTGAGGACTACAACAGAGCGATAAAGGATTCTGAGGCAATCATTCAGCGTGCCAACCAAGCACTAGCGCAAGGTAAAGAAACCTTTGAGCTTGAGGCCGGTGTGACTGTCTATGCTACGCAGCAGATAGATAGGCACAGCGAGCGCATAGTTTCTTTGACGGGGAAAAAGAGCGAGCTAAACAAGCAGCTTGCCGCAAATATTGAGAAGAATCTACAAGCAACACAAGCGTTGGGTTACAACCGTGAGGCGTTGACTAAATTCTATGATTCTACTTTAGACGCATCAGATCAGCAGAAGTTATTTAGCCTGACAATAGATAAAACGACGCAGGCTGCGAATGAGAATAAAGATGCTGTTAAGGATAATACCGGAGCGGTCAAAGATAACGCGCAGGCATGGCGTGAAGCCACGATTCAAATGCACAACTATGCGAATCAGAAGGTTGAATTCAGACTTCCTGAAGGAGATGTAAAGACTACTGATGCAGGGTTGATAGAGTTAGGCAAGCGATTATCTGAGAATCTTTCGACCGCTACTAATAATGGCCGCAATTACAATGAAGTGTTGCGCGAGTTGCTTCCGCAGATTCAGGCAGTTAATAGCGCTGCTAAATCGGGCGCGCTCAACCAGGCTGATTATGCGCGTCGTATTGCGCTGTTGCCTGCTGAAGTCCAAAAGGCAATACGCGATGCGGCTTCAATCGGTCAGAACGTGAAGGCCATCGGGGAGCAGGCAACCAAAACAGCAGACCCGGTAAAAGAGTTGACCAAAGAGGTAGATACTCTTACGGCAAAAGTTGAAGCTCTGAAGAAAGGCCCGACAGATGGCGGCGAACTTTTCAAGCTCCTCATTAAGAAAGAAGACTTAGAGAATGAAAAGCAGGAGCTAGAAGATATTCTCAAGCTCCGTCGCGCGCTGAATTTTAACCAGAGCTTAGTGCTGCCACAAGACCAGGCGGGACGCTCTGACGAGTTGCGCACGCTACAGGATTTTAAGAAGAGCCTGGAAGACATCAAGAATCTGCGTAGAGAACTCGGCATCTCAAAGGATCCAGTGCTGCCTACGACCCCGGAAGAAGCCGCCAAGCTAGCCGCTCAGCTTCAGAGCACGAAGAAGGCTACAGAAGAAGCCAATAACATGCTCAAAGATGCACAGAAGAGCATCGCTGAACTGAATGCCACTAGCGGCGAAGGCTTCAATCATAGACAGGCCCTGGAATTTTGGCTGAAGAATTTAGGTGATGATGCCAAAGTGGATGCGGTGCTAATCACCAATCTGCGCGTTGCTATGCAGCAGTGGGATAAGGCTCAGCAGGACGCAGCAAGCAGGCGAGAGTATCAGGAAACAATCAAGAGCATTAATCAATCTGTGTCTGAGCTTGGCCGCAATCTTCAAAAGAATATGCGTGACTTTGCTCAGATTGCAGAGAAGAGCGAAGTCCAGAAACTGCTTGAAAGCTTCTTGGATATGAAGGAGCTTCAACTACCGGTCAATGCCTTTGACCCCTTAATGGATTTTCTTAAGACGGTTGACCTCTCTGACCCAAAGAAGCTGTCAGCCCTCTCTGATGAGATTTATAAGATTCTGTGGGCTACCGGAACCTTTGGCGATGATGTTGACACTGTACGTAAGATTTCTAATAGCATCGCCTCGCTCCTGAAAGCCTCACAGGAGTTCGATGCACAGCTAACACCGGTTCAGCGCGAACGCAATCAACTAGACCGCGAATTTCAGAATCTCCAGAACGAGATAGCTGTCGTGTCCGGGACAGCCGCTTTGCGTTATCGAAACGCGTGGCAGCAGGCCATCAATGATGTGGTGCTTGCAGATCAGTATGCCAGAGAAAGCATGATCATCTCGCAGGTCAAGCTGGCTGATGCAATGGTTTTCCACAGTGACCAGTTACGTGCCCGCGTAATGGAGCATTTCGCAGGCCAGAAGTCCTTGACTGATTCGTTCGCTGATAGCTTCGTCAGCTTGGCAGACCGTGCGGGGGATGCCGTAGAGCGAGCACTAGGTAAAGTAGACAAGCTCTTTGGAAACATCTTCTCTAACCTGGCTCGACTTGCCATTAATAGAATATTCATACGCATCCTTGATGCCATATTCCCGCAGTCAGGAGGGCAAGGCGCATTCGCTTCTGGCGCGCCTTCATCTAGCGGCGGGGGCGGGGGCTTCTTCGGCAATCTATTCAGCAGCATTTTCAGACCGCAAGGTGGGGGGGCGTCCCTGACTGGAGGCTTCAGTGGCGGCAATCCTGCGGCTGCGATTCTGAGCGGTCTAGGACTACCTGGCCTCTCATCCGGTAGCGGAATCACGGCTCCCACTTCTCTCACGGAGCAGGCTAACCAGTGGTCGCAGATTTCACAGATCGCGCAGCTTGCCGCTCCGACAGCAGCGAATGCTGGTGCAAGCTCTCTCTTCAGCCTGGGCGGTCTGACAGGCTCACTGGCTATGGCTGCTCCGTTCCTGGGTCTCAGTCTCGGTGCTGGACTCGTAGGCGGCGGCAGTGGTTTGGGCGGCATCCTGGGCGGCATCGGAGGGCTGCTTGCTGGCGGAACTGTCGGAGCATTTCTCGCGCCTGGATTGTTCGGCCTGGGGGCACATGCTGTTGGAGCGGCAGGCTCACTCACCGGCATATTCAGTTCGCTTGGCGCATTCCTGACAAATCCATTCACGATTGCTGCGGCTGGCGCTTTGTTGATAGGAGCTTATTTCTTAAATCGCAATGCTCAGCGAAGAAAGAATGAGACCGCACGAGCGCAGTTAAACTCTGACACCTACAGCAGAATAATTGACGTTTTGAATCGAACTACCAGAGGCGAATTGTCGCTCAATGATGCTATGGGAGAGTGGGGCAAAATCAAGAGCGATTATTTCGCTTCAATAGCTCATTACGATTCAAAGACAAAACGCATAGCGACAGACGTATGGTATGGGCAAGGTGGATTTGAGCAGAGCTATCTCCCTCTGATTCAAAAAGCCGCTAAAGATGCAGAGGAAGCTAAGAAGCGAGACGACCTTCTTGAGCCTGAATTCAACATGGGCGGCTATGTCGCTCGCCGCTTTGCTGACGGCGGCACGTATCACTCGCAGCTCGTATCACAGCTATTGCCCATGCGTCCGTTGGGGCTGACGCCAGGCCCGTATTCGAGAAGCGATCAATACACCGCGCGCTTCACTGGCAATGAAGTGATTCTGAATCCAGAGCAGTGGATGCCGCTAACACCTCTTCTGAGTGCGCTGAACGTGCCGGGCTTTGAGAATGCACCAGGCTTTGCCGATGGCGGCGCACAGCCGAATGTCACTCTGCCTCCGCTCCCGTCTGCTTCTAGCTCAAGTGAAAAGGAAGGAGACATCAACATAACACTGGTGCAGGAATTCAATGGGGAAAAATTTGTTCTTAGGGTTATGGAGTCTCCGAACGGTCGTAAGGTGACGCTCAACACGATGGGCAGCTACGAAGGCCGGAAGGTTACGGCTAACAACAATACAGCCAATCAAGGGAAGAAGGGATTCTAAATGACCGGCAGAGAGCGCGGATTATCAAATGAGATAAAGGCTCTTCTGGCGAGAGGCCGGGGCTACGGCACTCATTCTGTGCTGGACATTACTTTGTCGGACGGCACGCCTCTGCATTGGGCCACGGCGAAATTGATGCTCAATGGCGTTCAGTATCTGGCGAAGCTTCACGAGCTTGAGACGCTGAAGCTCACAGGCTGCATGACGGATGAGGTTGAGAGTATTCCGCTCAGCGTAGATAACGTAGACCAGACGCTCGGCACGACCATAGCGAGCGACGTGAATCTTCTGGACGGCGCTACAGGCGTGCTGGGGATTGTTTTCATTGATGAAGAGATAGACGGCTTTATAGAAAGCAATATCCCTCTAGCCTATTACGATCAGAAGCTTGAGGGCGATATAGAAAACGCCGCGCTGGATGATAAAGCCAAGCCGCCTGTGGTTACTTTCCTCCTGGTAAATAGCTTGGATTCAGTTGTGATAATGGGGAAGACCGTTCTTGAACTCTTTCCTGCTCTGACACCCGCGCCCCCCTCAGAGAGGCCGCCATTCCCGATTGATCTGCCGCCCACGCGTCCAGGAGGAGGGGGCGGCGGGGTTGACCCTAGCGAGCCTGGAACAGGGCCGCGCGTGCCAGTCTTCGTTTATTAACAGTTATGCCTTCACCAATAGTTACACCTAACAGCGCGATTCTACGTGGCAAGCAGACGCAAGTTTTCACGGCCAACCAATCCGTGAATTGGAGCGTGACACGAGGCACTCTTTCTGCGGCTTCAGGAGCTTCGACTACCTACACTGCGCCGAACAGAACGGGCACCTATGTTCTCACTGCAACCAATGGGGTTGACCCTCCGACCTATGTGACTATCACCGTGACGGGAGTCTTCCCTTATCCGCCAAGCTGGGAATACGAAGGCGAGGCGGATAAGAACGTGCTCATTTGGACGCCGCAGGTAGGCCCCTGGCAGGGCAACATCAAGCGAGGTAGTAAACGAAAGGTTGACCTGGTCGCCAATCTACGACCGCGCGAAGAGTATGAGGAGGTCTTTCAGTTTTGGGATGAACATTATGGACGCGAGGATTTGATTCTACCTCATCCCGATTTAGATCTTGAACTCACGGGACGAATAGACGCCAAGCTTAAAGATAAATGGCATCTGGGCGGCAATCTTGTTAGTTGGAGCACAGTCTTTCAGGAAGTTTAATGGCAGAGACGGACGACGCACAAATAGACAAGAATGCGCGCTTTGCTATTGCCTACGGTAAACATGCCGTTAGAGGCTATCGCCTCAAGAAGAGGGTTAACCTCGTAGGCAATAACAAAGAGATATATCTGCGCTACGGCCTCGGCCTGGATGAATGGGACGGCTGCGATGGTCTCTACTATAATGGCAATGTCATTGCGCCTGCGGATTTCTCATTTCACCATGGCGGGCCTGTTGATGTGGCAGACGCTTTCTTTCCTGGCGAAACTTATCCGGGCGCTGCCTACGTCAATGTACGCCTGCGCGGGGCCTTTGCTGAAGATGATAATCCTGACGACATAGAGGGCGTCTATCGCTGCCTCAAGGTCGCTGACTACAACGGCGCGGGCCAGCAGATAGATTCAAACGGAAATCTGCTACCCGTAGGCGCTACGCCACGCAACTACTATTTCTACTCTCAAAGCCCTGCGCGCCAGATGATAGACCTCATCCTTCGTTGGGGCCTTCGCAAAGCGACAATCATTGATTGGACGGAATGGGTTAATTGGAAAGAGGACTGCGCGGCACTGATAGGTTGGAATGACGGCACCTCAGCACGCGAGATTCCACGCTTTCTCTCTAATCTCTTCTTTATGCCCCCGTTCTTTCTGCGAGCGGGGATGAAAAAGATAGCTGAGGTCGCTTGTGCAGAGTGGGAGCGCGCCAACGGCAAGCTCTATTTTCTGACTCCGCACGCGCGCAACCCCATCTTTACTTTCGATCTCACGAAGCTGCCAATTGGTGCCTTCAAAACTTACCCGGTGGACAAAAGCAAGAAGTTCACCAAAGTCATGGTCTATTTCCGCGACCTGGACACACCGCTTTTAGTTGAGGCAGGGAAAGAAGGCGCTGCTCCGGTTGTTGAGGTAGAGCGCGCGATTGGCCCGAACGAAGAGCACAAGATATTAGAGATCAAAATAGGCGGCGCATACGCGTCGCAGGCCCAGAGAGTTGGAGAATACAATGCGCGCGTGCATTGTGATCTAGGGCAGATTGCTGAGTTTGAAGGCTCGCCTGATAGCTATTCGGTTCTTCCCGCCAGTGTGGTAGAGCTGAGCGATGTTGTTCCAACGTGGGACGGCGTGCAGTTCAAAATCTATGAGAAGGAAGAGACTGAAGATACTAAGCTTGGCTATCCGATGGTAGGGATGCTTTATGACCCTAATTGTTATTCGGATACTGACCACGGCCCCATCACTCGTCCGCTCCCCCCAGCAGACCCTAATGTGTTTGCATCTCCTCCGCAGGTGACATCTGTCACCCTCGCAGAGCGCAACATTCTTCAGGCAGACCAGACGGTCGTTACGCTCTTACAGGTCACGGCGCAGTTTGCTCCTTATGTGAATAAGCAGATTGGCCGTGTCTGGTATAAGAAATCTACTGAAGCCTGGAATCAGGCTAAAGACGGCGGCACGATTGACCCGGCTATTGATACGCTCGTAGGCTCTCTGGAAATCAGAGGAGTAGAGAAGACGGCCTATGATGTTAGGGTTGTGCCGGAATCCAGCTTCGCTGCTGCCGACAGCAATGCTGCCACCTCTGCCTCACGAACGATTACAGGCAAGGTGACGCTTCCTGCTTCACCTACAAGTTTGGCGCTTAACTTTGAAGCTCTCTCGGGAAAAATTCGCGGTACTTTTTTAGCCTCAACTGATGGCGACATTCAGTTCTACGAAGTCTATACGGTAGCAGGGGCAGTCGAGACCCTTTACACAAAGGTGGGCGGCTCTCTTGAATTCACCTATACGCCTCCATCTAATTGGAACGGCGCTCTCTCCTTTAAGGTTTATGCAAGGAATTGGTCGGGCTTTAGCTCATCATCAGGAGCAACAAACTCTATCGCCCCGCCTGCACTTCCTAGCATTACAGATTTCTGGGTTGAAGATGCAGGACATGGCAGGGAGACGCTTTACTATTTTTCAGCAACTGGGAACGAGACTGGCGTAGTATATGAAGTTTATAAAAACTTAACTGGCGCAACGCAGATTTCACCTGCTCCGCCTGCACATTCCGCAGCCGACACTAAATACACGGGCGGCACGCCTTCTAATCTGATGTATCGAGGGGCGAATAAGAAATTCCTGCTCAGTCAGGACAGCCCGCTTAATACAGACAGCGCGTACGTGCGCGCCGTAGACCGCTTCGGCAACACGTCACAATGGACGCAGAGCGATAACTATTTTGTCTGGAATGCATATTCCACTACAGGCAATGAAATCGACGCACCCGTTCTTTCTGTAGATGGCCTGACAAGCCTAACTGACGTGCTCGCTCTGCACATTGCCTCCGCAAATCTCGTAGGGAGTGTCACGGCCACGCGCGTGCAAATCAGGCAGCAGGGCACCTTGTGGCCTTCGACCGCTAACGGCTCCAGCCGCCAATTCGTCTTCAACGGTTTGCAGAGAGAGGTACTTGTTCCCTGGCTCCGTGGGGGCATCGTTGAAGTGCGCGTAAAGTTTGACGGCGCGCCGGATAGCGACTGGTCAAATACGATTACGCATGATTTCGGTCTATATAGGATTTATGCAACACAATATGCGGGATGGAGCTTGGATGGCTTTTCTGACGATAGTGCAATCATACAGCAGATGATTGATGAAGCTCCCGATGGGGCTGAGCTTTATTTCCCAAATTGGGGGTACGGAGTCGCAGAAGATATAGTCATTCCAAGTACAAAGCAGAACCTCATTTTCCGAGGGGCATTCGCAGGGCACAACACTAATGTGCCTGGGGACGCACCAACATTTCACGCGCTGGCCGAGGGCATCAATATCTTTAAGATTGACGGATGCAGCGCGGTTCAGTTTTTAGGTCTGGCTTTTCAATGCCATCAGGACGGGGGAGCTTCGGACGTTGGGGCTGATTCTGCCATTTTCCTCTGTTCGTCCGGCGCGGAGGGCGATTATTTAATCCGCGACTGTTATATCAACTTTAGCGGGGTGCGCTCATCTTTCGCAGGCATAAGAATTGGTTATAACGCCGGGGCGAATAATGAGAACATCGCCATTCTTAACACGACTATCTATGCCTCTAACAGCGGTGACTCTACTAACGATGATAGGGGTCGCTGCATCGTCATTGAAGACAACCCCAACGCTCTCGGTGTGTTAATAGGTGAAAGAAGCTGGCTGAAAGCAGGGCGCGTCGCCTTCTATGGCGGCGTAGCTGGCAATTGGCATATAGAAGACTCGTTCTTTACTTACAACGGCTTTGACGTTCACATGAAGGGCGGTGACCCCTGCTCTATTGATAACTGCCGAAGCGAGCAGGCGAGGCATTTCCTCAAGATGGAGGGCGGGCATCTATCGGTTAATCATAGCCACTTCGATTTGACGGACACTCTTTCTTCCGGCTCTCGTCCTACAACCCACGCCATAGAGATGGATAATGGGCGGCTGGTGATTGAAAACTCATGGCTGACAGCGGCGCTCCGCAATGATGAGGTGGTGATGTTTCGCGGCGTGGGCGGCGGCGATGCTTCGGGTCATGTTGAAACTACCGAAGCGGACTTTGCCAATGAGGATTGGGCTTTGTTTGGCGTCAATTCTGCTTTAAGTATGCGCTTGAGGAAGGGCGGTCAGGAGATACTGCATGGCTATGAAGGTAATCAGGGAGGGATAGCCGAGGCAGAGCCTTACGTCGTTGTACTTGTAAAGAACGGGTTAGGTGTCTATGAGAAGAAAAATCTTGTGGGCTTCGACCAATTTGCTAACAGTGGGAGTGGGGAGATTAACTTCGGCTCTGAAGGCATAAGGGCGAAGATGCGAAGTCGGCTATCAAGAATCCCCCAAGCCATAGGCGGCGGTGCTGGCGCTTGCGGCATCACGAACTTCGCGACCGACGAAGGCTCTGTCGTTGGTACGAGAACTACCGGCAACAGGTATCTTAATTTCTCCGACGGTGAGCCTAGCGGTGGCGACCCTGATATTGGATGGACAGTAAGGCGCAACGGTGGAAATGGTGATATAGAGTTCAAGTCCTGGCAGGGTGGATTTGACCGTCAAGTATTCAAGACGAATCTCCATGTTGACGCCACGCTCTCAAAGAATGCGGGTACGTTCGACATCCCGCATCCTCTGCCTGAATTAGCAGCACAGGGCGTTAGGTTAAGGCATGGCTTCATTGAAGGCCCATTCTATGGCCTCCAGTATTGGGGAGAATCTGCGCTGATTAAAGGCCGCGCCGAGATTAACCTAGATGAGAGGTTTGGTATGACGCCCGGCACGTTCAAGAGCTTAGCTCGTGACGCCATCCTCTTTATGTGGAACGCGGATGATTCAACAGAAGGTCGCTGGGATAGAGTAGCGGGAGTGTGGCGCGCAACTCTGCAAGATGGTCACTTCGTAATCGAGAGTGAGAAGGGAAAGGCCAAGACTTGCGGGTGGATGGTGATGGCAGAGCGTAACGATGAGTTCGTGCGCGGCCCAGCTACCAATACAACGGACAGTGCCGGGGAATTTATCACCGAGTATCACCAGAAGATGCTACCTTTACACGAGCAAACGGACTATTCGGGTAGGTACACGAATGAGGCTGTAAAGGAGCGTGAGCGCTTAAAACTTAAAACGCCAGGTGCGTTAATGCCACTCCCAAAGGAGAAAGATAAGTAAGGACTTGCGGTAGACTCAGCCCGTAGGCTAGACTCTCCGACCATGAAGCGCACTCTCACGTTATGCCTCTCCATCCTTGTCGGAGTCCTCATTTGCGAGATTACATTGAGAGAAATAGGTTATCGCCCCGCCTTGCTGTTGAGTTCTGCATTCATTTCCAACAACAACGAACTGCTGCCTTACAAGCTGAAGCCATCAAGTACATCTGACTATAGCGGTGTACTCGCAACGATTGATTCGGATGGCTACAGAGTCGTTGCCCCTCATGTGGAGAGCGAGCGTAAGGTGCTCCTTTTGGGCGATTCGGTTGTGTTCGGCTATGGGCTAAATGATGACGAGACAATACCCTCTCAGCTTCAGAGACTCACAAAAGACCAGGTGGTTAATATCGGCGTGCCGGGATATTCGTCTTGGAATGAATACGCCGCGTTGAAGGATTATCTTGAGATTCACAATGTTTCAAAGGTCATCTTGCTTTACATTCCGAACGACATCACATTCGATAATAACCACGGGGGGATTGGAAACGGCCAGTTCAATGATACCAGCAACTCTAGTTTTCATCGCTTCCTCAGATTCATGTACGCTCACTTTTACATCTCATATCTAATCAGCGACCGCATTAAAGCAATCACGAACAGAGATAAGACACAAAAGGTTGTAGTTGATTGGCCCGCACTCGACTATTCAATGCAGGCCACCAGAAGGATTAAAGAACTGTGCCAACAGAATGGAATTGATTTTCAGGTCGGGATTTATCGGGACATCTGGTATTACTCTGATAAAGAAGCTGCGGAAGATTACGAGAGGAGAGTTTCAACAGCACTTGAAAGTATCGGAGTGCGGTGTTTCGTTATTAAATCACATATTGATAATCTGAAATTATCAGAGGCCAGGGTCGCGTGGAATGACCCACATCCGAGTGCTACAGCCGCGAAGTTAATAGCCGAAGAGATTAATCTCGTCTCCATGATGCGCGTCTCGCCTCCCCAAGTTTCGACTGCGTCAAAATAGAATTCTGCCCGTAGCATAAGGAGAATAAAGCGGCGATGGCTACGGCCTCGCCGCTTTCCTTTGCCTGAACGTCTTATGCTTTACTCTAGATCAGGGCACCTCCCAATCATCTAATCTCACCCAGCCCTGCCCACTTCTGCACGCACTCACACTCTTCGTGCAGACCTCAAACTCTGTAACCGGATGAACCTCCCAATTTGTTGACCTCGTTAGAGGGCTGTCTATGTGCTGAGTATCAAGTGTCAACCAACCGGTCACGCGCACGAACATCCTCTTCCGGGCAAGGAAACTTAGCTTATTAAAGACCCATCCGTCGTGATTCTGACGGACGCGCGGCGTAATCTCTGCCGTCACAGCCGTTCCCAGAGGGGCGTTCCTGCTGGAAACCAAGTCAAGGTGATTATCATTGTTAGCTGCGCCAAGCAGATTGCAATTAGTTGATTCTTTCCCTGACTGGCTGGCTCGCCTTAAAAACCCAGTGACCCTGACTGCTCTTTCTTCATTGGTAGCGAGTGAAGACCGCTCCTGACCGACAGGCCAGCTTCTTGGCTGCCGTATCGCCCTGATGTCACCTAGATTCAAATTCTCAGGACTGGTGGCGTTCCGAGTCCGGTTCTTCATCTGATTAAGGAGCGGGTCGGCATTAGCGCCGCCGCAGCCCGTATCAGGACAATTTGCCAGAGTGCGAATATCTCTGCACGATGGCATCTGAGTTTGCGTGGAGGCTGGTATTGAGCAAAGCGTTAAAGCGAGAAGTGTAAGACCAAAGACAAACAGACGGCTTTTCATGGGAGAATCTCCTTTCAGAGAGAAGAAAAGAATTGTCAGTCGGGCTTGCGTTTTACCCCCTTGGCACGTTTCGGCTCGTCAGCTTCAAAGACTATCTCCGATTCCACGTTGCCTGATTTACGGTCGTGAGTGATGACTTTGCTCGGCCTGTTCTCTTTAGCCATCTCCTTGGCGGTGCTCAGTGCGACTCGCTTGTTCCAGGCCGGATAACCCATGCGCCTCTTTCTGAACTGTACTTCCCAGCGAGGCTCAGGGTCTTCAACATACAGGACGTGGTATTCGGTGTAAGGCATATTCTTGCCGTCTTATAGCTCAAACCGAGTGTGAAATTCAAGGTTTGAGTTTTGACTGTGTCAATATAGGATTCTGCCCATTATCGTGAATCATGGGGTCAGATTATCGTGATTGCGCGCAATGAGAATCGGGCAATGGGACATACTGGAATTCTCGCGCGACGCCGCGCACGTCTCGCCGCCCTGGCCCGAAGGCTACTGGCCCGCGAAGGACAAAGAGGCGGACGAGGCTGCATGGAACGAGAGCGTGGAGGCTTTTCGCAGAGACCTGGAAGCCATCAAGCGCCTCGTGGCAGACCCCGCCACAGACCTCTTCGCGCCTATAGAACACGGCGACGGGCAGACAATCCTACGCGAAGCCCTGCTCGTAGCAGACCACAACGCCTACCATCTGGGTGTGCTTGTCACGCTCAAGCGCATTCTTGCAAGTCAATAATTAACAGGATAGACAGGATAAAAAGAGATTAATTTCTTCTTCTTTTATCCTATCTTATCCTGTCCATCCTGTTGAATTTTTACGTTTTCCTGTCTTTTCCTCGAAAAAAAATCGCTCCTGGGCGTTAATAAATCGTGGGGAGGGTCGTTTTATCAGTGGAGATAATCTAAAGGAGGAAGTCGTGCAAGCCACTGCTGCTGCTCGAACGCGACCGAAAGTGCTCCCCGAAGCCACACAAAAACCCAGAGAGCTGGAGAGCCTCTTTCAAGAACACTACGAACACGTCTTTCGCACGGCCTACCGCATTACCGGCTCGGCCTCGGATGCCGAAGACGTGCTGCAAACAGTCTTCCTGCGGCTCATCAAATCGAGCGAAGGGATTGACCAGGCCGAAAGCCCCAAGGGCTATTTACTGCGCGCCGCCGTCAACGCCTCGCTCGACCTTATGCGTAGCCACACCCGCTCAAAATCCGTAGCCATAGACGATGTCGAGTACGACCTGACGGACAACAAGCGGCTCAGTCCTGAAGCTGCTGCGGAAGACAGAGAGCTTCGCAATCTCATACAGGAGGCCGTGGCCCGCCTGGGCGAGCGCGCATCGGAAGTCTTCGTGCTACGTTATTTCGAGGGCTACGACAACCGCGAAATCGCAGATATGCTCGGAACCTCGCAGATGGTCGTGGCCGTGACGCTACACAGAGCGCGCAGCCGCATGAGAAAAGAGATTGGCGAGTACCTGGAGAAGTACAATGAAGCGTAAATCTGTAGAACTGGAAAACATTTTGGACAAAGTGACTGACGGAATTATGCGAGAAGAGATTGATCGCTCGGTCATAGACGCCGCAGCAGAGCGCGTGTGGGCGCGACTTTCAACAGAACTGAGCGCCGAGAGCGCTCCGTCTGAGATTCAATCTTCGACCGTCGAAGAGATTCGCGGGTGCAGCGATTTTCAGTCGCTCATCCCCGCTTATCTCAAGGGCGAGTTGTCGGGCGCGCGTGCGCTCCTTTTGGAAGACCACACGCAGGAATGCATTCCATGTCGCAAGGCCATGAAGGCCGCGCGCTCGGGCGTGCGCGTAGAGGCAAAGCCTGCACGCGTCGCAGAGATTAAGCGGTCTACTACGACAATCACGCCCGTCTGGAAATGGGCGATTGCCGCCACGCTTGTCTTAAGCCTCGGCCTAGGATTCTTTGCTTTCCTTCAGCGCTTCTTCGGCACTGGCAACGGTCGCGGGACTATTCAGGCCGTCAACGGCTCCGCCTACAGAGTGACAGATTCGCAACTAGCGCTTCTGAAGCCCGGCGATGTCATCAGTCGCGGCGAGCGCATTCGCACGGCGCGCGATTCCAACGCCGTAGTCACGCTCAACGACGGCTCGCAGGTAGAGATGCGCGAGCGCTCGGAGTTCTTCGTTTCAGAGAACTCTTCGGGCACGACCGTCAATCTTGCGCGCGGCAACGTCATCATCGAAGCCGCCAAGCAGAAGGACGGCAGGCATCTTTATGTAGCCACAAACGACAGTCTGACCTCCGTGGTCGGCACAGTCTTCTCC
>JACVRN010000101.1 GCA_014534425.1 Pyrinomonadaceae bacterium
ACCCTTCAGCATAGAAGTGGGCGCAGTCACAAATGAGAAGCAGGAGCTACTTCAAAGCCAGGCTTCGCCAAGAATAATCCTGGTTGGCGGCTCGAACCTCAACTTCGGGATTGATTCTGCGGAGATAGAGCGGCGCACGGGCTATCACCCCGTGAACATGGGACTGAACGTAGGCGACGGGCTGGCCTTCATGCTCAAGAACGTCAAGCCCTGGCTGAGGCGCAATGATATAGTCATCGTCTCACCCGAATACGAGCACTACGGAGATTTCTTCAACGGCAAAGGCGACTTCCTCTACGCTGAAGTCGAGCACAGGCCGTCCATGATTCGAGCGTTTACCTTTGCGAACTATCTTGAGGTGCTGGATAAGGGACACATCATCGCGGGAAATATCCTGCGCTACACAGTCCAGCGCAAGGGAGACGCCATGCGGCAGTACCTTGCGACTTCCGACAGTCCCTACAGGCGAGACGCCTTCAACCGTTACGGCGATATAATCGTGCGCGCTCATCAGATTTCATTGCTCAGGAACATAGGCATCCAGACAGGCCCCGCCAACGTGCGTGTGACCGAGGAAAAGATTTTGCGCGCCGTCAACGAACTCAACCAGTTCAACGACGAGTGCGAGAGAATAGGAGTCCGTGTCTTCTATTCTTTCCCGCCTGTGCCGCAGGAGCTTTTCGAGAAACACGGGGCGGTCATACGTCAGATAGCCGCAGAGCTTCAGCGCCGCCTTCAATTCCAGATTTTAGATACACCGGAAGAGATGACTTTCTCCATAGACGATTTTTATGACGGCGTTTATCACCTGACCGCCAAAGGAAGCCAGGAGCGCACAACTCGATTGATAAATAAGCTCGCGGAGAAAGGCGTCAATTCGGCCCAAGGCACTGACTAAAATCCTTTGCCGGAAACAGTCTTCATGACCTGCTCCTGACGACCTGCGGCAAGCGGCGTGGGCTATTCTTTGAGGCCATTATCTCTTTCGGAGCGTGAGTCAATAAAGAGCGGTAGCTCTTCGGGCGAAGCAGGGCGCGTGCGACGCTGTATGAAGAAAGGCGCATCGCGGCGAGAATATTTTTCTGTGAGCGAAGCCATTGCCCGGCAGCCATTGAGCGCACGGCATCCCACAGAAGATGGTTTGTCATATTGTCGTAGAACCTGCGCGAGACTCGCTTGCGCGCCTGTGCGGAAGACTGTAGAACGCGCGGAAGGCTCGACCAGTTCTCTTTGAACCGTCGCGCGCTCAGTTCGACTATCCGCAGAGCGTTTGAGGTGCCCTGCCCCGAAACGGGCGTTGACTTGCGCCAAACAATCGCGGGCCGCTCCAATGACAGCACGGGATAGAGTTCACTTATGCGAATCCACAAATCCCAGTCGTCTATGCCCGGGATTGCAGGGTCGAGCATGCCTACACGGTTCAGGCAGGCGCGCCTGAAGACGGCTGTGCCGCAGGGGACGAAGTTGCGCTCAAGCAGTTTCCAGAAAATATCTCCGTTTGGGCAATGCTTCGGGTAAAAGTCCGAGGTAGGGTTGCCGTCGTTGAGTCCTATGATTGCCTGCCCGTAAACGAAGCCTGCGTCCGGCGCTCCTTCAAGCGCGTCCACCTGCTCGTCCAGAGAGCCTTCCAGCCTTATGTCATCGTCGTCCAGAAAGCTCAGGTATTCTCCGCGACTGGAAAGAATCCCTTGATTGCGTGCGCCCGCCACGCCCTGGTTGCGCTCCAGCCTGACGTATTTCACACGGGGCAGGCTGCTGCAAACGCGCGCGGTGTCTTCATCCGAAGCATCATCAACGACGACGACTTCAACGCTTCTGCAGCTAGAGGCGTGCGCGCTCTTTATGGCGCGCGGCAGCAGATGCGAGCGGTCATGCGTGGTGATAATTATGCTGACTTCGGGCATGAGTTTGGGCCGCCATAGACCAAATCAGGATTGTATTGCAAATTGCTTCCCGAGCATAATCCATGTCTCAGCTTCTTCGGCGGTTGTAGTTTTTCTAAAATCAGGTGTGATAACTTCTGATTACGGCCTCACGTCTATAACCTCAAGCGCGTAAAGAAGCGTTGCGGCTTTCTGACGGCCAGAACTGAGCTTAGAAGGTATGAATTCCAGAGTCTACAGCTTCGGCCCCTTCCGCCTGGACGCGGCGGCGCGCAAGCTCTTTCGTGACGGCACAGCAGTCCCGCTCACCGCGAAACTCTTCGACATCCTTTTATTGCTGGTGGAGAAAAGCGGGCAGTTAGTGACGAAAGAAGAGTTGATGCGGAAAATCTGGCCCGGCCTCTTCGTCGAAGCCAATAATCTGACGGTGAGCATGAGCGCGCTGCGCCGCGCACTGGGCGAGAGTCGTGGCGGGCGAGAATATATAGAGACTGTGCCGAAGCGCGGCTACCGTTTCGTAGGGCGCGTGGAGGGCGAAGTAGAGGAGACCGGGAAAAGTTTTTTACGTGAGCAGCGATTAACGAGCGGCCCCGGCGATGCCGTGAGTTCTCTGGCCGTGCTGCCCTTTATGAATCTGGAGGCGGACAAAAATCTAAACTACTTCGTAGACGGTATCACTGAAACCATTATCAACAGCCTGTCCAGGCTCTCGCAGCTAAGGGTTATGGCTCGCAGTTCCGTCTTCCGCTTCAGGCTGAGAGACGTTGAGCCAAAGGAAGCTGGGGCGGAGTTGGGCGTGGAGGCCGTTCTCGTCGGCGGGGTTCAAAAGGTTCAGGGCCTTCTGATTATCGGGACAGAGCTGGTGAAAGTCTTGGACGGCTCGCAACTCTGGGGCGAGCGCTACGAGCGCAAGCCTTCCGACATCTTCTCCGTGCAAAGGGAGATTACCGAAGAGATAACCAAGAGCCTGCGGCTCAAGCTCACCAGCGAGCAGAAGCTGCGCCTCGCAAACTATCATACGAACAACATAGAGGCTTATAACCTTTACCTGCATGGCCGTTACTTCTGGAACAAACGGACTGAGAAGGGCATCAGGAAAGGGATTCATTATTTCGAGGAAGCGATTAAAGTCGATGAGAGCTATGCTCCGGCGCATGTGGGGCTGGCCGCCTGCTATCTCAGCCTCACCTCCTGGAACATAATGCCCGGCAAAGAGACTTTTCCCATCGCCAGGAAAGCCGCGACCCGTGCGCTTGAGTTGGACGATTCGTTTGCAGAAGCTTATGCGGTGCTCGGCATACTCGATTTGTATTCACTAAACTGGCAGGACGCCAAACGCGAATTCGAGCAGGCGCTCGCTCTTGACCCAAACTCCGCTCAGGTTTACTTCTGGTACTCTACCTTCTGGATGATGATGGGGCGGACGGACGAGGCGATGGCCGCCGTCAAGCGTTCGCAGCTAATAGATCCGCTTTCGCCGCTCGTCTGCACACAGATTGCGCGGATTCTTTTGCAGAGCCGACAGTACAAGGCCGCGATTGAGTACTGCCATCAGGCTATGGAACTGGATGAAAATTTCCCCTGGGCGCATGGCATCATAGGATTGATTCACTCCGAGAAAGGCGCTTACGAAGAGGCCATAGACGAGTTCAAAAAATGTATTGCCATGACAGACGACACGGAGACGCAAGGCTTGTTGGGCTACGTCTACGCGCGCCTTGGAAGGGTGGATGAAGCGCTGGCCCTGCTCGAAAAGCTTGAGCGACAGTCCAGGGAAAGATACGTGCCCACCTTCGCGCCCCTCTTCATATACATAGGATTGAAAGAGAAAGAGAAGGCTTTCGAGTTGCTGGAAAGAATGTACGAGGAGAGGTCGTACGTCTTAGCCAGCCTGAAGGTCTTCCACGTCTTCGATTATCTTCGTGAAGACCCGCGCTTCTCATACCTCCTGCGCCGCGTAGGCTTGCCCGAATAGCTGGCCGCGAGCGCCGGTGACTCATAACAATTGCTTGTTTGAAGACGGGACGAGAATTCGTAAAAATTAGTAAATTTTAGGAACTGCCTGCGGCAGATGTTGCTATCATCGTGACGGAATCCCTGCCTGTTCGATCCGACGTGCTGGATGACTTGAAAGTCATGGTGAGATTGGTCATTGCTGAAGACGATGCGGCGACGCGCCGCCAACTCGAATCCACTTTCCGCGATGCGGGCTATGACCTGTTAATCGTAGAGGAAGGGTTATCCGCGCTCGCCGCTCTTCAAAAGAGCGATGCTCCGATTATTGCGATTCTGGACGCGATGCTGCCCGGCATGAACGGGATGGAGGTCTGCCGCAAGGTTCGCTCCGGTTATCACATCCTACCGCCTTACCTCATCCTGCTGACGACGAAGACAGACGCGGGCGACGCTACGGGCGTGCCTGACTCAAGCGCAGACGATTACATAACGAAGCCTTTCGACGCGGGCGAGTTGCGTGCGCGCGTGCAGGTAGGCGTTCGCGTGCTGTACCTGCAAGAGAGCCTGGCCTTTCACATGAAGGAGTTGGAGGAAACGCGCGAGCGCCTCAAACAACTTCAGGGAGGGTTTCGACGCGACATGCAGACCTATGAGTTCGGCCCGTTCCGTCTTGAAGTGTCGGAGCGTCGCTTGCTGCGGGACGGAAAACCCGTGCCGCTCACCTCCAGAATCTTCGAACTGCTGCTGCTCCTGGTGCAGCGTAGCGGCCACCTCGTAGGCAAGGAAGAGATAATGCGCGAGGTGTGGGGCGGCCATATAGTCGAAGAGAACAACCTGACCGTCACCATGAGCGCTCTGCGGAAAGCGCTTGGGCAGGAGCCTGGGCAGCGCGAATACATAGAGACCGTGCCCAAATGCGGCTATCGCTTCGTGGCCGACGTGACGGAATCTCTTGCCTGTGAATACTCAGGCAAAGCTTACGCCGTGGCTCCCAAGTTTCCCTGACCGCGCCGCAACTTGAACCTGGCTGGTTCGGGTTTGCGTTCTCGCTGTAATCTTGAATTCGATAAAGAAGGGTTTAATCATTACAGGCGAGTCGGGTATATTTATGCCATGAAAAGCTTGCAACGTATCCTCATCGCATCTGTTTTTGTGGGCGGTCTTGGCGTGACGTACATTCGAGCGGCGACGCTCGTGCGGCCCCGCGCAGGATTGTCGCCTTCGCTTATAGCTGCTGGAAGATTGCAGGACGGAGAGGCCGATGCGGCCCTTCGAAACGCGTTTGAACTCTACAGGCTGAAGAAGTATGACGAGGCTCTGGCGAATTGCGTGAAGGCCGCGAGCCTTAGACCGAAGGACTACAGGCCGCACGCCATCGCGGGTCTCGTCTACATGGCGCAGATGAAGATGCGTAGCGCTTCCGAAGAGTTGGCAAAGGCCATACAGCTTGAGCCTGGGAACAAGCAGCTTTATCTGGTGAAGGCGCAGGCTGACGCCAGGCGCGGCGCTAAAGAAGAGGCGCTCGCGGGTGCGCGCAAAGCTCTGGAGCTAGACCCCAACTTCGCCGAAGCCTACGCGACGATTGGCGACACGCTCGCTTATGACGAGAAGCGCAAGGGTGAAGCTGTGGTGGCTTACCAGTCGGCCATCAAAGCCAATCCTCGCTTCCTTGCGCCTTACGAGCCTTTAGGAGAACTGCTCGCACACGCCAAGGATGAAAAGGGCGCTGAAGAAGTTTTCAGGAAGGGAATGGCGGCAGACCCTAAACGCATGGCGGGCCGCTTTGCCCTGGGCCGGTTGATGGTCAAACAGGGACGGCTCAAGGAAGCGCGCGAACTGTGGGAAGGCAGAACGTCTGACAAAGACTACACGTTCCCGAACTTCATCACCGTGCTTGAGCGTGCGGAGAAGCTGAAGCGTGCTACGGATGCGCTCGCTCAAAAGCCTGACGACCCTGAAGCGCTCCTTGAGATGGGGCTTGCGTTGATGGAGGGCGATTCGTGGGTCGTGGATAGACGGCAGGAGCGCGCCCTAGTCTATTTCAAAAAGGCGCTGGAGATAAGGCCGGATTTCGTGAAGGCGCAATACGCCCTCTGCAAAGCATACATCCAGCTTGCGGACACGCTCTCGGATAAGAATAAGTTTCCGGTGGAGGAAGAGCTAGCCAGGCTGAGGCGGCTTGATGCTAAGCTCGCGGACGAGTTAGAAGAGTACAGGAAGAAATATTCGCCCGGCATCAAAGGGACTCCCGTTAAGGTAGACCAATAGCTCGGCATCGTACTGCCCCGCCCCAAACCGGCGCTGCATTCCAGTGGCATAGACGGTGGGATTCGAATATCTTTCTGCTATTATCATCTCAGGTTCCAAGCAAAGCCAAAAAAAAATAAAGGGGTGCAGCTTTCATGTGCCGCATAGTCCCTCGCACGGCAGCGCTTTTATTGCTCGTCCTGGTTCAGTCATACGTCCCTGTCAGCACCGCCGCGCCGCCCGCGATTCAACAACAGAGAGGCGCAAGAAGAAGCTTAACGGGATGGGCGTCCGTGCCCGCAATCCTAGCGCGCATCAGGCCGCCGAGGTTCCCCGCGCGCGACTTCAGAATCACGGACTACGGCGCGCGTGCGGGCGGCCAAGCGGACTCCACGGAAGCCATACGCAAGGCCATAGATGCCTGCAACCGTGCGGGCGGCGGGCGCGTAGTCGTGCCCGCAGGAGTTTTCCTGACCGGCGCTATTCATCTCAAGAGCAACGTTAACCTTCACGTATCAGAAGGCGCGACATTAAAGTTCAGCACTGACCCCGCCAAATACCTGCCAGCCGTTTTCACACGCTGGGAGGGAACGGAACTGATGAACTACTCGCCGCTTATCTACGCCTTCGAGCAGGAGAACATAGCCATCACTGGTCGCGGTACTCTGGACGGCTCGGCGTCGGACGAGAACTGGTGGCGGTGGGCCAGGCGCAACGGCACCGACCCCGCGCCCGCAGCAAACGACATTCGCCAGCTAAGAGAGATGGGCAATCGAGGCGTGCCCGTCCGCGAGCGCGTCTTCGGCGCGGGCCATTACCTGCGCCCGCCGTTCATACAGCCCTACCGCAGCCGTAACATCCTCATAGAGAATGTCCGCATCATCAACTCGCCTTTCTGGGAAATCCATCCGGTGCTCTCTTCGAACATCACAGTGCGCGGCGTGCAAATCTACAGCCACGGCCCCAACAATGACGGCTGCGACCCTGAATCATCCCGCGACGTACTCATAGAAGACTACGTCTTCGACACCGGCGACGACTGCATAGCCATCAAGTCCGGGCGTGACAACGACGGCAGGCGCGTTCACGTGCCTTCGGAGAACATCATCGTACGCAACTCCACGATGAAGGACGGGCACGGCGGCGTTGTCATTGGCAGCGAAATTTCAGGCGACTGCCGTAACGTCTTCGTAGAGAATTGCAAGATGGATAGCCCCAACCTCGACCGCGCGCTTCGCTTCAAGTCCAACGCCCTGCGCGGCGGAACCATCGAAAACATCTTCATGCGAAATGTCGAGATAGGCCGCGTCGCGGAAGCCGTGCTGACGGTAGATTTTCTTTACGACACGGGGGCGAAAGGCCCGTTTAAGCCGACCCTGCGTAACGTAGAGATTGAAAAAGTCACAAGCACTGCCAGCCCACGCGTGATGTGGATAGCAGGTTTTCCGGGCGCGGTCATAGAAGACGTGCGCTTTATAGATTGCACCTTTCGCGGCGTTGAAGCTTCGGAGATGATGCAATACGCAGGCTCGGTCTCATTTAAAAACGTCAACATTGAACCGGCAAGGAAGGGTCGCAGCCTCAACTCGCCGCAGGCCGCGCCCTGAGCCTTATACCTATGAAGCAAACTCTATCCATTCATCCGACAATCACCATTTTCGTGTTGATTGTCCTGGCGCAACTGGCCTTCGCTGAACGCACCGCTCTGGCGGGAGTTCAGACGGAACTCACGGTCGCGGCGGACGGCAGCGCAAAGTACAAATCTGTGCAGGAAGCCATCATGGCTGTGCCCGCAGGCACGCGTGATAATCCCGTCATCATACGCATCAAGCCTGGCGTGTATAAGGAACTGATTTACGTCCAGCGAGAGAAACGCTTCTTTCATCTCATTGGCGAAGATGCGAGCCGCACTGTTCTCACTTACGACCTGAACGCGAACCTCATCGGTAAAGACGGCAAACCCATAGGGACGTTTCGCACTCCTTCGACGCAGATTGATGCGGACGATTTCACGGCTGAGAATATCACTTTTGAAAACTCTGCCGGGCCGGTGGGACAGGCTCTTGCCCTGCGCGTGGACGGCGACCGCGTGAGGTTTCGCAACTGCCGTTTCCTGGGCTGGCAGGACACCATCCTTCTAAATCGCGGACGCCAATACTTTGAAAACTGCTACATAGAAGGTCACGTAGATTTCATCTTCGGCGGCGCGACCGCTTTCTTCGAGCGGTGCCACATACACTGTCTGAGGGACGGCTACATCACTGCGGCTTCTACGCCCGACAACCAGCCGTTCGGCTTCGTCTTCTCAAACTGTCGGATTACCGGAGCCAGCGCTTCCGTGAAGAGCTACCTGGGGCGACCATGGAGAGCTTTTTCGAGCGTGATTTTTTTGAATACGGAGATGTCTGCGGTCATTCGTGCGGAAGGCTGGCACAACTGGAACTTTCCCGCACGCGAAAGAACCGTGCGCTATGCCGAGTTCGGAAGCACAGGCGCGGGCGCAAACCCGCGAGCGCGCGTCTCATGGTCACGTCAACTATCCCAGCGCGAAGCCAAATCCATCACTGCCGAGAAAGTCTTGCGCGGCACCGATGGCTGGAATCCAAGGACAGGATAGAATTAACAGGATAGACAGGATAAAAAGAGAAAGAATTATTTCTTCTTTTATCCTACCTATCCTGTACATCCCTGTTTGAATCCGCTTTCGGTAATTACTCAACCCTGAACCAATCAAAATCTGCGTAGCCCGTTTCGCGCGTCTTGCCGCGTCTGACGGCGAAGAGACCTACCTTCGCGCCTATCCATTTACCCTCGCGCGCAGTGAAAGGCTCTCCGATTGTAGAGAAGCTCACGCCGTCCGTGCTGTAGCTGAAATTGCAGGTGGCCGTTTTCGAGACCTTCACGCGCAGGTAAAAGGTGTTGCTCGACAGCAGCGCACCCCGGCTCTCTTTAACCTTCCCGCCTTTCTCCGCGTCTTTGACAATCGTCTCGTAGACGACAAGCCCTTCGGGTCTCTTCTTCACAGAGACGTAGGCGTAATCGAGTCCCATCACAACCAGCCCCGTCTCTTCATCGTCTGTGCGCGCGGTGAAAGTGAGCTTTGTCGTCGCGGTAAACTCCGGCGCGGGGAATTTCTGTAGCAGCAGGTTGGGCACGTCCCAGAAGTTGCTGCCTTCCGGCAATGGCACGTTGAAGAGGCGAAGAAAGCCAAAGCTGCCGGTGGGGAACGCCCAGTTAGGCTGACGGTTGGCCTGCCATTGCCACTGTAGCCCAAGCCCTGCGGCGTTAAACTCGTCCGAGTCCGCAGGCGTTTGAATCGGCCAGCGTTTGCCTACGTTCGGCTTCTTATAAGTTAAGACAGGCTCGCCCGTGCCGTCTCCGTCCGCGTCAATCCCTATCGAGGGCCAGTCGTTAATCCACTTCATGGGCTGCAAGTGAACCACACGACCATACGCGCCCTTGTCCTGAAAATGTATGAACCAGTCTTCGCCCGTCTGCGTGTCCACCCACGCTCCCTGATG
Organism: Pyrinomonadaceae bacterium; assembly: GCA_014534425.1. Taxonomy (GTDB): domain Bacteria; phylum Acidobacteriota; class Blastocatellia; order Pyrinomonadales; family Pyrinomonadaceae; genus JACVRN01. Next base: position 9,608 of record JACVRN010000101.1, read on the forward strand.
CGGCCCGTTGATTGTGGTCTTGCCCTGCGCCAGAACCACACGCCCTTCGTAAGGGCCATACACATTTTTCGAGCGCAGGGCCAGTTGCCAGCCCATACTGACTCCGCCCGCAGGAGCGAAGATGTAATAGTACCCGTTTCGTTTATAAAACTTCGGCCCTTCGAGCGTAGGGTGCTTGTCGTGACCGTCGAAGACCATCACGCCTTCGTCTAAAAGGCGCGTGCCGTCGCTCGTCATGCGGCTGACGATGAGAATGCTCTTGATGCCTGAGCGGCTGGCGGCCATAGCGCTCACAAGGTAAGCGTTGCCGTCCGTGTCCCAGAGCGGGCAAGGGTCAATCCAACCTTTCGCCTCTTTAATCAACAGAGGCTCTGACCAAGGCCCCGCAGGATTCCTGGCTTTCACCATGTAGATGCCGTAATCGGGGTCAGGGTAGTAGATGTAAAACTCTCCGTTGTGATAACGGATGGAAGGTGCCCACACTCCGTTGCCGTGCTGCGGGCGGCTGTAAACATCGAAGGGCGGCTGTCGCGCGAGCGCGTACCCGATGAGCGACCAGTTAACCAAATCCTTCGAGTGAAGCACGGGCAGGCCCGGCGATGCGTTGAAGCTTGAGGCCGTCATGTAAAAGTCTTCGCCTACGCGTATCACGTCCGGGTCAGAGTAGTCTGCATGAATAATCGGGTTTTGATAGCTGCCGTCGCCCCTGTCCGCGACCCACACCTTGGACACTGCGGGCGCGCTCGCACTCGACGGAGCCTGCGCCCGCGTGCTCAGAGATAGCAGGATGAAGAGTAAGATAAGAATGCTGCTTCGAGCCGTGCGGGTTTCTCTGCTCATGGCTTTCTTCATCACTTGTCAGGTCGTGGAGTGGATTGATTCGTTTCTGCGTAGCGGGCTGTGAAGAAGCAGCCACGCGGTCGGTGCCATCACGAGCAGGATTCCGCAGATAGTCCACAGGTCAAAGCGCTGCTTCCACACAATCAAGTCGAAGAAGCAGGCGAAGACTATCTGCGTCAGGCCCACGACTGCGACCTTCGAAGGATGGCCGAGCGCGAAAGCGCGCGTCTGCCCCAACTGCCCTACGGTTCCCGTGACGCCCACGCCCACCAGCATAACGACGAGCGTCTTATCATTAAGACCGTCGAGCTTCACGGCCTGCCCCGTCAGTATGAAGAAGACAAAGCAAACTATAGTCGAGACCACTGCGAAGTGAACGACCACGGCGAGCGGGTCTACCTTTCCGAGTCTGTTTAATCCGAGCATCCCTATGGCCCACGATAGGGCGTGAGCAATCGCGGCCAGCCCCGCCAGATTTCCAGCCTGCAAGTAAGGTCTCTGTATGAGCACAACGCCTGTGATGCCAGCCGCAATCGCCAGCCATATCTGTTTCGTAGGCCGGTAGCCCAGAAACGGCCACGCCAGCAACGTCACCCAGATGGGAACAGTGTTCGACAGCGTAAGCGACGTAGAGATTGGCAGGTGAGTCAGAGAATAGAAGGAGCACAGTATGCCTATGCTTCCTGAGATGCTGCGTATCCAGAGCGTGCGCGGCTTGAGAAAGACCAGTTGGACGCCCGTTGACAGAGCGAAGATGAGAGAAAAGAGCAGCGCCAGGGAAGTGCGAGCCAGCGCCACAAGCTGCCAGCTACAACGCTCGCCCGCGAGGTGTCCGAGCGCGCCCATAGAAGCAAAGGCGAACGCGCCCCAGAGCATAGACACGTAGGCTGCGCTTGTATTGTCTTCTATGGCATAAGCTCTTGCCTTGCTGGCGGTCATGGTAGCGATTGAAAGATTTTCATTAGCTCGGCCTTCAACTCTATGCCTATGCCGGGCGCGTAGGGCAGTCGAACGCGTCCGCTCTCTACTGGAACGCCGTCCGCGAAGCCGCCGAACGGTTGGAAGACGCCCGGGTATAATTCGTTCCCATAGAGGCCAAGCCCTGCGGCCAGGTGCAGCGCCAACTGATGCCCGCCGTGCGGGATTAAGCGACGCCGCGACCAGCCATGCTCCTCCAGCATCCTGAGAATCTTCAGGTACTCTACAATCCCGTAACTGAGCGTCGGGTCTATCTGAAGGTAATCGCGCTCAGGGTCAAGTTGGCCGTACCTTATGAGGTTCAGCGAGTCCTGCAACGAGAAGAGATTCTCGCCTGTAGCCAGAGGCACCTTCGTCGCTTCCGAAACTCGCGCCAGCAGAGCGTAGTCAAGCGGGTCTCCTGGCTCTTCGTACCACTTTATAGGATAAGAGCCTAATGCTTCACCGTAGCGAAGCGCAGTCTCCAAATCAAAACGACCGTTGGCGTCCACCGCGAGCCGGTTATCTTTTCCCAGGACTTCCAGCACGGCCTCGATTCGCTTCAGGTCTTCGGAGAGCGACGCGCCGCCGATTTTTATCTTCACCGTGTCATAACCCAAATCCAGATAACCGCGAATCTCATCTTGCAGCGCCGCGACGCCCTTGCCCGGATGGTAATAGCCGCCCGCAGCGTAAACGTAAACGTCCTCGTCCCATTGCCCGTCGCGGTAGCGCTCGGCGAGAAGTTGATAAAGCGGCTTCTCTTCAATCTTCGCGGCCAAATCCCAGAAGGCCATGTCCAGCGTGCCAACGGCCACCGAGCGCTCGCCGTGGCCGCCAGGTTTTTCGTTCGACATCATGACCCGCCACGCCTTGAAGGGGTCAAAGTTTTGGCGGTCGTCCGTTAATAAAGAATCCTGCGGCGCTTTCATCAGTCTGGGGATGAGACGCTCTGTGAGGATTCCGCCCTGCGCGTAGCGACCGTTGGAGTGAAAGCCGTAGCCTGTGACGCGCTCGCCGCCCCGCACCACATCTGTCACGACGGCGACTACCGAAATAGTCATCTCCGAGAAATCAATCACGGCGTTACGCAGAGCGGATTTAATCGGAATGGTCTTTTCGTGTATGGTTGTAATCTTCATCTGGCCGTCTTTATCTTGCCATCCAGCCGCCGTCCACGACCAGTATGTGGCCGTGCATGTAATCGGAAGCCTGTGATGAAAGAAACACTGCCGCGCCAGCAAGGTCTGACGGCTCGCCCCAACGCGCTGCGGGGATGCGTTCGAGTATCTGGCGGTTGCGCGTCTCGTCCTGTTGCAGCGCAGCCGTGTTGTCCGTTCGCATGTAGCCCGGCGCAATCGCGTTGACGTTGACCTTGTGACGCGCCCACTCGTTGGCGAGCGCCTTCGTCAACTGCGCGACTCCTCCTTTTGAAGCGCTGTAAGCGGGAACGGTCACTCCGCCCTGAAAGGAAAGAAGGCTTGCGATGTTGATTATCTTCCCGCTTCCCCTCTCAATCATGTGACGGCCCGCAGCCTGCGAGAGACGAAAGACGCTCGACAGGTTCACTTCAATCACCGTGGCCCAATCCTCTTCGGAGTATTCCACTGCGGGCGCGCGGCGAATTGTTCCCGCGTTGTTGACCAGAATGTCCACTCGCCCGAACTCGCTCAGCGTTTGCGCTATAAGCTCTTGAGGAACGCTGCGGTCGCTGAGGTCGCCGCGTACAGCGAAGGCGCGATGGCCCACTCGTCTAATCTCTTCACACGTAGCATCGGGCGTGCGCGAGTTGCCGTGCGCCGCCACGTCTGCTCCTGCCTCGGCCAGCGCAACTGCAATCGCCGCCCCAAGCCCCGCGCTCGCGCCCGTCACGAGCGCGACACGTCCGTCCAACCTGAATGTGTCCAGAATCATTTCCCGCTCCTAAATCTTTCCAAAATGGGAGTAAGAAATTAACAGGATAGACAGGATAAAAGCAGAACTACTTCTTTCTCTTTATCCTATCTATCCTGTTTGAATCTGATTCGCTAGTCTTTGACAGCTTCAAGGCCGGAGCCGCCCGCAGCAAACTCCGGCTGCACGTTGACGACGCCGTACTTTCTATCTTCGCCTTCGCGTATAGCGGCCATCATCCAGAGGAAGTTTATCTGCCCGCCGGGCGCTGCGACGTTCGGGTGATAGCCTTTGGGCATCAGCACGCAGTCGCCTTCGCGCACGACCTGCACCAACTCAGGCTTCTGAGGGTCTGTGTAGACGAACTGCACGCCGAAGGACGGCTCAGGCATGTCTATGTAAAGGTACGCCTCTTCGAGCATGCGTGAATGTTCGTGCGGGGGCCAGCTTGTCCAGTTGCCGGGTCTTGAGAAAGTCACGCCCGCCATGATGCGTCCGGCATTAACGTTGCTGCCTATAAGCACGTTCATGTCGCGCTCGGCAGGAGGCTGGCCCGCGATGATGTGCAGCTTCGGATTCTGGCGCACATCTTTGAAGGAGACGAACTGAACGGGATAACGATTCTCGACCGGCGCTGAGACCTCGGCCAGGTCAAAGCCGTCTTCCGCCTCCGCCGTTTCGATTTTTATCTCCGAGTCGCGCGAAACATAGAGCGCGTCGTAGCGCGAAAGATTATAAGTCTCTCCGCCGGTAGAAACCCTGCCCGCGCCTTTCAAGCAGATGAGGCCGGTTTCATGCTCGCCATTATTGAAGACAAGCGGCGCGTCGCCCGACTCAAGTGTGATGCGTCCGTAGTGCAGATAGCGCGCAGCCGTTTCGCCGGGCTGAACGGCAGTGCGTCGTCCCTTCCCCTTATGCGTGGCCGGGACATAACAGGTCTCCTGCGTGATCTCGTTGGTCAACAATTCCGTACTCATAAAAGCTCCTTCGCAATTAACTGCGCCTGACGGGTTAGAACTGTAGGGGCAGAGGACAAGTCCTCTGCCCCTACAGTTGTGGCGCGGCGTATTAGAGTGAAACCGTCTGCTCAGCCCAGAATTGAAACTCGCGGTGTTTATGCTCTTCGGCTTTCGCCTGAACTTCGCCGCTCGCCACGCGGCGTACGTGCTCGAAGACGCGCACGCCTACCTCGTCAATAGTTTCGGTGCCGTCAATCACGTTGCCCGCAGACAAATCCAGGTCACGCGACATGCGCTGGAAGACAGAGTTGTTTGACGCAAGCTTAATGACGGGCGCAATCGCGTTTCCGATTGTCGTTCCCCGCCCCGTAGTGAAGACCACGACCGTCGCACCGGCTGCGACCAATCCCGGCGTAGACTCCTGGTCATAGCCCGGCCCCTGCATCAAGTGCAGCCCGTGCGATTTCGGAGTCTCTGCGTATTCCACCACGCCCTCTACGCGCGTCGTTCCGGCCTTCGCCATAGCCCCCAGAGATTTGATGGTGATGTTTAAAAGACCGCCCGCTATGTTGCCGGGACTCGGATTCTGGTTGAGCACAGCGCCGAACTTGGACGCGTACTCCTTGTACCAGTCAACCATTCTGTAAATCGTGCGACCCGTCTCTGCATCCTTAGCGCGGTGGGCCAGGATGTGCTCCGCTCCGCAGAACTCCGGCACTTCTGTAATCAGAACAGTGCCGCCCTGACGAACCAGCATGTCTGCGGCGCGTCCCAATGACGGATTGGCGGAGATGCCGGAGAAGCCGTCGGAGCCTCCGCACTTGACGCCCATGACAAGCTCGCTTACGGGGACTTCTTCGCGCACAGCACGGTTAACAATCGGCAGCATTCCCTCCACCTCTTTGAGTCCCTGCTCTATGGCGGCCTGCGTTCCGCCTATCTCCTGTATACCGATTTTGGCGACCGGCTTATCGAATTTCTTGTCGCGCTTGAGAAGATACTGCTCGACCTTTGCGAGGTTTGTCTTCTCGCAGCCCAAGTCCATCAGTATGACGCCGCCCACGTTCGGATGATCCGCGTAATTCGAGAGCGTTCTGAGCATCACCTCTATGGTCGAGCCGTCCTGGCAGCCGCATCCCTTGTTGTGCGGGATTGCCACCACGCCGTCAACGTTCTCGTACTTCTCGCGCTTGTAGTGCAGAAACTCCGACATCATGGAAATCTGCTGCGCCTCGTGGCTGGCGCACATACTCGTAGGCACAATCAGCACATAGTTTCGCGTGCCCACTCGCCCATCGGGCCTGCGAAAGCCCATGAAGGTCGCGCGCTCGCTCACAGGAACGTAGTCGGGAGGCGGTGTGTAGAGGTCTTCGGGCAGGTCGCGCACCAACGGCACATCGTTCGACATGTTGTCGTGCGAGATGTAATCACCCTCTTTAATACCGAGCGAGGTGCCTATGGGCTGGCCGTACTGAAGCACGAACTCGCCTGCGGGGATGTCGCGCGTGGCGAAGCGGTGGCCCGGCGGTACTGTGTGATTAATCTGTATCACGCCGCCCGTGGGCAAGGCGACTTCCAGGCCGGGCTGCGTCTCGCGCTTGACCACGGCCAAGTTGTCCCTGGGGTCAACTATAATGGCGTAGTCGCTGATGGGAGGCGCTTGTGTGATGTAACTACTGCTGGACATAAGGGTCTTCTTTCTGTAGCTCCTACGCTTCTAAAACATCCGAGAGGATGAGGGAGCGGACGTTTCCATGCAGCCGCAGCCAGAGGCCTGGATTCTCGTCCAGTTGCTCTGCCCTCTCTGCGGGGGATTCTGAAATTTCTGTCTCAAGCACGCGCCTGTAGCTCTCGCGCTTGGCTGGAGCAGTCCGCGCATCCACGATTGACTGTACGATGCGTCTCGCTCCTAGGATGGCAGCCGGGCCTAGCGTCAGTATGTGCGAAGCCCTGCGACATTCGGCTTCATCTGCTTCCGTCACAAAGCTTCCGCCGACCTTAAACTTATTTATGTGGTGCTCAAGTATGCTCGCCGATATTGGTATCACGCCCGCGAGGTCTGTGGCGCGAGCGCCATAGCCAGGCTTTATATAAGCCAGATGAGAAGCGGCATTAGCCTCTGGCCCCAGGCCCAGAAAGAAGATGTCTATGCCGCCCAGGGAGTCAAGCTTCTCCAGATAACGCACGAGCGCCGCTTCCAAGTCATTCACATCCGTTTGCATGGGAGTAAAGCTCTTCACCTTACTGAAGAAGGCTTCGCCCAACAGCCGCTCGAAGTCGCGCACGAAGCTCAGCCCGTTATCCATATGCATGGGAGCCAGCGCGTCCTGCGTGAAAACATGAAGACGCCCCAGAAGATTATCAATCTCGCCCGTGCGCGCCTTTTCCCCCAGTATGCGGTAGAGAGCCTGCGCGCCGCGCCCGCCCAGCACGATGATTACCAGGTCGCCCTCTTTCTCCTGAGCCGCGCGCTCCAACTCCTCCAACTGAGCGCGCCCGACAGCCTCTTCGGACTCAAGCACTTCGTACTTGAGTTCTCGAGCTTGATGACGCGCCAACTCCTCCTGATGAGTGCGTTGGGTCAGCCCTAACCAGACATTTTCGCCTGCCGCGCGCCGCGCTATTCTTTCTCTACCGGGTGCGGACAATTCACTTCCTCCTGTAGACGTAATTCCCGCCGACGCGGGCGGAATGGTTTAACCAGTCCCATTTGAACGAAGAGATTATTTACCATATAAGAGGCCACAAAGCAAGGACATTCTTATAAAACAGCAATTTTTCTAGGATGAATCGCGGTGAAACTCAGAAATAGCCTTGACAGGAATCTCAGAATGGTGTTACACACTAGCTGCTTCATAATTAATTGGTATGACCTCCCGATATTCGGGTCGTACCACCCGAAGCTGGCTTTAAGGGGCCTGATTTTCTCCCGAAATTCGGAAGCCCCGCCCGCCCCCTGCGGGATCAGCCAGTCTGGGCCGTTTCCGAGCAATCTTTAAAGGGTAAAATTCTATGAGCTACTCTCCATTGGAACTGACGGGCAAGGTGGCCGTCGTGATAGGCGGCACGTCCGGCATAGGTCGCGCCATAGCCCACGGGCTGGCCGAAGCGGGCGCGGACGTTGTCCCCACTTCCCGTCGTCAGGAGCAGGTAGAAGCTGCCTGCGCCGAGATTGAGGGGAAGGGTCGTCGCACCCTGCGCCTGACTTCGGACGTGTCGGAGCGCGCCTCGCTTGAGCGTGTGCTTGCAGAGACAATCAAAGCCTTCGGCAAGGTGGATATTCTTGTGAACTCCGCAGGGCGCACCAAGCGCGCTCCGACCCTGGATTTCTCGGAGGAAGACTGGAACGACATCATGGAGACGAACCTGACCGGAACCTTGCGCGCGTGTCAGGTCTTCGGTCGCCACATGCTTGAGCGAGAGTACGGGCGCATCATCAACATAGCGTCTCTCTCAACCTTCGTGGCGCTTTATGAAGTGGCGGCTTATTCGGCCAGCAAGGCTGCGCTCGCTTCGCTGACGAAATCTCTGGCGGTCGAGTGGGCCGCGCGAGGCGTCAACGTGAACGCGATTGCTCCAGGAGTCTTTCGCACGGCGCTGAACCAGAAGTTGCTGGACGAAACGGAGCGCGGGCAGGAGTTTCTGCTGCGAACTCCCATGAAGCGCTTCGGGCGCGTGGAGGAGTTGGCCGGAGCGGCAGTCTTCCTGGCTTCCGACGCAGCCAGTTTCGTGACGGGCGAGGTGCTGGCCGTCGACGGAGGCTTTCTGGCAAGCGGAGTTAATCAGTAACAGCAATTCCCCACGGGTTTGTTCCCTCAAAGACATAAGAATCCGGGCTAGAGTGGACAGAACGGCTGAGATAACGGAGAAGACTGCGAGGCTTGTGCGTATGCTCGCCGCAGAGAATCTGGGCGGCGCGCTTATCAACGCGCAGCATAACTTCTCATGGCTGACGGCAAGCTACACCAACGGCATAGACAACAGCCGCGAACAGGGCGCGGGCGCTCTGCTCGTCAGGCGCGACGGCAAGCGCTTTGTGCTCGCCAGCCGCATAGAGATGGCGCGCCTTCAAACGGAAGAGCTTGCCGGGGAAGATTTCGAGCCTGTCGAATTCGGTTGGGAGGAAGAGAAGGCCAACTCGACCTTCCTGGCGGAACGAGCAGGCACGTTGCTTCAGAGCGGCAACGCTTCGCTCGGCTCCGATATTTCTATAGCCCCGAATGTTCGCGGCATAGAAGGCGCAATCGCTCGTTGCAGGTACGAGCTTACCCCTCCGGAGATTGAAAGATTCCGGCAACTGGGGAGTGACGCCGGGATTGCTATCGGTAGCTTGATGAGAAGTCTAAACCCGGGTGAAACGGAGAAAGAGATTGCGCGCCGCGCATCGGACGCTCTGGCC
>JACVRN010000267.1 GCA_014534425.1 Pyrinomonadaceae bacterium
CCAGTAGCCAGTAGAAAAACATTCGCTATCGAATCGACAGAGTCTCGGCGTCAGCATCCTCTGCGCGAAGCGCCTACTGACTACTGTCTACTGTCTACTTCCCTTATGCGTCTTGATCTATTTCTCAAAGCCAGCCGTTTGTGTCCGCGCCGGACAGTCGCGCAGGAGTTGTGCGAGGCTGGCGCGGTCTCCGTCAATGGAGCGCAGGCCAAGGCCGCACGCAACCTGCACGTCGGCGACGAGATCACCCTGCGACGGCGCAACCATCTACTGACCGCACGCGTCCTCGCCTTGCCCGCGACACGACAGACCTCACGCAGCGAATCATCGACCCTCTACGAAATCATCAGCGACACACAGATATAAGGCAAAAGTAAAAAGGTAAAAGGCAAAAGAGAGGCCGCAGAACCCCTTTTATTAAAAGTGCTTTTGTCCGCACTTTTGCCTTTTACCTTTTTACTTTTTACTTTTCATCGTCGCTCTGTTTTGTGTCGGCGCGTTCGTTTTTAGAGCGCTCAGGCTTCATGTGATAAGGAAAAATTGTTTCAGAACCGAACTCGTTAAGCGATTTTAAAGGGGTTTTCGGGCGGATCAGCTTTGTTCGTTGCTGGCATACGAGTTGCCATTTGATTTGCCGAAGATGGTCATGCTCCTCCGTCGAGGGGTGCAGTTTTTTGAGGGGTCTTTAAATTATATGAGTATTCTCAGCAATTTTTTCTCAGACGACGTGGCAATCGACCTCGGAACGGTGAATACGCTTGTTTATGCGCCCGACCGAGGCATTGTTTTAAATGAGCCATCGGCGGTAGCCATCAATAAGTATACGGGGGAAGTCCTCCTCGTCGGCACAGAAGCCTTCAAGCTCTTGGGCCGCGAGCCGCACGACACGGAAGTTCATCGTCCCATACGCAACGGCACAATCGATAACTTCGAGGTCGCGGAGAAGATGCTGGCGGCATTCATCCGCCGCGTGCACGAAGGCCACAGCAAGCGCAGCCACCTGGTCATCGGCGTGCCTGGGTCTTCGACGACGCTCGAACAGCGTTCCGTGCGGGATGCGGCGCGTGCTGCCAAGGCCACGCGCGTTGATCTGGTCGATGAAGGGCTGGCTGCTGCGCTCGGCGCGGGGCTCGCTTTCGAGGACGAGCGCGCGCACCTTGTGCTGGACATCGGTGGCGGCACGACCAACGTGGCGATCATCGCTTCGGCGGCTGTCGTCTCTTCGCTCGGCCTGCGCGCGGCGGGCAATGCGATGGACGAGGCGATACGCGATTACGTGCGCAGCAAACATGCGATGCAGCTTGGCGAGCGCACGGCTGAAGAGGTCAAGAAAGAGTTGGGCATGGCCCATCCGGCTGAGGCTGTAGAAGCGTCGGTCGAAGATCGACACATGGAGGTTGTCGGCAAAGATTTGACAGAAGGGCTGGCGAAGGCTGTCGAGATCAGCTCAAGTGAAGTTCGCGAGGCGCTCGAACCCGTGCTCGCAGAGATCATCGCGGGCGCACGCCGCGCGATTGAAGAGTCGCAGCCGGATGTGACCGCCGACATCTATCACACGGGAATCGTTCTGACGGGTGGCGGAGCGCTCTTGAGCGGCATGCCCGAACGCTTGCAGAAGGAGTTGGGCCTGCACGTCACCGTCGCTGAAGACCCGCTGGCAGCCGTCGCGCTCGGCGCTGGTCGCCTGCTCGCGCAACCTGAGAAGTTGCAGCGCGCTTCGATCCGCGAAGACATTCCGGCATGGCAATTGGTCGAAGAGCCAGCAGTCAACTGGTAACTCACCCCAACACGGGCGCATAAGTGGGAGTTTGCGCCGAGGGCCGCATGGCACGCCGTGCGGCCCAACGTTTTTTATGGCCCTTCAGCTTTACGGCGCGCGATCACCGTTTCTTCAGACGAACTTTCTGCTCCTTCCGTTAATTCTGCCCTGGCTGTCTGCGGCAAAGACGCCTGCAATTCTTGCTCCTCCATAATCGCTTCACGCACGGAGAGACGTTCGCCGGGCGGCAGGCTACGGTAAGCGCGAACGAGATGGGCAGCTTCTTCGTCTTGCGCTGCCGCGGGTGAGGGAATCATCAGGACGAGTCCTGCGACGTAGAGCGCGAGCGTGAAGAAAGAGATGTAGCCGGTGGCGGGCGCGAACGCCTGAGCATCGAGCGTGCCGAGCGAGACGCCTTCCAGAAGCGCGCCCGCAAGACGCTTCAACCATCCGCCTTCCGGCGCATAGAGGCTCGCCAGCAGCATGTGCTTGAGGACGAACGCCGTCCCGAACAGAACCGCCAGGCTGCGCAGCAGACGGCGCGCGTCGAACGAGGAGAACTGATTGTTCCACAGCGTCCACAGAAAAAAGAAGGAAAACAGCCAGTGGAGCAG
>JACVRN010000141.1 GCA_014534425.1 Pyrinomonadaceae bacterium
AAAGTAGGTCGTGCGCCCGTGAAGCCTGCGACGAACAGCGTCCGCCAGCTTTGCCAGCGCCGGAAGGTCATCCGTCGCGTAAAGCGCAAGACCGTCTTCGAAAGAGAGCCGCTCGCCTGCCGAGACTTTCTCCGCGATAGCATTTAATTTAGGGTCGTGTGAAAAGTTCATAGTCTCCAAACAATCAGTCTTAATCCCAAAGCGCCTGCATGTCCAGCTTGAAGCCGTGCAAAGTCGGTTCACCCGAAATTGTTTGCGGATCATCAAGAATCTCTACGGGCGCACCCTGACGGTAAATGTAAACCTTACGCTCTGCTGGATCAATCAGCCAGCCCATCTCTGCGCCGTTCCCCATATATTCTTCCATCTTCTCCTGCAATCTCTGAATCGAGTCGGTCGCTGAACGCAACTCTACAACGAAGTCCGGGCAGAGCGGCGAGAATTTTCTCTGCTCCTGCTCGCTCAGCGCTTCCCAACGCTCATTCCGCACCCACGAGACATCGGGCGAACGAATCGCGCCATTAGGCAGCGTAAAATCGGTTGAAGAATCAAAGCCCTTGCCGGTTTCGTCTTGTCTAGCCCAGATGCCAAAGCTAACTATCAAATCAAAGTTTCTTCCGCCAGACTTAGTTCCTGCCGGGGGCATGATGATAATGTCTCCTTCTTTGGTGCGCTCTATTCGCAAGTCGCGGTTACGCTGGCAGAAGTCAAAGAACTCCTCATCACTCATCTGCTTGAGGGACGAGCCGAACTCAATCTCAATCGTCTCTGGCCCTATAACCGATAGCATTGTGCTCATAAAGAAGAGACCTTTCTCGACCTGAAACCTCAAAGTCGAATCCAGACAGCGCTCCCGAACGTCACGAGCAGAATCACGCTCACGAAAGCGTTCGTCGTAAAGAAGGCCGCGTTGAGGCGGCTGAGGTCGTTTGCTCGCACGAGCATGTGCTGGTAGATGAGTAGAGCGCCCGTCGCTATGACGCCTGCGAGCGCCAGCGCTCCGAGTTGTGTGGTCAGGTACAGCGCCAGAAGCGCCGCGAATGCTCCCGCATGAAGGAGGCGCGAAATCCATAGAGAGCGTGCGATGCCGAATTTTCTCGGAATCGAATGCAGGCCCTCGCGCCGGTCGAACTCGTAGTCCTGGCACGCGTAAAGGACATCGAAGCCAGCCGTCCACAGAAGCACGACCGCAGATAAAAGCAGTGGTGCCGGTTCGTCAATCGCGCCTCGCACGGCTATCCAGGCACCCGTCGGCGCAATCGAGAGACACCAGCCAAGCACCAGGTGCGAAAGGAAAGTCCAGCGCTTCGTGTAGGAGTAAAGAATGACGCTCGCCAGCGCTACGGGCGAAAGCAGGAGCGTCAGGCGGTTGAGCATCGCGGAGGCCAGCAGGAAGAGAGCCGCCGACGCAATCGTAAAAGCCCAGACGAAGCCTACGGAGAGTGCGCCAGCCGGAATAGCACGCATCTTTGTGCGCGGGTTTCGCGCGTCAATCTCGCGGTCGGCTATGCGATTGAAAGCCAGAGCGCAGGAGCGCGCCCCTACCATCGCCACTGTAATCCAGAGAACCTGCCTTAAGCTTGGAATCCCTCGCGCCGCCAGCACCGCTCCGAGGAATGCGAACGGCAGAGCAAAGAGCGTGTGCTCTATCTTAATCATCTCCAGCGTCGTGCGTATGTTTCGTGTAACGGCTAGCATACGAGAATAAAAGTCCGGCTCCGGCTTTAAGGATAGCCTTCGATGAAGTGAAAGGCAAAAGCGAGGCCAGTCGATTCAGGCTTGAAAAACCTCAAGTCAAGGCTTCCGTGGATTTGCAACTCGCACTTTCAATCTCGCGCCGCTTGCACTTTGCCAACTAAACGAAGCTGGCGCGAGTCATAAGTGACGAGTGAAAAGAAAGAAGAAGTTTAGCCCGTCACCCGTCGCTTGTCACTTAACGCTGCTGTAGGAAGGCTCAAGCTTAGATGTTAGAATGCCGAGAGCATTTTCAATTAATTTAATTGCAGAACCGGCGGCGTATGGATTTGAGGGAGATAGAGAAGCTTCTGCTTGCCTACAGGGGCGGCGAGTTGGATGAGAGAGAGGCCGCGCGTCTCATTAACGACCTGCATTACGAGGACGTGGGCTACGCTCGCGTAGATCACGCTCGCGCGCACCGCCAAGGCTTTCCTGAAGTTGTCTTCGGCGCGGGCAAGACGCGCGAGCAGGTGCTTGGAATAGTCGAGCGACTCGTGCGCCGCGCGCCGAACGTCCTTGTCACTCGCACGGACGCCGACACGTTTGGCGAGGTGCGTAACATAGTGACGGACGCTGAGTGGCACGAGACCGCGCGGCTGATACGCATACAGCGCGACCACACGGAGCGCGGGCAGGGGCCAATAGCGGTCGTCACGGCAGGCACAAGCGACATCCCCGTGGCAGAGGAAGCTGCGCTCACGGCAGAGGCTATGGGCAATCGCGTGCAGAGAGTCTGGGATGCAGGCGTCGCCGGTATTCATCGCATACTGTCGGAGCGAGAGCTTTTAAGACGCGCGCGTGTTTTGATAGTCGCGGCGGGGATGGAAGGCGCGCTGCCTTCTGTCGTAGGCGGGCTGGTCAGCGTGCCCGTAGTGGCGGTTCCTACGAGCATAGGCTACGGCGCGTCTTTCGGCGGTGTGGCTGCGCTTCTGGGGATGCTCAACTCTTGCTCGTCGAACGTGACGGTCGTCAATATAGACAACGGCTTCGGCGCAGGCTTTGTCGCCAGTCTCATTAATCGCAGGTGGGAAGCGCCATCCGAAGAGAGAGAAACGCGCGCTTGATGCATGAGGATATGAATAATACTCCACGGCCTGGGGCCAGCCGCGCGCATGCACACAAGCGCGCCCGCGCACACCTTCTCTTACTCGTCTCTCTCTTTACGGCCCTCTCGCCTTTTCTCTCAGGCTGCGGCGCGCATCGCAAGCCGAACCTTGAGCGCATCTTTGCAGCCGCCCGCCAGCAGACGGGCAAGCGCCCTGTGATTGTTATTCCTGGCATACTCGGAACCGAGCTTGTTAATTCGGAGACGGGAGAAAAAGTGTGGCCCTCAATCTTTCGTTCCTCGAACGACGGGCTTGAGCTTCCACTCGGAGCAAATCTTGCGGCCAACCGAGACAAGCTTGTGCCGAAGAACATAGTCACCACGCTGAGGCTTTCGCGTCTTGTGCCCGAAGTCTACATCTATCATGACCTGCTCGGTGCATTGAAAAAGTATGGCGGCTACAGGGAAGGCGATTGGGAGAATCCCGCGACGGACGGCGACCGCGACACTTTCTACGTCTTCGCGTACGACTGGCGGCGAGACAATGTAGAGACGGCGCGCCTGCTTGTTCGAAGGATTGCGGAGTTAAAGCGCAGGCTTGGCCGCGCAGACTTGCGCTTCAACATCATAGCTCATTCTATGGGCGGGCTGATTGCGCGCTACGCTGCGAGATACGGCGATGCGGATTTGCCTGCGGACGGCGCACAATTGAAGCCCACCTGGGCGGGCGCGTCCTACATCAACAAGATTTTCATGTTCGGCACGCCGAACGAAGGCTCTATGGATGCCTTCGCCACGCTGCTCGAAGGCTACTCGCTGACGGAAGGCTTGCGCCGCCGCCTGTATCTCCTGAACACGCTGTCGCGCGAAGCGGCTATCACTGTGCCTTCCATCTTTCAACTTCTGCCGCACGGCGAGACAGCGCGCTTTCTTGACGAGAATCTTCAACCTCTGAAGATTGATATTTACGACCCCGAAGCCTGGCGGCGTTACAACTGGTCGCCATATTCGGACGCGGATTTCCGCAAGCGCAAGGTGTACGACGAGGAAAAGTACGCCCGCTCGAAGCGAGGCGCGGCGGAAGATTTGGAAGGATACTTTCGAGCCGTGCTCAATCGCGCCCGCCGCTTTCACGAAGCCCTGGACGTGGAGGTTGACGGTGAGACGCCCGTCGCGCTCTATGCCTTCGGCGGCGATTGCGAGGAGACCTTAAACGCGCCAGTGCTCCTGCGCGACGAAAAGCGCAATCGCTGGATTACGCTGACGGGGCCGCGCTCCTACAACACCAGCACGGGGCGACGCATGACGCGGAAAGAGGTAACTGAGGCTATGTATCTGCCCGGCGACGGGCGCGTCACACGCCGCTCGCTGCTGGCAGAAACCCTGGCCGCAAACCGTCGCACAACCTCTCTCTTCAACGCGGGGCTTCCCATAACCTACGCAGTCTTCTCCTGCGACCTGCACGGCGACATACAAAACAATCTGACCCTTCAGGACAACGCCCTCACGGCGCTCGTCAGCGAAGCTATGAAGTGAGCCTCACAAGAGAGTCGAAAGAATCTTCTTTCGACCTCGGCGTCATACAGCCTCAAGGATTGACGGTCGGAGTCGCCGTCGGCGGCGCTGCCCCCGCAGGGACTATGAATAGCTCTACTGCGCGTTTCTCCCTTTGCCCGCCATTCAAAACTACTATCCGCGCCCCTTCGAAGCCGTGCTCTTTGACCAGATAATTTCTGGCCCTCTGGCCGCGCTCCAGCGCATCATCTTTGCGAGAACCCTTGGCCCCATAAACCAGTATATAGCCCGCCGCCCCCGGCTCCTTCTTCAACTCATTTGCAAACTGATCCAGCCGCGCACGCTCTTCCGCGAACCTCACGCTGCCGTACTCATCGAACTTGCGGGACACAGGCGGCAGGCCAGCAATCCTGCTACACGAAGCCGAGTAGCCCATCACATCAACCGTCACGGTGATTGAATTACCTTCGGCACTGATTGAGACCTCCTGTGTGCCCTGGCCGCCTGTAATCTTTCCTCCAGAAACAGACCAGTTAAAAGTCGGAGTCACAGACGGGTCGTCGCCCTGTATGTTCGCCTTGTATTTTTGCGGGCCGCCTGTTGAAGAGTTGTCCGGGCAGGAGACGGTGATGACCGGACAATTCCGCCCGCCGCTCTCCTGAGCTAAGACACCTTGATGCGTGTAGCTCAACAGGATGAAGGTCACAATGCACATGAGACGTAGCTTCATACAATTTCTCCTTCAAGTTAAGACCTTAGACAAGCGCCTGATGACGACACTGGCAGGAGCGCAGGACTCTCTTGAAGATGACTTGCAACCTCTCTCCTGCGCCCCATGCCTTTGGTGCCTTCCTATTTCAGAAGCCCGTCTAACTTCTATGCTGCCTACACTGCTAGGACGACTCCCTCACATGCCTTCAGCGATTCTTGAGCATATTGGTTCCTCCTGGTTTTCTGTCCGAGTGATGAGGCTTCTTGCCGCAATGAGATGAGCACGGCGGCCCGTTGTTCGATTAGCGATTGAAGTGAGATAAGGGGAGCGAACCAATTGAGGCGCTAGGAGGCTCTCTTACCTCAAACATTTGGCGCTCGCACAATCTAATGCTATGCAGCGCGGTTGTCGACAAAAATATCGCGGGCTTTCATAGAACAATAGTGCGAGCTATTCTTACTTCCTGCCGTTACTTTAAGAGAGCAATTCTCTATGGGTTGATGACGTTGTAGAGTTTGTCGGCCCAGTCGGATTCCACTGTTTTGAGGATGTTGTATTGCGCTATGGCGGAGTCGCGGTCGCCCATCTTGACGTAGGCGCGCCCTAGGTTGTAGCGTGCGCGGCCCATGTCGGGGTCAATGTTGATGGCTTGGTTCAGGGCGTCCACGGCCTCGCCCGTGCGGTTCATCTCAAGGTAGGTTTCGCCCAGGTAGTTGTAGACCTTCGCGTCCGTGGGCTTCAAGACCTTCAACTGCTCGAAAGCTCCTAGCGCCTCGCCGTAGCGCTTCATGCTGAAGTAGGCGAGCGCCAGTCTCTCGTAAGCGTTGGCGTGGTCGGGCCTGAGGCTTACCGCGCGACGAAGGGACTGAATCTCGTCCTGCGTCTGATTCAGCTTGCCGTAGGCGAGTCCGAGCGCATAGTGGCTGTCGGCGTTGTAAGGCTCAAGACGAATCGCCTGGCGATAAGCGTCCACGGCCTCTTTGAACTGGCCGAGCGCATAATAGCTCGCGCCCATGTTGCTGTAGGTCGCAGACCACTCTGGCCTCAGGCGCACGACTTGCTTCGAAGCCTTGAGAGAATCGGCGTGCCGCCCCAGCATCCCGTAACAGAAGCCGGTTTGATACCAGGCTTCCGCGTAATCCGGGTCTGCGTCAACGGCCTTTTCAAAGTAGGGAAGAGCGCGTGCGTAATCATCCCGCGCTAGAAAGCCAAGGCCCTGCATGTAGAAGCGCTCAGCAGAGGCGCGTTTATTGCGGCGCGTTCCCGCTACTGTGTCCGCGAGCGTCGTTAATGAAGCGGGCCTAAGCTGTGCTATGCGGTCTGCCGGAATAGCGAAGTTGAGGCTCTGCCCTTCAGAGACCTGAAGAGTTGCTACGCCTATCACCTGCCCCTTCATGTTGACAACGGGACTGCCACTTGAGCCTGGAGAAATAGGCGCGGTGATTTGAATGATGCGACCGAAGTTCGGAATGTCTCGCACGGCTGAGACTATGCCGTTTGAGACGGAGCCTTCAAGGCCGAAAGGGTTCCCTATGACGACGACCGACTCGCCCTCTTGCGGAGTGGTGCGTACGACTTCGAGCGGCGCGATGAGACCTTGCGGCACGTCCACCTGAAGAAGCGCTATGTCGCCCTCGCCGTCCACGGCCAGCACGCCGCGCACTGGATAAACGTTGCCGTTAGCCAGGTGAATCTCCGCGCGATACGCGCCCTCTATGACGTGCCGGTTGGTGATGACGCGGTCAGCCGAGATGAAAAAGCCGCTCCCGCGCGCCAGCTTCTCGCCGCGACTGTTAAAGGTTTCGATGGCGACAGCAGAAGGCTTGATGCGCCTGACAAGCTCGGGCAGAGATTCGCCTTGGGCAAACGCAAGCTGCGCGCAGGCAACAAGAATGAGAATCAAAGCCGTGAACTTAATACGCTTCATCAGTAAATTAACAGGGATGGACAGGATAAGCAGGATAAAGAGAGATTGATTGCTTATGCTTTTATCCTGGCCCTCCTGTTTGAATCCATCTTAAATATCATAGCGGCTTTAGTCGCCGGGAATGAAAGTGAGGCTTCCTTCGAATGCCTCTAGCTGACGGTTATAACGTATCTCCCACTTGTCGAGCGTGCCTGCGCGGCCCCTGTAATCAATCTCGTATTTCCAGTAGCCGGGACTCTGCGGCTTGCGGCTGAAAAGATAGTCGGGCCAGTAGGTAGTCTTGCGCGAGCGCTTCCCGTTCTCAGAGACTTCCAGATTCACAGCGTACTGTATAACCCTATCCTTTGATTCGCTGTATCCTACGAGCGTTGTCGCAAGTCCCATGCAGGCGAGCGCGTCAAAGAGCGCGAACTCCTGTGCGCGACCGTCGCCGTTATAATCCCTGAGCCGCATGATGACGGGCACGCCTTCTCGCCCGCGAGCCTTCGCGCCATTGATAGTGTAGTAGCCTTCGTGAATCCTGTAAGGAATGTCGAAGGAATCCTCGCCGTCCGAATATTCCTGCGTAATCTTCAGCGTGTTGATGATGCGGCCAGTTCTTGTGTTTACGAGCGAGACTCGCAGGGGGCCACTGTAATAACTCCCGCGCGTCTCTTCAGGACAGGTGTAAGGCTCGTCGGGCGTGTCGCGCGGGTGGCTCTGCGGATTTATCATCCACAGTACGAGCGCGCGATTAAGATAAGCCCTTGAAGGAACGGCGCGCGTCTCTATGATTCGAGCGCCGGGCGGAAGATTGTACTTCTGCCCAAGGCTTTGGGCCGGAAAGAAGAGCAGCAATGGCAGAAGCGATAAGAGAGTTTTCTTCTTCATACAATGCTCTTACAGGCCAGCGAGCGCGAGCGCCTGCACGCGGCTGACAATCTCGCTCAGGCGCACGTCTTCCGACCTCTTCGCGCGGCGGTCGAAAAGCTCTACCACTTCGTCCATAATCTTCTTGCCGACGGTGATGCGATACGGTATGCCTATCAGGTCAGCGTCTTTGAATTTGACGCCCGCGCGTTCGTCCCTGTCATCGAGCAGCACGTCGAGTCCCGCAAGCTGCAAGGATTTGTACAGGCGCTCACCGGCCTCGCGCATCTCTGGCTGCTTCACGTTCGTCACCGTCACCACGCAATCGAACGGCGCAATCGTCTTGGGCCAGATGATGCCGTCGTCATCGTGATGAAGCTCTATGGCCGAAGCGAGTATGCGCTCGACGCCTATGCCGTAGCTGCCCATGACTACGGGCACCTCTTTGCCTTCCTGGTTGAGCACGCGCGCTCCCATGCTTTCGGAATATTTCGTGCCGAGCTTGAAGATGTGGCCTATCTCAAGCGCCTTTGAAACTTCGAGCATGCCGTTGCATTGCGGGCAGCCTTCGCCCGAAGAGACCACGCGCAGGTCAACCCACTGGTCAACCGGAATGTCGCGCGAGATGTTCACGCCTCTCAAGTGATAATCGTCGCGGTTCGCGCCCGTTGTCATGTTGCGGCGACCACGCAGAGCGTTGTCGGCAAGAATGCGAATCTCCTGCCCGCGCTCTCGCGCCTTCTGTTTCGCGCCGACGCCGCCCAAGCTTCCAGCGTTTGCTCCGAGCAGGTTGAAAATCTCTTCCGCGTGAGCGGGGCGTATCTCCGCGCCGTGCAGCGCGTCCGCGAGCTTGGTCTCGTGCAACTGGTGGTCGCCGCGAAGGAGCGCCAGCACGAACATGCTGCCTAGATTCGCCTCCACTACATAAACGAGCGTCTTAATCTGCTGGTCTGCTGCCGCGCCGCCCGGAAAATGCGTCAGGTCTTCTATGGTGCGAACCTGCGGCGTGGGAAACTCCACGGGTTCGACCAAGCCTATGCCGTCCTTTATCTCGCGCAGGCGCGAAGTTGCTTTCTCAAGGTTGGCCGCGTAATCGCAAGCCGTGCAGGTCGCAATCATGTCCTCGCCCGCGTCCGTCTTGACCATGAACTCGCTCGAAGCGGAGCCGCCCATAGCGCCCGAAGACGCCGCGACGATGGTGTACTTCAAGCCGCAACGGTCGAAGATGCGTCGGTAAGCGTCGCGCTGGTTCTGGAACGAGCGGTCAAGGCCCGCCTGGTCTATGTCGAAAGAGTAAGCGTCCTTCATGATGAACTGTCGCACGCGCAGGACGCCTGACTTCGGGCGTGCTTCGTCACGGAACTTCACCTGAATCTGATACCAGACCTGCGGCAACTCTTTATAAGAGCGCAGTTCATGACGCGCAATCGCCGTGAAGACTTCTTCGTGCGTCATGCCGAGGCAGAGGTCTGCGCCTTTGCGGTCTTTGAGGCGGAACATGTTGTCGCCCATCCCCGTCCAGCGTCCAGTCTCTTCCCAGATTTCGCGCGGGTTAAGGGCCGGAAGATAAAACTCCTGGCCTCCTATGCGATTCATCTCCTCGCGCAGGATTTGCTCTATCTTCAAGATGACGCGCTGCGCCAGAGGCAGGTAAGAGTAGATGCCAGCCGAAAGCTGGCGAACCAGCCCCGCGCGCAGCAGCAGCCGATGCGATACGACCTCCGCGTCCGCAGGGTCTTCACGAAGAGTCGGGATGAAAAATTCTGACCAGCGCATGAGGGGATTCTGTCTGACACTAACTCCTTCCGACAAATGCTTTCGTACACATATTCTCGCGCAACGCTACAAAGAAGGCAAAGGAGCAGAGGCCGCGCGCTCAGAGGGCGAGCCACTGTCTTTTACCTTTTGCCTTCTTCTGATGTACCATCAGCAGTTGAATCTCGTATTACTTTCAACCGGGGCACAAAATCAGATGAAGATTGCTCTTGCCAGCGATCATGCGGGCTACAGGGAGAAGGAGAAGCTCAAGCCTTTGCTGCGTGAACTGGGGCTTGAGGTCGAAGACCTGGGCACCGTCTCGGAGGATTCCGTGGATTATCCTGACTACGCCAGGCGCGTGGCCGAGCGCGTTTCGCGTGGCGAAGCGGAGCAGGGAATCCTGGTCTGCGGGTCTGGAACGGGAATGGCAATCAGCGCCAACAAGATAGCGGGCGTGCGCGCTGCCGTCGCCTGGTCTGAAGAGGTTGCGCGGCTCGCGCGCCAGCACAACGACGCCAACGTACTGGCCCTGGGCGCTCGCACCACTCCGCCCGCAGAGATTCCCAAAATAGTCCGCGCATGGTTCGAGACCAAATTCGAAGCAGGCCGCCACACTGCACGCGTAGCGAAGATTGAAAAACAGTCTGGAGAGTCCTGAGAGTCTAGAGAGAAGAACGAGTTGACTCTCAAGACTCTCTAGACTCCCCAGACTCTCTAGACTCTTTTGGAGGGATGATGAATAGACTTTTCAATGCGCCGCTTTCCGAGGTTGACCCTTTGATTGGTCGTGCGATTGATGACGAGGTTCGTCGTCAGGCGGAAGGGCTTGAGTTGATAGCTTCGGAGAATTTCGTCAGCGAGGCCGTGCTGGAAGCTATGGGTTCGGTCTTTACGAACAAGTACGCCGAAGGCTATCCGAAGAAGCGTTATTACGGCGGGTGCGAGTTCGCGGACGTGGTGGAGCAGGCGGCCATTGACCGCGCCAAAGAACTCTTCGGCGCAGACCACGCCAACGTCCAGCCGCATTCGGGCGCGCAGGCCAACATGGCCGTTTACATGGCCGCCATCTCTTACGGCGACCAGATTCTGGGCATGAATCTCTCGCACGGCGGCCACCTGACGCACGGCCACCCTCTGAACTTCTCCGGCATAAGCTACAAGGTGGCGGACTACGGCGTCTCGCGCGAGACCGAGCAGATTGATTACGACGAACTGCAACGCATAGCTGAAGAGCACAAGCCAAAGCTTATAGTCTGCGGCGCTTCGGCCTACTCGCGCACGATTGACTTCGCGCGCATAAGCGAGATTGCAAAGAGCGTGGGCGCGCGAATGTTCGCGGACATAGCTCACATAGCTGGCCCCATCGCGGCGGGCCTTCATCCCAATCCTGTGCCGCACGCGGACTATGTGACCACGACCACGCATAAAACCCTGCGCGGCCCGCGCGGCGGACTCATCCTCTGCAAGGAAGAGCACGCGACGGAAATCAACCGCAAGCTTTTCCCTGGCGTGCAGGGCGGCCCGCTCGTACACATCATAGCTGCCAAGGCCGTGGCCTTCGGCGAAGCGCTGCGCGATGATTTCAAAGACTACCAGCGCAAAGTTCTGGCTAACGCCAAGGCGCTCGCGGACGCGTTGCAGGCAGAGGGCTTGAGGATTGTTTCCGGCGGCACGGACAACCACCTGCTGCTCGTAGATGTCTTCATAGATGGTAAAGGTATCACAGGCAAGGATGCTGAGAAGGCGCTGGATGCCGCGCACATCACGGTCAACAAGAACACCATCCCGTTCGACACCAACAAGCCCTTTGTGACATCTGGGATAAGACTTGGCACGCCCGCTCTGACGACTCGCGGCATGGGCGAGGAAGAGATGCGAAAGGTCGGGCGTCTGATAGCAGAGATTCTTCATGACCCGCAATCCGAAGACGTGCGGCGAAAAGTTCAGCAAGGCGTTTCGGAACTCACGGCGCAATTCCCGCTCTACCCTCATCGCCTCAGACAAAGGCCGGAGCAGGAAGCAATGGGCGCAGATTAACTTGACATGGAAGAGATTTTCGGGCGCGACGGTTTGATTTCTCGCGCGCATCCTGAATATGAATACAGACCGGGCCAGATTCAGATGGCCGAGGCCGTGCTGCGCGCCTTTCACGAGAAGCGACACCTGATTGTAGAGGCCGGAACCGGCACCGGAAAGACTCTCGCTTACCTTGTTCCGGCGATTGCCGCTTCGGTCTCGCGCGGTCAGCGCGTCATCATCACCACCGGCACCAAGAATCTGCAAGAGCAGTTGATGGAGAAGGACATCCCTTTCTTGCAGCGCGTCCTGCCGCGCAAGTTCACAGCCGCTTACATGAAGGGCCGGAGCAATTACGCCTGCCTGCAACGCATCAAGCGGGCCGAGAACTCTCCGGTGCTGGACGGCCTGGACGAGCTGGATTATTTCGACGAGGTCAGGCAGTGGGCCCGCGAGTCTGAGGCGGGCGACCGCGCGGAGCTGGTCACGCTGCCGGAAA
>JACVRN010000199.1 GCA_014534425.1 Pyrinomonadaceae bacterium
GCAAGAGCCAGTGCAAAATATTTACGCGGGTCTGCGATGAAGGCACGCCTCGTCGTGGATATGATTCGCGGCAAGAACGTCAACGAGGCTTTGGCGATTCTGCAATTCACTAACAAGCGCGCGGCTGACAGCATTGAAAAGTGCGTGCGCTCGGCCATCGCCAACGCGAGCGAGGCTGCGGAGAAGGCAAACATAGCCATAGACCCCGACGACCTCTGGGTCAAGGCCGCATTCGTTGACCGTGGCCCGACCAAGCATAGACGCCGCGTGCGCCCCGCCCCGCAGGGACGCGCTTACCGCGAGCAGCGCCACTTCTGCAACGTCACCATACTGCTCTCTTCCGAAGAGCGTACGGAAGAGACTGCGAAGAAGGCTGGCAACGGCAAGGCCGCAGATTCGAAGACTACGACGCCCGCCGAGAGCAAGAGCCGCAAGCGCGGCGGCGCGGCAGCAGCGCCTCGCGCCAAGCGCACCGCGCCGAAGGTGGAGAGCGCGAAAGAGCAACCGGCTACTGCGACCGAGAGCGCGCCTGAGACTACAGAGGCGACAAACGAATAGCATTTCCTTCGATTCTAAAATCGAAGGGAACTCAAAATGGAGATAAATTAAGTGGGTCAGAAAGTTCATCCATACGGCTTCCGCTTAGGCTACAACAAGGACTGGCATTCGCACTGGTACGCCAAGCGTCAGTTCGGCGAATTCCTCCTCGAAGACCTCAAGCTCAAGCGCGACCTTAAAGCGCGCTTCGCCGGAGCGGGCGTCTCGCACGTTGACGTGGAACGCGCCGCCAATCGCCTGAAAATTATCATCTACACCTCTCGCCCAGGCATCATCATAGGGCGCAAGGGCGCTGAGATTGACAAGCTCAAAGGCGATTTGTCTGCGAAGACCGGACGCGAAGTCTTAATCTCCATACAGGAGATTCACAAGCCTGAACTCAACGCTCAGCTTCAGGCCGAAAAGATTGCCGCCCAGCTTGAGAAGCGCATAGCCTTTCGCCGCGCCATGCGTAAGACCGTCGAAGAGTCTTTGCGCTTTGGAGCGCAGGGCATCAAGGTCAAAGTCTCTGGCCGCCTGAACGGCGCGGAAATCGCGCGCAGCGAGTGGCACCTTCAGGGACAGCTTCCGCTTCACACCTTGCGCGCAGACATCGACTACGGTCTTGCTGAAGCGCATACGACCTTCGGTGTCATTGGCGTCAAGGTCTGGATTTATCGCGGAGAGATTCTTGACCCGAAGGCTGCAATGGCTCGCGGCACCGGCACCGACCCGATTAACGAGCCGCGCGGCGACGGAGGACGCGAGCGCCGTCCACGCACTCGCCGCGAAAGAGAAGGTCGTGAGGGCCGTGGCGACGGCGGCGGTCGCGGCGAAGGCCGTGGACGCGGCGGCGATAGAGACAGAGGATAGAAAAGCTGTCAGCTATCAGCAGTCAGCGAACTGACTGTTTTAGCTGAGCGGCTGACGACTGATAGCCGATTACTTAATTGGGGCAATTATTATGTTGATGCCGAAGAAGGTTAAGCACCGTAAGCAGATGAAGGGGCGCATGACGGGCGAGGCGAATCGTGGCTCTGCCATCAGCTTCGGTCAGTTCGGGCTGAAGGCTCTGGAGCCTGCCTGGATAACGGATCGCCAGATAGAGGCCGCGCGTATCGCCATGACGCGTCACATCAAGCGCGGCGGCAAAATCTGGATACGCATGTTCCCGGACAAGCCCATCACCAAGAAGCCTGCGGAAACGCGTATGGGCAAGGGCAAAGGCGCGCCCGAATACTGGGTGGCGGTCGTCAAGCCCGGAAGAATTCTCTACGAGATTGAGGGCGTGGACGAGACGACGGCGCGCGAGGCAATGCGTTTGGCAGCGCAGAAGCTTCCCATCAAGACGAAGTTCGTCACGCGCGCAGAGCAAGAAGGAGGCGCGATTTAAGCATGAAGAAGCGCGAAGAATTAGAGAAGCTGCGTGATATGTCGGACGAAGATTTAAAGGCCGAGGCCGAGCGCCTGAAAGAGTCTCTCTTTCGTCTGAACTTCAAGCTGGCTCTCGGAGAAGTTGATGCCGTCAAGCGCATACGGCAGGAGAAGAAGTCGCTGGCTCGCATTCAAACGCTGGTGCGCGAGCGCAAGCAGACGGCGACGGCGTAAAAAGTTGGTCGTGAACAAAAGAGTTGCACGACTCATGAGGATTTGAGATGGCAGAAGAAAATAATCAGGACGTGAAGCCGACTTCGACCGACGCGGAAGTTGCGGAGACGGTCATCGCGGGCGAGACCTTGGCGCACGAAGCTGCGCCAGGAGTAGACTCGCAGGCCGGAAACGCTAGCGGCTCGGAAGCAGGCAAGCGCGGCAATCGTGCTCAGAAGGTTGGCATAGTCGCCTCCGACAAGATGGAGAAGACGGTCGTCGTGCGCGTTGACCGGCAGGTCAAGCACCCCAAGTATCGTCGCTACGTGCGCCGCACCTCCAAGTTCATGGCGCATGACGAAACCGGCGCAGCCGTGGGCGACAAGGTACGCATAGTCGAGACCCGTCCGCTCTCTGCACGAAAGCGCTGGCGCGTCGTTGAGATAGTACAGAAAGCAGCAAAATAGCTGTCAGCCATCAGCGCTCAGCCATCAGCAGAAGACAAAAGCTGATTGCTGATAGCTGAAAGCTGATTGCTCTAACGGAGTGAGCAATGGCAATTCAGATGCAGACCTCTCTGGAGGTCGCGGACAATTCGGGAGCGCGTCGCGTGGAGATGATTATGCCCATCGGTGGCTCTACGGGCAAAATCGCTAGCCTCGGCGACAAGATTAAAGTCACCGTCAAAGAGGCCGCGCCCGACGGGGCGGTCAAGAAGGGAACGGTGCATAACGCCGTCATCGTACGCACGCGCAAAGAGGTTCGCCGCAAGGACGGAACCTACATACGCTTTGACCAGAACGCTGCGGTTCTCATCAAAGAGGACGGCACGCCCATAGGCACGCGCGTCTTCGGCCCCGTCGCACGCGAACTGCGCGACAGAAACTTTATGAAGATAGTCAGTCTAGCGCCGGAGGTGATTTGATGAATACCAGACGAGCAAAGATTAAGAAGAACGACCAGGTCGTCATCACTTCGGGGCGCGACAAAGGCAAGCGTGGCCGCGTGCTCGAAGTCCTGCCCGCGAAGGGCAAGGTCAAGGTCGAAGGCGCGAACGTCATCAAGAAGCACCAGAAGGCCAACCCAGGCTTGAATCGCGGCGGCGGCATTATCGACAAGGAAGCTTATATAGACATCTCCAACGTGCAGTTGATTGACCCGGATTCGGGAAAGCCGACGCGCGTTCGTTACGAGACGCAGGGCGACGGCGCCAAGACTCGCGTGGCTACGCGGTCGGGTCACTCGCTGGAGAAGTAAAGGCGGGAAGAAAAAGGAGCATGGAAACGCACATTGAAGCGAGACCCATGCGATTCGTGAGGAACTACTGAATCATGGCAGCAAGATTAAAAGATCGTTACCAGAAAGAGATAGCCCCGGCCATCTCCAAGGAGTTCGAGATAGAGAATCCTATGGCCGTGCCCAAACTGGAGAAGATAGTCATCAACATGGGCATGGGCGAGGCCATAGCTAACTCGAAAGTTCTGGATACTGCGGCGGACGAGTTGCGCGCGATTGCGGGACAAAAACCCGTCGTCACGAAAGCTAAGAAATCAATCGCCTCGTTCAAGCTCAGACAGGGAATGCCCATCGGCGTGATGGTGACTCTGCGCGGAGACCGCATGTACGAGTTTCTAGACCGGCTGATTACGGTCGCGCTCCCGCGCGTCAGAGACTTTCGCGGCGTCAGCCCCAGAGCCTTCGACGGGCGCGGAAACTACACGCTCGGCATCCGCGAGCAACTGATTTTCCCGGAGATTGATTTTAACAAAGTGGACAAAACGCGCGGCATGAACATCTCCATCGTCACCCCCGCGCGTAACGCCGAGCAGGCCCGCGCCCTACTTCGTGGACTCGGCATGCCGTTCAGACAATAAAGTCGCTGAGGTTTTAATGGCAAAGAAATCGCTGATAGCTAAATCGAACCGGAAACCTAAGTTCTCTTCGCGCGCCTACACGCGCTGCAAGCGTTGCGGACGCCCGCGCGGATACCTGCGCAAGTTCAACCTGTGCCGCATCTGCTTCCGCGAACTGGCGCTGCAAGGACAGATTCCCGGCGTCGTGAAATCTAGCTGGTAAGAAAGCACTCAGCAATCAGCGCTCAGCCGTCAGCTTTTGAATGAGGCTTCAGGTTGAGTGATTCAAGCCGAGAAGCTTGGTCTTGCTGATAGCTGAACACTGATAGCTTAATGGAGTTTTAGTAATGACTGATCCAATAGCCGATATGCTGTCGCGCATCCGCAATGCGATTGCGGCCAAACACTCGCGCGTAGATATTCCGGCCTCTAAATTGAAACTGGAGATTGCCCGCATCCTCAAAGAAGAGGGCTACATCAACAACTTCGTCGTCAAGGGCGAGGGCATTAAGCGCACGATTCGCATCTTCCTGCGCTACGATGCGCGCGGCACCTCTTCTATCACGCACCTTCAGAGGGTGTCGCGTCCCGGTCGTCGTGTCTACCTGGGCGCGGGCGAGATTCCGCGCGTGCTCGGCGGCTACGGTATCAACATCGTCTCCACCTCTCGCGGATTGATGAGCGGCAAAGCCGCCCGCCGCGAGAACATCGGCGGCGAAGTGCTGGCAGAAATCTACTAAGAGGCTGGGGGTCAAAGGTCAGAGGTCAGTTAAGAACATTCTCTTTTTACTAACCTCTGACC
>JACVRN010000210.1 GCA_014534425.1 Pyrinomonadaceae bacterium
AATCTCTTGGGATGGAAGGAGTGGGTGTTTGTCTTTACTAATGGAGGGGCACAGAGAGGCAGGCCGGACATTCCGGCGAGAGACATACATCATTTGATATTTGGGTTTATTTACTCGGAGGAGTACAGGAAACGATTCGGCGCTCCCTGATGCCGTCTGGATTTGCGGGAGTATGGTCAAGATATAAAAGCAGGTGTTGCTATTCAAGCACACCTGCTTTTCTGGGATAACGGCTGCGCTGTTGCTTGTATCAACTGGCTAGGGAAGGACGCCGAGTTGCTTCAGTAAAAGTGAGCCGTCGAAGTAGACCCGCTCGCTAGCCGCCTTACCTTCCTCATCAAACACAAAAATAGCGCAAACCGGGAACTCGATTTTACGGCCCGTCGCGGCAATACCTTGCCAGGTGCCGGTATGTTCTCCGGTCACAGTCAACTCAAGTATGACTGCCTCGTCGGTGACGTAGCGATGATTCACCTCCTGGCTGACGTTGGAGAATGCGCCGCGCCCGCCGAACCCTAGCTCCTCGTACAGCGCGCGAATCTTCTCATGGCCGTTGATGGTGACGCCGTTGAAGACGATTGCGGGGTTCCGCCCGTAAGTCGCCATGGTGCGCTCTATGTCGAAGGCGTTTTCGGCAGCGATATGCTCCTCCGCGAGTCTAAGGCGTGCTTCCAACTGTTCTCGGTCAACGCTTGCAGACATATTTCCTCCTTCAGGAATATCAATTCTGACTGACGGAAGCTATTTTCGCAACAGAGCCAAATAGAGGGGCGGTGCAGCCGCCGAGGGTTCGACTGCTGCACCGCTCTATCATGACCGCGACTGGCAACTGCTATCACGGGTAGCCTGGCCCAGTGTAAATGCGTAGCCTGTAGTCTAGCAGCACGTGGTCGGGGTTGAAGAAATCAACCTCTATCTGGATGGTCTGTCCAGGCTCCCAGACCAGTTCGTTGCGGCCCACGCCTACGGTCGTGAACTTACGCCCCAGGGGCTGCGCGCAGCGCGTGCGGAAGAAGCTAGTGCGTGGGTCGCCGTCTTCGACGCTCTCGGCCAGCCCCTCGAAGACGAAGTGAACCAGGCCGTTCAGCCTGCGGCCAGAGTCGTTACGCACTCGGATGATGTGCTTAACCCTCTGGCGCGACTGGTTGCCCGGACGAGTGATAAGCTGCGTCACCTCACTTGTCACTTCAGGGACGCACGCGTCAACGACGTTGAGCGCGAGCCGCCGCGAGTTGTTGTTCTGGTCAGTGTCGAAAATCGACGAACTGGCCGCCGCGATAGCCACCACCTCGCCCGTGGCTGTCGGCTGGACGATGAATTGGATAGAGGTCTGCGCGCCGGCAGCGAGTTGGCCTAGTTGGCAGACCAGGGGGTTAGCGTCCTGCCCGCAAGAGCCTTGTGCCGGCGAGGCAGAGACCAACTGTAGGCTGGCCGAGCGTATTAAGTTGGCCTCAACATTCTCAGCCGCCGATAGGCCGTTGTTCCTGACTATCATCGTGTAGGTCAGGTTCTGGCCGACCGCAATCGGATCAGGCGACGCCGTTAGCTCGACGGCGATGTCCGCCGTGGGTGTGGGCGTCGGCGTTGGGGTCGGAGTGGGAGTTGGTGTAGGAGACGGCGTCACATCGCGCTTCTTCCACGTAGGCGCAAAGCCCGTGGTGTTAAGGAAGGCAGGGTTCTGGCCGTCGGCGTCCATCACGTAAATCCCGTCAAGCCCGTTGCTCTGGAAGTTCACAGAGTAAACAATTTTCTGCCCGTCTGGCGACCAGTCGGGATCGAACTCGTCGTCCTGCACTGTTTTGGTCAGCTTAACCGATGCGCCACTGCCGTCTGCGTTGACGACCTGTATGTCGTGGTTGGCTGCGAAGGCAAGCCTCAGCCCGTCAGGCGACCACGCGAGTTGGCTCGGGTAGGTGACGTTGAGCGGATTGTTGGCGTCCAGGCTGTCCGTCACTCTCACGGGAGTGTTCTGGCCTGCTGCGTCAGCCAGGTACACGTCCAGAGTCTTAAGACCGCCTACGCTCCTCTGGCCTATGAAGGCGACCTTGGTGCCGTCGGCTGACCATGCGGGAGCGTACTCCTGCTCCACCCCGGAGATGGCCTCGTCGGCGAATAAGGGGTGGCGGTTTTGACCATTTGCATCCATGACGTGTATGCGCGCGTGGGGCACAGGGGCCGGCTCGCCCTGCTCCGTCTTAAGGACGTAGGTGACGAAGGCTATCTTTGTCCCGTCCGACGAGAGGTCAGGAGAGAACTCCGACTGAGGCTCTTTACCTGGCACCGTGGGAGGTATCAGCTCAACCAGTTCCGTACCGTCCTCCTTCATCACGGCGATGTAGCTAAGCTCTGTGGGCGCGTAGGTGAAGGCTATCTTCCCCTGCTTCGACCAGCTTGGGTCTGAGCCAGGCCCGAGCGGCGCAAGTCCTGACCCGTCCGGGTTGACGACGAATATCTGTCCGTCGCGTGCGAAGGCGATTCTGTCGGCTGCCGCCTCGCTCTGCGCCGAGGCGCGGTTTACCGAGGGGGTCGAGAAAAGATTAAGTGCCACGCCGCCAGCGATGGCTAGCAGCAGGAAGAGATAATAAGTTTTGGGCTGCCGCCCGCGTCTGTTTCTAACGTGCATGATGTAATCCTCCATGATTAACTAAACCGATTTACAAAAGCGGGCAGCACCACTACGAGGCCGCCAGCGCGAAACTCCCCGATCATCCCTTACACCAGTAAACGCGGAACCTGAATGACGAAGGGTATCAGCGTGGTTGATAAATTTTTCTGAGTGGACGAGGCGTGTGGGTTTGAGTGTTTTCCGTCGCACGGATTTTGTTTATACTTCCCTACGCTCCACAGATTTTCCAGGGTCGGAAGTCTGCCACGTGACCGAGACCAAGACGGAAAGCGTAACGCGGCTGTTAATCGAACTCAGCCGTGGTAACAACGACGCCGTTGACGCGTTGCTCCCACTCATCTACGATGAGTTGCGTAGCCTTGCGGCCAGCTACCTACGTCGTGAGCGCTCTGATCATACGTTGCAACCTACTGCCCTCGTGCATGAGGCCTACCTGCGGCTGGTGGATCAGACGCGAGTCAACTGGCAAAATCGCGCGCACTTCTTCGGCGTCGCCGCGCAGATGATGCGCCGCATACTGGTAGATCATGCCCGCGCTCACATGGCCGGAAAGAGGGGTGCCGCTTTCCAGAAACTCTCCCTTGAAGACAACATTGACAAGGCTGCGGAGCGCAGCAGAGAGCTTGTTGCGCTCGATGAGGCGCTACGCGAACTGGCCGAGATAGACGAGCAAAAAAGCCGCATCATCGAGTTGCGCTACTTCGGCGGCCTCTCCGTGGAAGAGACCGCAGAGGTGCTGGGCATCGCACCCATTACGGTCAAACGCCACTGGCGTATGGCGAAGGCCTGGCTCTATAGAAGGATGAAGTAATTGATTCATTTCTTCATTTCTTCATTGAATCAATTCCCTTTCATCATATGTCCTCGGAGCGCTGGCAAAAGTTAGAAGAGATTTTTCAGACCGCCCTTGACCTGGCGTCCGGCGAACGCGCGCCGTATATCGCCGCAGCCTGCGGGGGTGACGAAGAACTGTGCCGTGAGGTGGAAGCTTTACTTGCGGAGCATGACGAGGCGGGGGACTTCTTGGACGAGCCTTTGTACGAGCGTAGCGGTGTCCACGCCCTGGCGGCTCTCATGGACGATGACCCTGTGATAGGCCAGCGCATAGGCGCTTACAAGGTCATGACGCAGATAGGGCGCGGCGGGATGGGGGTCGTCTACTCGGCAGAGCGCGCCGACAATGCATTCCAAAAGCGTGTCGCCATCAAGGTCATCAAACGCGGCATGGACACAGACTTTGTCCTGCGCCGCTTTCGTCACGAAAGAAGAATCCTCGCGGCTCTGGATCATCCCAACATTGCGCGGCTCCTGGACGGCGGAGCGACCCCTTCAGG
>JACVRN010000170.1 GCA_014534425.1 Pyrinomonadaceae bacterium
ATGTCAGATTTGAGAACATAACGAAGCTCTACGGCGCGCGCGCAGTAGTTGATCGCCTGAATCTTGAAATCAGGGATGGCGAGTTCGTCGTGCTGCTCGGTCCCTCGGGCTGCGGCAAGACGACGACGCTCCGAATGCTCGCAGGATTGGAGACTGCAACTTCCGGCAATATCTACATCGGCGCACAGAGAGTCAACGACATCCCGACGCAGCACAGAGACATTGCGATGGTCTTTCAATCTTACGCTCTCTACCCGCACATGACCGTGGCCGAAAACATCAGCTATCCTTTGCGCGTGCGCCGCATGTCGCGCGAAGAGATGAAGCAAAGAGTCTTGCGCGTGGCGGAGATGCTTGAGATAAGAGCGCTCCTGGAGCGCAGGCCGCGAGAGCTTTCGGGCGGCGAGCGACAGCGCGTGGCGCTGGCCCGCGCAGTGGTGCGACAGCCCAGGGTTTACCTGATGGACGAGCCGCTTTCGAATCTAGACGCCAAGCTGCGCGTGCAGATGCGCGGTGAGTTGAAGCGCTTGCAGCATGAGTTGGGCACGACCACCGTCTACGTCACGCACGACCAGGCGGAAGCCATGACGCTTGCTCATCGCGTAGCCGTCATGCGTAAAGGTCGGCTTCAGCAATTCGACACGCCCATGAACATCTACAACCTTCCGGCCAATCGCTTCGTCGCGGAGTTCGTAGGCAATCCCGGCATGAATTTTATAGAGGGCGCGGTGGACTACGCGGAGCGGCGCTTCATAAGCGGCGAGATTGCGCTCGCGCTCGCGGATTCCCAACTGGACAGGCTTAAAGAGCACACGCGCGTCACGCTAGGCATTCGCCCTGAGCATGTAGAGGTTTCAACGAAAGAGCGCGGCGAAGGTTGGCTGCGGGCGCATGTTTACGTGACGGAGTTGATGGGCAACGAGACGTTCGTCTTTCTGCGGCTTGGGCCTGAGAAGATTATTTCGCGTGCGCCTGCGGACTTTCGCGCGGAACCGGAAACGCCCGTCTCCGTGCGTTTCGAGACGAGCAAAATAGATTTCTTCGACGCCGCTTCCGGCGAAGCATTAAGATGATAAGAAAGAAGAGCAGGTCAGTACCGCTACCGCAGGCGGTACTGACCTGCTTATGACAGTGGAGACATTTAATATGAAGCTGGCGCTAAACGGTGCTACGACGATGAAGGCTGACCTTGAGACGGACATCCTGGCGGCGTCCCGCGCGGGGTTCGATTACCTTGAGATATGGGCGTCTAAGCTCAGAAGATTTCTGGAATCAAAGACGACCGCGCAACTCAAGGAGCTTTTCGACGAGCACAACCTGAAGCCTTACAGCATCAATTCCATTGAGCATATAACTTTCAGAAGCGTGGAAGCTCACGCGAAACTTTTAAGCGAGTGTGAGGAACTGTGCCGCATCGCACTAGACGTTGGCTGCCCTTACATAGTCGTTGTGCCAGGCCTCTTGCCTGAAGATAAAAGCCGCGAGGACGTGATTGAAGAATCGGCGCGCGTGCTCAACGAACTCGGCGGCATTGCCGAAAGCTTCAACGTCTCTCTGGCCTTTGAATTCCTGGGTCAGACGCGTTGCAGCGTACAGACACTTGAGCTTGCAGACGAGATAGTGAAAGAGACTGGACGCGCCAACGTCGGGCTTGTGATTGACAGCTTCCATTTTTACGCGGGCGGCTCAAGCCTTGAATCAATCGAAGCGCTGGACGCCGACCGTCTCTTTATATTTCACATCAACGACGCGGAAGACAGACCGCGCGATGAGCTTGAAGACAGTCACAGGCTGCTGCCCGGTCTTGGCATCCTTCCGCTTAAAGAGATAGTCGGCGCTCTGCGTCATATAGGCTACAGTCGCGTGGCGAGCGTGGAAATTTTTCGCCCCGAATACTGGGAGCGCGACCCCTTTGAGCTTGCGCGCGAGGCGCACAGAGCAGCATCGAACGCAGTCGGCAACTCATAAAATAGTATGGACAAAATCAGCATTGGAATCATCGGCGCGGGATACATAGGCGGAGTTCACGCCTCCGTGCTCATGCGCGACGAACGCGTTCGTCTTGCCAAGGTTCATGACATCTCTATGCCGCGCGCAGAGCAACTCGCCGCGACGACCGGGGCAACTGTCGCAGCGAGCGCGGACGCGTTGATAGAGAGCGTTGATGCTGTGTACATCACTACGCCTAATACCACGCACACGGAGTTGGCCGTCGCTGCGGCGGGCGCGAGCAAGCACGTCTTTTGTGAAAAGCCTATGGCGACGAACATGGAAGACGCGCGGCGCGTGCTTGAGGCTGCCGATGCTGGACGCGGCGTCTTTCAGGTTGGGCACAACCGTCGATTCGCTCCCGTTTATGCGAGGCTTCGCCAAATCCTGCTCGAAGAACACGCGGCGCATTCGGCGCACATCAAGATGAATCGCGGCGAGCTTATCAATCCAGAATGGGTCGGAGACAGCAGCACGACCGGGGGCTTTCTTTACGAGACGACCATACATATGTTCGACATGGTGCGCTTTCTCTTCGGGGAAGTCAGGGAGTTGACGGCCATAGGCTCCCGCCACGAGTACGGGGAAGTAGACGACTTCTCCGTGCTTCTCAATTTTGAAAGCGGGCTGCACGCGACGCTCTGCTCGTCTGCGGATGCAAGCTGGCTTTTTCCGTTCGAGCGCGTAGAGGTCTTCTGTCATCACCAGACGATTGTCACGCGCGAGATGGAAAGCCTGACCATAAGCGAGGGCTTGACGGGCCAGCACCGCACGCACTCCATGCAGCAGTTGTCGAAGGAAGAGAAGTGGGGATACTTGCAGGAAGACAGGGCGTTCGTCGATGCGATTGTTGATGAAACGGAAGCTATCATCACTGCGCGCGACGGCTACAAGTCCGTGGAGCTTGTAGACGCATGCTATCGCTCGGTCGAAACACGAGAGCGCATCGCTTTTTAACGAGAGCCTAAGCTGAGCCGGAAGCCTATACGTAAGAGGAGGGGCGGGCCTATGGTTCGTATGGGCGTGCGCCCGACCGTGTATCTTTGATTGAAGAGGTTCTCAGCAGCCGCGAAGGCTTCCCACTTGCGGTTGATGCGGCGCGAGAGAAATGCGTCGAGCGTGAAGTAAGACTCTAGCCGGAAGAGGTTCTGGTCATCATCGAACTGCCTGCCCGAAGCTCGCCCCTGAAAGGCCAAGGTAAAGAGCGACGGCTTAGAGTAGCGCGTCTGAAAGGTTAACTGGTGGCGCGCGACCTGCGGCAGTTCCTTCCCTACGAGCGCGGTGTTGGCCGGAAATTCCAGCACACTCGCATCTACGAAGAGATAGCCGCCGGAGACAGACCAGGTGTTTGAAAGCGGCGCGTCTATCTCAAATTCCAGTCCGCGCGAGCGCGTGCGGCCCAGATTCTGACGCTGGCGAGTGATGAGCGCGGGCTGTGTCAGAAGCGTGACGTTGGCTACGGGCCGCGCGACTTCCATCCAGAAAAAAGTGGCGTGTAGGTTGAGCCTGCTATTTAAGAGGCCGAGTTGGCCGCCAGCTTCGCCGCCCGTCAGGCGCTCTGCGCGCAAGGCGTCATTGCTGAGCGTCAGAACATCGCCCACGCGAAAACTTCTGTACAACTCGTTGAGCGTAGGGGCGCGAAAGGCCCTGTAGACGGAAGCATTCAGCGAGAGATTGTTTGTCAGACGATAAAGCACGGAGCCTTGGGGGCTGAATGCGGTTTCCGAGCGGGCCGGAAAAATGTTTATGCTCGATGTCGCAGCCGCCAAAGGTCGCGTGGACTGAAAAGCATCCGTGTTGCGCCAGCTATCCACGCGCGCTCCGACTCTGAAGAGAAGACGCGCGTTGACGCCTATGAGGTCTTCTACGAAGAGGCCCAGGTTGCTCTGTCGCCCGCCTGAGTCCACGAGCGACGTTGGACGGCCAAGGGCGTAGGCTATCTCGTCGCTTGAGCCTCTGACCTCCTGCGCGTCCAGTCCCGCGACCAGCGTTTGATGCTGGCCGAAGGCGCGCGACCACTGAAAGGAGAGTCCTTTGAATTGAGAGGGCGAGCGTTGCAGGCGCGTGAGCGTCTCACTTGTGCGGCCTGCATTAACGGCGGAAAAGGTCTGGTCGTAAACCTGTGTGCCGCCGTAAGCGCGCAGGGTTAAAGCGCCCGCGTCTTCGGATTTCCAATCAACACCTGCGCTCAACTGTCGCGTGTGCGTGAGGTTTATCTGAAGCGGCGTGCCGTTGGTGCGCGCCTCTCCGAAGAGAGAGCCGCGAAGAAAAATTCGCCCGCGCTCGTCAATCTCTCGCTCAACTGTTAAATCGATCGCGGAGCGGCGAACGCCTGCGAGAGTATCAACCGCGCCTCGCTCGCGCTCGTCCACGGTGATGTATCCGCGCGTGCTGAAAATTTCCGCGCTCGCGCGAGCGCTCCATCTCCCGCGCCTTCCGGCTGCGAAAAGCGATGCTTCGCCGGTTCTTTCGGAAACGAAAGAGGCTTCGAACGAGAGAGTGTTTGACGCGGGCGAGCGCGTGATTAGGTTGACGACGCCGCCCATGGCAGAGCTTCCGTAGAGTGACGAAGCGCCGCCGCGCAGGACTTCTATGCGCTCGATTGACTGGCGCGGCACACGCCCCCAGTAGACCCAGCCGCCGAAAGGGTCGTTAAGAGGAATGCCGTCCACCAGCACGAGCGCGCGGCTCGCACCCGATGCTCCCACGCCGCGAAGAGAGACGCCCTGCGTCGTGGGATTCGCGGCGCGGCTGCCCGTGCGACGAAACAGTGTGAAGCCCGGCACCTGCCTGAGCGCATCGTCAATGGTGACAGCCGCCGTCTGCGCCACATCCTGAGAGGAAAGAATAACCAGGCTGCCCGCCACATCGTTCAGACGGGTCTCGGTGCGCGTGGCTGTCACCGTCACGGCTTCCGAAACGGGCGCGGGCCGAAGGACGATTCTCAAATGGCCCGAAGAGTTGAGGGCATCTTTTAACTTCAACTCCACGGGCGCGAACCCGCGCGCATTAACTTGAATCACAGTCTCGCTCATGCGAGCTTCATCAAGCCGGAACTTCCCCTCGTCGTCCGTCTTTCCCTCCCGCTCGACGCCCGCGCCCGTCCTGATTGATACTTGCGCGCCCACAACAGGCGCACCCGTCTGGTCAACGACCACGCCATCCACCTGCCGCGCCTGCGCCCGCGTTTCAACGTGAATAAAGAAAGATAGGATGAGAACCGAGAGAAGCAAGCAAGAGCGCGCAACGGCACTCCGCCTGCTCGTTCTTGAAATGCCAAGTCTCATTCCCATCCCCTTGATGAAGGTCTACGTGCCCCTGGAGCTTAGCACAGCAGGACTCGCCGCACGCAGTTTGAAAATTTGAGCATTTCTGACTACTGTTCTTATATGCCCATGCTGTCGAATCTCTTGCGCTTTCGTTTGATGGACGAAAGCGGTAGCGCTGCGCCTCTGGGAGACCTGGCCGTGGCTCACATGTCGGGCGATTATCCTCCCGTCACGCGCATCATCTTTATCAACGGGAACGGGGAAAGAAAGTCTCTGGCGTGGGATGCCGTGCGTTCAATCGAGTGGCGGAAGAGGTTGATTCGCGTGCGAGACCTGGAAGCAGGCTCCGCCATCTCGTCCGCGCCTTTGAAAGAGGAAGCGCTGCTGCGCGCAGACGTGCTGGATGCGCTCGTGCTTGACCTTCAGAATCGACGCGCCACGCGCGCCAACGACCTCTGCCTGGAAGAAGAGGACGGGCGGCTGCTGCTGCGCTCAGCAGATACCAGCATGAGCGCCGTGCTGCGACGCTTGAGCCGTGGCCTTTACTCTCACGTTAGCAAGAGCGCGCTCTATGATTGGAAGTACGTGGAGTTCCTGCGCGGCGACCCGAAGGTGGCGCGCAACGAGGCTGGCAAACATCTTCGCATAACCCGATTGCCTCCGGGCGAGATAGCGCTTTTGACGAGCCAGGTTCCTTACCTTCACGCGGCGGAGCTATTGATACTGCTTCCAGACCCTCTGGCCGCAGACACCCTGGAAGCCATGCTGCCTGAGCGCCAGCTTCAGGTCTTCGAAGAGCTTAATGAAGAGCAAGCTGTTCGCATCCTTGCGCTGATGGCACCGGATAACGCAGCCGACCTCGTGGGGCGTCTGAACGTGGACGAGATGCAGTCGTTTCTGCACAAGCTGCCGAAGCAAAGGAGCGAGCGCATAGTGGAACTGCTCAGATACCCGGACGATACTGTGGGCGGGATTATGACCAACGACGTAATTACCGTTCCCAGGAATCTGACGGTCGCCGAAGCGCGTGAGGCTCTGCGCGCAAAGCTCAAAGAGCCTGACTTCTTCATATACATTTACGCTGTCGAGAATGAAGAGAGTCAAAAGCTCTGCGGCCTGCTCTCCTTGCGTAATCTGCTGACGGAAGATGACGACCGCAGGCTCGAAGAGATTATGGATCCGTTCGTCTCCACACTTAATCCTCTGGACTCTGCCACGCTCGCGGCCTACAGGGTGCTCGATAGCGGCCTCGCTGGAATGCCGGTCGTGGGGCGCGAGGGCAAGATCATAGGCGTGGTGCCCGTGGACGTTGCCATCGAGCAGCTTGAGCCGTCCGGTGCCGCCAGGCAACTCAGGATTTTCGCATGAGCAGACCGCCTATGCCGCAGGGGCTTGAGCCTGTCGAATCGGTCGAGGCCGTGACCGTGCCAAGAGAAACGCGCACGGTTCGCGCGGGGCTTCGCATAAACATTCGCGGGCGCAGCGTGCGCCTGCGAGGTTTGCGCCTACGGCCCAAAGGCTTGCTTCGCTGGCTGCTCATACTAGGGCCTGGACTCATAGCCACCTCCGCAGGCAACGACGCTGGCGGCATAGCCACCTACACATCAGCCGGTGCGAAGTACGGCTACGACCTCA
>JACVRN010000157.1 GCA_014534425.1 Pyrinomonadaceae bacterium
TCTCTGAGGTGGCATTGTCGCTCGTCCTGCTGGTCGGCGCGGGTCTTCTTATCAAGAGCTTCATGCGTCTTCGCAGCGTGAATCCGGGCTTCAACTCGCAGAACACTCTGACCGCTTCGCTCTCGCTCTCGTCTGTCCGTTATGACAAGGATGAAAAGATATTAAACTTTTACGAGCAGTTGATGGATAAGGTCTCGCGCATACCTGGCGTTGAATCGATAGGCGCAATCATCCCCTTGCCGCTAGGTGATAACAATCTCTCCATCTCCTTCACGGTGGCGGAACGCCCTGAGCCTGCGCCCGGCGATAGGCCCGTCTCCGGCGCGCGTATCATCACGCCGGACTATTTCCGCGCGATGGGCATACCCGTTTTGAAGGGGCGCGCCTTCACGCGCGAAGACCGAGCGAACGCGCCGAAGGCCATCATCATCAACGAAACATTCGCGCAGCGCTTCTTCCCTGGCGAAGACCCAGTCGGGCGCAGGCTTCATCTGGGCATCAACGATATTGACGGCGAGGTCGTAGGCGTGGTCGGCGACGTGCGCCACGCGGGACTGGATAAAGAGGCCGGGCCGGAATTCTATGTCCCGCTCTCGCAAGTGCCTTTGACCGACATCGCTCTGGTAGTGCGTACGAGCGGAAGGCTTGACCCTGCGTCGCTGACGACCGCCTTGCGCGCGAGCGTGAGGGAAGTGGACAAAGACCAGCCGCTCTTCGGCGTTCGGACGATGGAGAGCATGGTCGCATCGAGCGTCGCAAGGCAGCGCTTCAGCATGACGCTCGTGGCTCTCTTCGCCGTTCTCTCTCTGGCCCTAGCCTCCGTAGGCATCTTCAGCGTGATGAGTTTCCTGGTCAGGCAGCGCACGCACGAGATAGGCATACGCATGGCCCTCGGCGCGCAGCGTAGTGACGTGCTCAAGATGGTTCTGGGGCAGGGAATGTTTTTCACTCTCATAGGCGTCGGCGCAGGGCTGGTTGCGGCCTTTGCCCTGACGCGCGTGATGGGCGGGCTGCTGGTAGGCGTGAGCGCGACAGACCCTTTGACCTTCGCGGGCGTCTCCCTGTTGTTGATGGCGGTTGCGCTCCTTGCCTGTTACATCCCCGCGCGCCGCGCAACCCGCGTAGACCCTATGGTCGCGCTTCGCTACGAGTGAAGGAGAAGATGCTCATGACGAATCTCTGGCAGGACATACGCTTCGGTTTTCGTATGCTTATGAAGACTCCGGGCTTCACTCTCATAGCCATCATCACCATGATGCTTGGCATTGGAGCGAACACGACCATCTTCTCTGTCGTCAACGCGATTCTCTTGAGGCCGCTTCCGGTAGCGCAGCCAGAGAGGCTCGTGAACCTTCACGCGACCAGCCCGGACGGCAGCAGCTTTCACTCCTTCTCTTATCCAGATTACGTCGATTACCGTGACCAGAACGCGGTCTTCGACGGCCTGACCGCTTACACCATCAACACCTACAGCCTGACGACCGCAGGCCAATCGGAGCGCATCTTCGGCATCGTCACGAGCGAAAATTTCTTCACGGTGATGGGCATCAGACCGACTGCGGGCCGTTTCTATACGGCGGAAGATAACCGCACGGAGACGGGCGAGCCTGTCGCCGTCCTCAGCCACGGCTACTGGCAGAGGCGCTTTGCCGGTGACCCTCTGATTGTCGGAAAAACTCTGACCTTGAACGGCCACGCCTATCATGTGATAGGGATTGCGCCGCCGAAGTTCACAGGGCCGCGCGTGGCCTTTGCGCCCGACATTTATGTTCCCATGTGGACGCAGCCCCTGGCGCTGCCGAGCCTTGCGAACTTTCTCAATAACCGTCGCGCAGGAAGCCTTGAGATTGTGGGCCGTTTGAAGCCGGGCGTGACTGTCGAGGCCGCGCAGGCGAATCTCTCGGCCATCGCGCAAAGAATCGCGGACGAATTCCCGGACACGCACAGGGGCAAAGGCGTTGAGGTGCGGCCCACGAACACCGGCCTGGGGCAGATGCAGGGCGCGGCCATAGGCTTCATGAGTGTGCTGATGGCGATTGTGAGTTTGGTTCTCTTGATTGCCTGCGCGAACGTGGCCGGACTGCTGCTCTCGCGCTCTGCCGTGAGGCGAAAGGAGATTGCGATTCGCCTTGCGATGGGCGCAAGCCGCAGCCGCATCGTCCGCCAGCTTTTGACCGAGAGCGTGCTGCTCTTCATCATCGGCGGCGCTGCGGGGCTTCTTCTGGCCGCGTGGTTCACAGACCTGCTGCTGGCCTTCAAGCCGCCCGTGCCTTTCACCATTGAGATTGACTTAGGGTTTGACTGGCGCGTGCTAGGCTTCACGCTGCTTGTCTCACTGATAACGGGAATCGTGTTCGGACTCGCTCCCGCGCTTCAGGCTTCGAGGGCCGACGTGCTTCCGGCTTTGAAGGACGAGACGGCGGGCGGAGGTTTCCAGCGCTCGCGCCTCCGAAGCATCTTTGTCATCAGCCAGGTCGCGGTCTCGCTGGTGCTTCTGGTCAGCACGGGACTGTTCCTGCGCTCGCTTCAAAAGGCGCGCTCACTTGACCCGGGCTTTAATCCTGAGAACGTCCTGAACGTTGGCTTTGACCTTTCTATTCAAGGCTACGACGAAACTCGCGGGCAGCAATTCTACAATCAGGTGTTGGAGCGCGTGCGTGCGCTGCCGGGCGTCGAAGCGGCGGCGTTTGCGCGCAATGTCCCTTTGACAGGCTCGAACATGGAACTCGGCATCAACCTTGAAGGGCGCGAGCCGCCCCAGGGAAGCCGCTCTTTTCACACCGACTTCAACGTCGTCGGGCCGAAATATTTCTCCGCGCTCAGCATAAACTTTCTGCGCGGGCGCGACTTCGACGACCGCGACAAAGAAGTCTCTACGCGTGTCGCCGTCATCAACGAGACTATGGCGCGGCGCTTCTGGCCCGGCGAGGACGCC
The DNA here is from genome assembly GCA_014534425.1 of Pyrinomonadaceae bacterium. Lineage (GTDB taxonomy): Bacteria > Acidobacteriota > Blastocatellia > Pyrinomonadales > Pyrinomonadaceae > JACVRN01. The sequence continues at coordinate 2,936 of JACVRN010000157.1, forward strand.
ATAGGCAAACGCTTCTTCCTGGGTCAACTGAGCGACGGCGAGCCTGTTGAAGTCGTCGGCGTCGTGCGCGACGGAAAGTACCGCACGCTCGGCGAAGACCCGCGCCCCTACTTCTACTTAACTTCGGCCCAGGAGTATCAACCGCAGATGACCCTGCACGTACGCACAGCGCCCGGCAACTCCGCGAACGTGCTGGCGGGCCTGCGGCAGGAAGTTGACTCGATTGATAGAACCATTCCGTTCCTGGACGTGATGCCGCTCACACGCGCCATAGGCGTCTCGCTGATTCCGATTAAGGTGGCGAGCAGCGTGGCGGGATTCTTTGGCCTCGTGGGGCTGATACTCGCGGGCGTAGGAATCTTCGGCATCGTCAGCTTCTCCGTCTCGCAACGCACGCGCGAGATAGGCATTCGCACCGCGCTCGGAGCGCAGCCGGGCGACGTTCTGAAGCTCATCATCGGTCAGGGAATGCGTTTGGCGATTGTCGGAGTCTTCATTGGGCTTCTGGCATCGGTTGCCGTCACGCGCCTGCTGGCGAGCCTGCTTTACGGAATCAGCACGACCGACGCCGTGACCTTCATAGGCGTCGCCGTGCTGCTCATCTTCATAGCATTGATAGCGAGCTACATCCCTGCGCGGCGGGCCACGCGTGTAGACCCCATGACCGCGCTTCGTTACGAGTAAGTAAAAAGAGAGGGGAAAAGGAATCATGTCTATGCTCTGGCAGGATATACGCTTCGGACTCCGCCTGATGGCGAAAAAGCCCGGCTTCACTTTGATAGGCGTGCTGGCGCTGGCGCTCGGCATAGGCGCGAACACGGCCATCTTCTCCGTCGTCAAGGCCGTGTTGTTAAGCCCTCTGCCTTATCAGAATCCTGAGCGGCTGGTCTGGATTTGGGGAACCAATCCTGCCAGCAACATCAAAGAGGAAGAAGCCTCCATGCCGGACTTCAACGACTGGCGAACGCAGAGCCAGAGCTTTGAAGAGATGGCTGGCTTCACAAACTGGGCCGCGACCGTAACGGGCGAAGGCGAGCCTGAGCGCATTCCAGGCTCCATCATCACCGCGAAATTCTTTTCAGTCCTCGGCGTTCAGCCTTTGATGGGCCGCACGTTCAACGAAGACGAGAATGGCCCGAAGGGAGCGCGCGTGGTAATCCTCAGTCACGGCCTCTGGCAGCGACGCTTCGGCGGCAACCCCAACGCCATAGGTCAAACGATTACGCTCAACGGAACTCCTTACCATGTCGTGGGCATCATGCCGCCGAGCTTTAAAGACCCACTGCCGGAGCAACGCAAGCCCGCGCAGTTGTGGATTCCGCTTCCGCTTAATCTGGATCAGAACGTCAGGCGCAGCGACTTCCTCAACGTGGTCGCAAAGCTCAAGCCGAACGTCACGATTGAGCAGGCGCGAGCCGAGATGAAGACCATCACGGCGCGGCTTGAGCAGCAGTACCCGGCATCAAACACTGGCTGGAGCACACTGGTCATTCCCTTGCAGGAGAGAATTACCGGAGACGTGCGGCCCGCGCTCTGGGTCATAGTCGGAGTCGTAGGTTTCTTGCTTTTAATCTCGTGCGCGAACGTGGCGAACCTTCTGCTTGCGCGCTCTGCCGCTCGTCAGCAGGAGATAGCCGTGCGCCGCGCGCTCGGTGCTGGCCGCCTTCGTCTCATACGACAGTTCTTAACAGAGAGCGTCATACTCGCTCTTTCAGGCGGCGCATTGGGAACGCTCCTGGCTATGTGGGGCGTGGAGTTTCTAGTTCGCCTCAGCCCGGGCAACATCCCGCGCCTGGACGAAGTCCGTCTAAGCTGGCAGGTGCTCTTGTTCACTCTGGGCGTCTCGGTTTTGACGGGCCTTGTCTTCGGTCTCATTCCGGCGCTTCATGCCACGAATCCGAATTTGACGGAATCGCTCAAGGAGGGAGGCCGTAGCTCTACGGAAGGCTTGCGCGGCGCTCGGCTTCGCAGCGCGCTGGTCGTGTCCGAGATTGCGATTGCCCTTGTGCTGCTGGTCGGCGCGGGACTGATGATTAAGAGCTTCATGCGGCTTCAGGGAGTTGACCCTGGCTTTAAGCCAGAGCGCATTCTAGCGCTCGACGTGTCGCTTCCTTCTGCCAAGTACAAGGAGCCTCAACAGCAGGCGGCCTTCTGGGGTCAGCTTCTCGGTCGCGTCTCGCAGATACCGAACGTCGAAAGCGTCGCCGCAGTGGATACGCTTCCGTTCTCCGGCGGCAACATTATCTCTTTCGTCGTGGAGGGAAAGCCTGCGCCTCCGCCGAGTGAGGTTGACGACGCAGAGTATCGCGTCGTCACGCCCAAATATTTCGAGACCATGGGCATCAGCCTCGTGCGCGGCTCCACGTTCACGGAGCAGCACACGGGTAATACTCCTGAAGTCATGCTCATCAACGAGACAATGGCGCGTAAAGTTTTTCCGGGCGAAGACCCAATCGGTAAGCGCCTCAACATTGGAAACCCTGGTTCGAGTCCCTGGCGCACAATCATAGGCATCGTGCGCGACGTGCGACAGAAGGCGCTCGACACAGAGCCTTACCCGCAGATGTACACGCCCTACGCGCAGACGCCTCGTGCGCGCTCCATGACGCTCATCGCTCGCACCTCTTCAGACCCTACGGCCCTTGTCCCGTCCATCAGGAACGAGTTGGCGGCTATGGATAAAGACCAGCCGCTTTACAACGTTCGCACTCTGGAGCAGGTGATGTCCGAGTCCATAGCCCGCCAGCGTTTCAGCATGCTGCTCATAGCCATCTTCGCGTGCGTCGGCCTTGTGCTCGCGTCCGTAGGCATCTACGGCGTCATGTCTTACACGGTGGCGCAGCGCACGCACGAGATAGGCGTGCGTATGGCCTTGGGCGCTAGCGCCCGCGACGTGCTGAAGATGGTCGTCGGCCAGGGAATGCTGCTCTCTTTGATAGGCACGGGGCTTGGACTCATAGCCGCTTTCCTGTTGACGCGGCTCATCTCCAGCCTGCTCTTCTCGGTCAGCGCCACAGACCCTCTGACCTACGCTCTAATCTCGTTAATGTTAATCTCCGTCGCGCTCCTGGCCTGCCTTGTCCCTGCACTCAGGGCCACGCGCGTAGACCCAATGGTCGCGCTCAGGTACGAGTAAATTAACAGGATGGACAGGATAAAAAGAGAATCAATTCTATTTCTTTATCCTGTCCATCCTGTTAATTTTTTCCTTTCATGACTGGACTAGACAGGGCGAACAGGCGATGATATTTGGTTTCATATGTCGGATTCAAAAGCTCAAAGGATATTGATTGCGGACGACCAGCCGGATGTGCTGGAGGCTCTGCGCCTGCTGCTCAAGGGCGAAGGCTACAGGATTGAGACGGTGACTTCGCCTGCGGACGTGCTGCCCGCGCTTGAGGCAAAGGATTTCGACCTGCTGTTGATGGATTTGAATTACACGCGCGACACCACCTCAGGGCAGGAAGGGCTTGACCTGCTGTCGCGCATCTCGTCGGCTGACCACGCTCTGCCCGTAGTGGTCATGACCGCGTGGGGCAGCGTAGAGGTTGCAGTCGAAGCCATGCGTCGTGGCGCGCGAGACTTTATACAGAAGCCCTGGGAGAACGCGCGTCTTCTCTCGGTCGTACGCACGCAGATAGAGTTGGGGCAGGCTATACGAAAGGGCCAGAGGCTCGAAGCCGAAAACGAATTGCTCAGGAACGGCGACGCGCGTCCCGTCCTGATTGCTAAATCGAGCGTTATGCGCCCCGTCCTTGAGCTGGTCAAGCACGTTGGCCCATCGGACGCCAACGTTCTCATCACGGGCGAGCACGGCACCGGCAAAGAGGTCATAGCGCGCACGCTTCATGCCGTCTCTCAGCGCGCTTCGCTTCCCATGGTGACGGATGACGCGGGCAGCCTCTCGGAAGGAACTTTCGAGAGCGAATTGTTCGGCCACGTCAAGGGCGCGTTCACGGACGCCAAGACAGACCGCGTAGGCCGCTTTGAATTGGCAGACGGCGGCACGCTCTTTCTGGACGAGATAGCCAACGTGCCATCCAACAAACAGGCCAAGCTCCTGCGCGTGCTTGAGACTGGAGAGTTCGAGCGCGTTGGCTCAAGCCGCACGCGAAAAGTGAACGTCCGCGTCATCTCGGCCACGAACGCCAATCTACAGGAAGAGGTAGAGCAGGGACGCTTTCGACAGGACTTGCTCTTTCGACTCAACACGGTCGAGATAAACCTGCCGCCGCTTCGTGACCGGCGCGAAGACATAGAGCCTCTGGCCGAGCATTTCCTGCGCGAGCACGCGCTCAGGTATCGCAAGCCCCTGAAGGGCTTTGACGACGCGGCGCGCACTACTTTGATGGAGTACGCCTGGCCCGGCAACGTGCGCGAGCTTGAGCATACTGTGGAGCGCGCCGTCCTGATGGCGCAGGGCGAAGCGGTCAGCGCACGCGACCTTGGCCTACAGCGCGGCGCGAAAGGCGAGGCCGCACGCCGCCTCGAAGACATGAGCTTGGAAGAGGTCGAAGCCTTTCTCATACAGAAGGCGCTCGCCCGCCACGACGGCAACGTGGGCCAGGCCGCACAATCCCTCGGCCTGAGCCGCAGCGCTCTCTACCGCCGCCTTCAACGCTACGGACTATGAAAGACTTTTTAGATTCTGGAAATTTGTAATTGGAAGCGAAGCGACACGGACATAAGAAGAATCCTTCAAAACTGAATCATGAAAGCCGTGTGCTTTTGATGGCTCTGGGCGCTGGTCTGCCCGGCGTCATCATCTCGCTCGCGCTGCTCTGGTTCGGAGATTACACGACCAAGGTTCAACTGACCTTTACGCTCTTCATCATAGTCATCTGGCTTGGCTACTCGTTCGCCTTGCGCGAGCGAGTGGTGCGTCCCCTGCAAACCATTTCGAATCTTCTGGCGGCACTGCGCGAGGGCGATTATTCGATACGTGCGCGCGGCGCGAGCATGGAAGACGCGCTCGGCGACGTGATGCTGGAGGTGAACGCGCTCGGCGAGACCTTGCGTGAGCAGCGATTGGGCGCGCTCGAAGCCACGGCTCTTCTTCGCGCGGTGATGGCGAAGATTGATGTCGCCGTCTTTACCTTCGACATGGACGAGCGGCTGCGGCTTGTGAATGACGCCGGAGAGCGCCTGATGGGAGAGCCTGCCGAGCGGCTTCTGGGACGCTCCGCGATGGAGCTTGGCCTTGAGGACTGTTTAAGGGGCGAGCCTACGCGCACGCTGCAAATCACTTCGGACGAAGGCGTCGGTCGCTGGGGCGTGAGCCGCAGTTCTTTCCGCGAGCGCGGGCTTCCACATCAATTGCTTGTGCTCTCTAACTTGAGCCGCGCGCTCCGCGAAGAAGAGCGGCAGGCTTGGAAGCGCCTTGTGCGCGTGCTAGGCCACGAGCTTAATAATTCGCTTGCGCCGATTAAATCCATCGCGGGAAGTCTGGAAAGCCTCTGGCGGCGCGACCCTCGACCGGTTGATTTGGAAGAGGACATGCAGCGCGGCCTTGCAGTCATAGCCGCGCGAGCCGAAAGCCTCAGCCGCTTTATGGAAGCCTACTCTCGCTTGGCTAAGCTTCCGCATCCGAGATTCGAGCCTTTGTATGTGAGCGAGTGGATTCGTAGAGTGGCCGGACTGGAGACGCGCGTTCAAGTGACGGTTGAACCCGGCCCGGACGTGGTGATTCAAGCCGACGGCGACCAGCTAGACCAGTTGTTGATTAATCTTCTCAGGAATGCCGTCGATGCATCGCTGGAGACCGGAGGCGATGTCACAATCGGCTGGTCGCGCAACGGCACTCACCTGGACGTACGCATAGAAGATGAAGGCCCAGGGTTATCCAATACAGCCAACCTCTTCGTCCCCTTCTTTACCACCAA
>JACVRN010000312.1 GCA_014534425.1 Pyrinomonadaceae bacterium
GACACCGGCACGAAGATGATTCACCTGGGCCGCAACACGCGCTCGACCATTATCTCGAAGGGCATCTCTGCCGGAAAGTCTAACAACAGCTATCGCGGCCTGGTCAAGGTGATGCCGAAGGCCGAGGGCGCGCGTAACTATACGCAGTGTGATTCCATGCTTGTCGGCTCACACTGCGGGGCGAATACCTTCCCCTACATCGAAGTGATGAACAACACTTCAAAGGTGGAGCACGAGGCGTCTACTTCCAAAATCAGCGAAGAGCAGTTGTTTTACCTGATGCAGCGCGGCATCTCGCAGGAGGATGCCGTGAGCCTGATTATCAACGGCTTCTGCAAAGATGTCTTCGTGCAGCTTCCGATGGAGTTTGCCGTCGAAGCCCAACGCCTGCTCGGATTGAAACTCGAAGGCAGTGTTGGCTAAAAGCAGTGGACCGTTTTGAGGGGGTTAGGAGTTGGTGAAAGCTGTTGGCTTCGACCGGCCCCTAGCCCCTCACGCTTGGTCCTCAAATCAGGAGTGATGACAGTGGCATTGTTGGAGATTAGAGATTTACACGCGACGATTGACGGGAACGAGATTTTGAAGGGCATTACCCTGATGGTTGAAAAGGGTGAAGTGCACGCCATCATGGGCCCGAACGGCTCCGGCAAATCGACGCTCTCGAAAGTCCTCGCAGGGCATCCCTCGTACCAGGTCACGCAGGGCGAGGTTATCTACCGGGAAAAAAATCTTCTTGAGCTTTCGCCCGACGAGCGTGCGCGCGAAGGCGTCTTCCTGGCTTTCCAGTATCCGATTGAAATTCCCGGCGTCTCTAACGCGCAGTTTCTGCGCCTCGCCTACAACGAAAAGCAGAAGCACCTGGGCCAGGAGGAACTGGACCCGCTGGAATTCAAAGACCTGCTCAAAGAGCGCGCGAAAATTGTCCAGATGGACGCCAGCTTTATGAACCGCGCGGTCAACGAAGGCTTTTCCGGAGGCGAGAAGAAGCGCAACGAGATTTTGCAGATGGCCGTGCTTGAGCCGACCCTGGCCGTTCTGGACGAGACCGATTCCGGCCTTGATATAGATGCGCTGCGCATCGTCGCGGAGGGCGTCAACCAGTTGCGCACAAGTGAGAATGCGATCATTCTAGTGACCCACTATCAGCGTCTTTTGAACTACATCGTGCCCGATTATGTGCACGTGCTGGCGGGCGGGCGCATCGTCAGAGAAGGCGGCAAGGAACTGGCCCTTGAGCTTGAAGAGAAGGGCTATGATTGGATTAAGCGTGTCGCGGGCAAGGGCGCGGCCCAAGCGCCACAGCAGGCGAGCTAGAGAGATGGCAACCGAGATAGCGAAAGAGAAGACGGATTTCCGCGCGATGTTTCAGGCGCTGCAAGAGAGACAGAGCGGCGCTGCTGCTCCAAGCTTCGCACGTTTGCGCGAGAGCGCGATGAAGCGTTTTGAGCAACTGGGCGTGCCGACGACCGACCATGAAGAGTGGAAGTATACGAACGTTGCTCCGCTCGCGCGTCTGCCGTTTGCCTTGCCCTCGCGCGAGACGACGCTCGATTTGGATGCCAACCGCCTCGCGCCCTTCATC
>JACVRN010000316.1 GCA_014534425.1 Pyrinomonadaceae bacterium
AAGTTATCGTTACCTGCCCGTCAAAAACCTGAAGCAGGATGAGCAGGGCGCAATCAGGTTCGAGCGCGCAGAGTGGGCCGCTGGCTTTCCTTTGAAGATTTGGGAGGATAAGCAGTTTGCCGTGCCTTCTGCGGAGCATGTAGGGTGGCTCGAAGAGTGGCACACGGAGCTTGAGTGGCTGCGCGCCGTCCACTTGACGCATTACTCTAACGCCGTGATCGGCCTGCATGAGCAGTTGGCCCAACACTCTTTCGAGCAGCTCAAGACCGACGGGCCAGAGCTTTCAAGCGACGAGCGATTGATTCGCCGTTTCCGCAAGCGTCAACGCGCGCTGGCCGAAGCGGACATGCTGGTGCTGGCCAACGATCACTGGAATTTCGATGTTCGCGGTTTTAATCCGGGTGGAAATCACGGCTCTTTCTTTCGCGTCTCGACCCACTCGACATTGATGTTGGCGGGCGGAGAGCGCACGGGCATTCCGCGCGGACGGGTCGTCAAAGAGCCCTATGATAGTTTAAGCTTCGTCCCGACAGTGTTTGCTTTGACCGGCCAGCTTCATGACGGGCGAGTGCCCGTGCCCGTGCTCTGGCAGCGCGGATTCCGTTCCTTCCCCGGACGACTGATCGAAGAAGTGCTCGGCGGTGGCGGCGCGGATGAACAACTTGCAAGACCTGTCGCTAAAGGAACGAACGCACCTTGATTTCAACCGACGGGCAATTGACGGCAGACCCTGTGCGAACGGAAGAGCTGGAGGTTTTCGACGACGCGGCGGAAGAGCCGCGTGGCAGTCGTGCGCGCAACTCTTTCATCTGGCTACAAACGATTGCTTTTCTGCTGGGCGTCGCGCTGCTCGTTTACGTCATCAACCGCATCGGCGTACAGCCGATCTTCGATGCTCTGGGGCGAATCGGTTTCGGAATATTTATCCTGATCGGCATCAACGGCACGCGCCACGTCCTGCGCACGTTCGCCATGAGCGCCGCCGTCCAGCCCGAACATCGCCGCTTCAATTTCCTGCAAGCATTTTCAGTTCGTCTAGGCGGCGAGGCGATCAGCTTTCTTACCTTTACAGGCCCGCTGCTGGGCGAAGCGACCAAAGTGGCGCTCCTTCGCAAACGTGTCCCACTCGTTTACGGTGTGCAGGCGCTGGTCATAGACAATATTCTTTACAACCTGTCGGTGGTCTTTTTTATCCTGAGCGGCGCTTGCGTCATGCTGGTCTCTTACGACCTGCCGCTGGTCGTGCGCTATGTGCTTTTGACAATCGCGGCGCTGGCGGCGCTGGGGATTCTGGCCGCCGCGCTCGCCCACAGGCGACGCATCACGCTGCTCACTTGGTTTATAGACCGTCTGGCGGGTGTTGGACTTCGTCCGAAGTTTCTCGTCTCGCGGCGCGCGCAGATACACAAGGTCGAGTCGAATGTCTACGATTTTTACGATCACCGGCCCGGCGCTTTCTTTGCGATGCTCGCGTTCGACTTTCTTTCACACGCGTCGAGCGTCATAGAAGTTTATGTCACGCTGCGGATGCTCGGTTTTGAGCCTCG
>JACVRN010000024.1 GCA_014534425.1 Pyrinomonadaceae bacterium
ATGTTTGGTTTAGACGGCAAACCCGCGCTCTTCGATGAGCTATTCGAGCAGGCGAATAGCGTCTGGGTCAAGCGCGGCTATATCAGCCAACTCTTCCCTGCGCGCGAGGCGCGTGACAGCACCCTCCTCAAAGCAATCTACATGGCCTCTACGGAGAGTTTGCAAGCGAAGGGATTTAAGCCGCCCGACGAGAATATAAAAAAGAGACAGCCAGTCTCTACCAAGCACGTCTATATCAATTTCGACCCTGGCAGCGCCGAATTGAATGACGAGGCAAAGCGAAGGATAGATGAAGACATAGCCTTCCTGGCTCAAACCAATTCTAATGCCTACATTCGAATAGAGGGCTTTGCAGACCCGGGATTTAATGCGCCCTCTTCATCCCTCGGCCTGGCACGCGCCCAGGCCATAGCCAATTACCTCGTCGAGAAATACAAATGGGACGCGAACCGTTTCATCGTCGCAGGCAACGGCCCGGACAGGCTCCCAAAACCCAACCCCACGGAACCGGGCCACGACACCGACCGCCGAATTGACATCGGAATAGTGCCGCTCAACTAGGAAAGCTAAGAGCGCCTAATAAAACTGTAGGGGCAGAGGACAAGTCCTCTGCCCCTACAGTTACTTTATACGCTGCGGACGCGCATGGGTTCGGGTTCGTTGGCGCGGGAGCCGTCGCGGGATTGGTCTGTGGGCGCGGGTGGAGGGGGTGGAGTGGCGACTATGGTTTCCAGGGCGGCGTCTACAACTTCGCTGATGCGGGAGACGGGGACGACCTGGAGTTCACGGCGCACGTCTTCGGGGATGTCTTCGAGGTCTGCTTCGTTGCGTGCGGGCAGGATGATGCGGCGTATGCCTGCGCGGTACGCGGCCAAGACTTTCTCCTTGATACCGCCGACGGGGAAGACCAGACCTGAAAGAGTTATCTCGCCGGTCATGGAGGTGTCCGGGCGCACGCGCCGTCCAGTGTAGAGCGAGGCCAGCGCGGCTGTGATAGTCACTCCGGCAGATGGGCCGTCCTTTGGAATAGCGCCTGCGGGGACGTGCAGGTGCACGCCGCAGCCCTTGAACATCTCAGGGTCTATGCCGAACTCCTGCGCGTGTGACCAGAGGTAGCTGCGAGCGGCGCGTGCAGACTCCTGCATCACTTCTCCGAGTTGTCCTGTGATAGTCAGACCTGAGCCGCCGGGCAAGAGCGTTGCTTCTATGAAGAGCACCTCGCCGCCCATCTCAGTCCAGGCCATCCCAGTGGCAACGCCCGTCGGCAACTCTTTGCGCGCCTCTTCTGGATAAAAGCGCGGCGCTCCGAGATAACCTTTGATGTCGCCCTCTTCGACCGTGATGTGCTCAGACTCGCCCTGTGCAATCCTGAGCGCGGCTTTGCGGGCGACGCTGCCTATGGTGCGCTCAAGCTGGCGCACTCCGGCCTCGCGCGTGTAACGCGTGGCGATTAGCTGAATCGCTCCGTCCGTGATGTCGAACTGTTCCGGCGTGAGTCCGTTCTCCGTCACCTGTCGCGGGACAAGATATTGGCGAGCTATGTGAAGCTTCTCCTGGTCGGAGTAGCCCGCGAGCGCTATCACTTCCATGCGGTCACGAAGCGGCGGCGGAATCGGAGCCAGTTGATTCGCCGTCGCTATGAAGAAGACCTTCGATAAATCAAACGGCAAGTCTATGTAGTGGTCGCGGAACGTGTTGTTCTGCTGCGGGTCAAGGATTTCAAGCAGCGCCGCCGCAGGGTCTCCCCTGTAATCCGCGCCGAGCTTGTCTATCTCGTCCAGCATCATCACAGGGTTGTTGACGCCCGCGCGCCGTATGGATTGAATGATGCGACCCGGCATAGCGCCTATGTAGGTGCGGCGATGCCCGCGCAACTCCGCTTCGTCGCGCACTCCGCCCAGAGACAGTCGCTCGAATGAACGCCCAAGAGCGCGTGCTATGGAGCGCCCCAAGGAAGTTTTTCCGACTCCCGGCGGGCCTACGAAGCAGAGGATGGGGCTTTTAGCATCGGGCCTGAGCTTTATCACGGCGAGGAACTCAAGTATGCGCTCCTTTATGTCTTCAAGCCCGTAGTGGTCTTCGTCCAGTACGCGACGCGCTTCCGCCAGATCGAGCTTGTCCTCGCTGGACTTTCGCCAAGGCAGTTCGAGTATGTATTCCAGGTAAGTGCGTATGACGTGGTAATCGGGCGCGGCCTGCGGCAGCTTCTCCATGCGCTTGAGTTCGCGCTCGGCCTCTTTGCGAACGTCGTCTGGAAGGTCTGCGGCCTCCAAGCGCTCGCGCATCATCTCTGCGTCGGCCTGCTCGCCGCCCTCGTCGTCGCCAAGCTCTTTCTGTATGGCCTTCATCTGCTGGCGCAGTATGTAATCGCGCTGCGCCTTGTTCATCTCCGTCTGCGCTTCCGTCTGAATGCGCGAGCGTATCTGCATTATCTCTATCTCGTGCGCGAGATAACTGTGGGCGAGTTGCAGAAGCTCGTCCGCCGTATCGGCCTCAAGCATCTTCTGCTCCTGCTGTACGCCTAAGGTGAGGAGCGAGCCTAAAAAGTATGCCAGGCGAACGGCGTCGTTTGCGCCCAGGACGATAGAGCGAACTTCGGGCGGAATCTGCGGCATCATCGCCAGAGCCTGCTGTATCAAGCCCTGCACGTTGCGCCTCAAGGCTTCCACCTGATCCGCGTTGATCGTCCTGACCTCAGGAAGAATCTCCACGCGTGCGCGAAGGAAAGGCTCTTCCTGTAACCATTCGAGAACGCGTACGCGCTCCGTGCCCTGGACTATCATGTTGAGGACATCTTCCGTACGCATCATGCGCTTAATCATGACGAGCGTGCCTACGCTGTAGAGGTCTGCGGGCCTGGATTCGGCCCCCGCCTCGCTTTCCGTTCGCGCGCTGATGCAGGCCAGCAGCTTCTCTTCCGTGGCAAGCGCGGCCTCTACAGCAGCGATGGAACGCGTGCGGCCAACCGCCAAAGGCACGACCGTCTCAGGAAAGAGCGTGGTGTCCTGCAAAGGCAGCACGGCTATCTCGAACGGCGTAGCCTGCCCCGCCTGCGGCTGCGGCTGCTCCGCGCTCCCGCCATCATGACTCTGAATGTCCCCTCGTTTCTCAACCATAAAATTTTGGAGTGAATCAGTGAATAGTAAATGGTAAATGGAAAGACGGGTTAGTCTATTTACAATTTACCATTTGCTATTAACTCGTCTCCTTCTCCTCACAATTTTCTTCGCTCTTGAGATGAAGTATGAGCAGGCCGTCGCGGTAATCACGAAAGAGGGCAGCGCCTTCTATAGAGCATGGAAAGCGCAAGGTGCGCTCGAAGCGGCTGTAGGTGATTTCAAGTTGCTGGTAAGAGACGCCTTCGCCGTAGAAGGTGTCGCGGCGACAACCACTGACGCGAAGCTCCGCGCCCGAAATCTCTATCTCCAGATCGTCCGGGCTGATGCCCGCCAAATCCAGCTTGATTATCCAGCCGTCCTGAGTCCTGTACACGTCCGCCGCAGGTCGCCACAAACGCCCCTTGATAGGCCGCTTGCCGCGCCCCATAGGCATCAACAGAAAATAACGCTCAACCGATTCAGCCATAAGAAAGCCATCAGCGCTCAGCAATCAGCAGTCAGCCAGCAGGTAAAAGCCTGAAGCTGACGGCTGATTACTGACTGCTCTTAACCGAAAATTTTGCTCCAGAAAGAGGAGCCGCTTGAAATCTCTTCGAGGGCGTCGGCCAATTCTTGATCCTCTTCGGTTTCAAGCGCCACGTCGGCCATAGAGATGATGCCGCGCAGGTTTCCCTGGTCGTCCACGACGGGGATGCGCCGCACCTGCTTGTCGCCCATAGTCCGTATAGCGTCAATCACACGGTCGTTCGGATGCGCCGAGTGAATGTCGTCGGTCATAATCTCTTCCGCGCGGACTTCGCGCGTGTCGCGCCCTTCGGCCACGGCGCGAATTGCTATGTCTCGGTCTGTGATGAGACCTACGAGGCGACCGTTGCTGCGAAGGCGATTGTTGATGCGCGGAGTGTCTTCGGGCTTCGCGTCGCTTGCCAGAAGGGGCGTGTCCTGCCGCTCTACGACCGGAATGACGCCTGTGTCCTCGTCGCGCATCATCTGCGCCACTTCCTGCAAAGTCGTGTCGCGTGTTGCGACCGTCACGTCGCGCGTCATGATGTCGCGGCAGCGAACATGCGAGCGGGTCGCTCTGCGGCCACGACGCCCGCGCACGCCTTCATAGGGGCGGCGCTCGTCGTAGCGCTCGTCCCTGTAATAGCCGCGCCCTTCGCCGTAATAGCCTCCGCCGTAGCGGCCAGAGTCCTCTTCGTAATCGTCCCGCGTGCCGTAGCGGCCAAAGTCCTCTCGACCGTAGCCGTAATCGCGCCCCAGTCCAGCGCCTCCTCCGGCGCGCGAGGCTCTTCCTCCCCTGTAGTCGTCGTAATCATCGCGTGCGTAGCCGCCGCGCCCTTCGCCGCCGTTGCCGCGCCTGTCGCGCGTGCCGCCCCCATAGCCTCTATCATCGTCGTCATAATACCTGGACATAGTCTTCCTCCCGTCGAATTAATCGAAACACCTGAAGGGTCGCGCGCCGCCCGCTCTCTGAAAGAGACACGTACGCCCTCTCTGCCGGGAACGCGACCTCAACCGCTCATCTCTGCCGTCTCAGGGGAACTTGATGAAGAGATTATACATTAGAATGGCTGCCGGGTGTCAGTGCCAGAGGAAATTCAAAGAGGATGGACAGGATAAAAAATTGATTCATTGGTTCATCGGTTCATTGATTCAATGAAGAAATCAATCAATGAATCAATTTTTTATCCTGTCCATCCTGTTAATTTCCTGCTTGAGTCTTGGGACTTTTACACGTTACGATGCGGGGCTGATGCAGCCATCCAGATTCGGAAATTTCAAGCGGCCCAGGAAGCAGGGGCAGAAGATAACGGTCGGTCGCGCGGAAGACGTGCCCGCAGGCCGTGGCGCGACCGTGGAGCTTCTGGACGGGACGGAGCTTGCGCTCTACAACGTGGACGGCGAGTGGTTCGCCACGGAAAATTTCTGCCCGCACAAGGGAGCGCCGCTTGCGGACGGCCATCTGTGCGGCTCGGTGGTCGAGTGCGACTGGCACGGCTGGCGCTTCGACCTGCGAACAGGCCAGTGCCTCTCCAACGCCAGCCGGATTGAGACCTACGAAGTAGTGATAGAAGACGGCCTGATAAAGATTATAGTTTAAGACCGCAGAGAAGAGATTCAACCGTCGTTGCCTATGGCTTCGACAGGGCACGAGGCAAGGGCTTCTTCGCAGAGTATGCGCTCTTCTTCCGTCTCCGGCTGCTTGCACACGAAGGAGTAGCCCTTCTCGTCCGAGCGCGCGAAGTTGTCAGGCGCAGTATCACGGCACACGTCGCAATCAATGCAGGTAGTGTCCACGTAATACGCGCCCGGCTCGTTCTCTTCCACGCGCTCCTTCGGATCAGCCAACTCTTCCTCTCTCCCGAATTCTGAGTCCCGACTCCTGCTTTTACGGATGCGTCATCTCTTCGGGCTTGATGTACTGGTCGAACTGTTCGCCCGTGAGCAATCCCAGTTCAATCGCGGACTCGCGCAAAGATATGCCCTTCTTGTGCGCGTTCTTGGCTATCTTCGCGGCGTTGTCATAGCCTATGTGAGGATTCAACGCCGTCACCAGCATGAGAGAGTTTTTCAGATGCTCTTCTATACGCGCACGGTTAAGCTCTATGCCGCTTACGCAATGCTCCACAAAGCCGTGGCACGCGTCCTTCAGCAGCCTTATCGAGTTGAGCAGGTTGTGAATCATCACGGGGTTGAAGACGTTCAACTCGAAGTTGCCCTGCGAGCCTGCGAAGCCAATCGCGGCGTCATTCCCCATCACCTGCACCGCCACCATAGTCATGGCCTCGCTCTGCGTGGGATTCACCTTGCCGGGCATGATGGAAGAACCTGGCTCGTTCTCAGGAAGTATTAGTTCGCCGAATCCGGCGCGCGGCCCCGAAGCCAGCCACCTCACGTCGTTGGCAATCTTCATCAAGGATGCGGCCAGCGTCTTCAAAGCGCCGCTCGCAAAGACCATCTCGTCGTGCGCCGAAAGAGCCGCGAACTTGTTCGGATGCGACTTGAAAGGCAGGCCCGTCAACTCCGCAATCCTGCGCGCCGCGCGCTCCGCAAATTCAGGATGAGAATTCAGCCCCGTCCCCACAGCCGTCCCGCCAATCGCAAGATCATAAAGCCCAGGCAAGACCTGTCTCAATCTCTCCACGTCCCTGTCAAGCAGGCTGGCCCAACCGCCCATCTCCTGCCCCACCGTCAAAGGCGTGGCGTCCTGCAAGTGAGTGCGCCCAATCTTCACCACGTCCTTAAACTCTTCGGCCTTGACTTGGATAGCATCCCTCAGACGCTCAACCTCCGGTATGAGCTTGTTCATCTCTTCCGCAGCAGCGATGTGCATAGCCGTAGGGAAAGTGTCGTTCGAAGACTGAGACATATTCACATCGTCATTCGGATGCACAGGCTTCTTGCTCCCCATCACCCCGCCCGCAATCTCAATCGCGCGGTTCGAGATGACTTCGTTCGCATTCATGTTCGTCTGCGTCCCACTCCCCGTCTGCCACACCCTCAAAGGAAAATGCTCGTCCAACTTCCCCTCAATCACCTCGTCCGCCGCCTGAACAATAAGCCTAGCCTTCTCGCCCGACAGCTTCCCCAACTCCTCATTCACTAGCGCCGCAGCCTTCTTCAAGATGCCCAAAGCCCTAATCATCTCCCTCGGCATCACGTCGAACCCAATATCAAAGTGCATCAGACTGCGCTCCGTCTGCGCCCCCCAATACCTATCCGACGGCACCTGAATACTACCCATAGAATCCGACTCCAACCTCATCTCCAACGTCTCATCATCCTGCTTATTGCCGACTGCCTTCTTCATCTGCGCCATCTCGACCACTCATCCTTTACCAGTATTAAGCAACAGCCAGAGTTTCAAAGCCTTCTCTCAAACACCATAATTGTACACCACACCCAACCCGCCACAGTAATCCCCCTACGATTCACCCCTTATCCTCTTTAAGCTACGACGCGCGATATTCGCGTCGGGCGACTTGAGCCGCTCCAATATACTCAAAGCCTCACTCACCAACCGCTCAGCTTCCGCCAAATCCCCCTGCTCTTACGCAATCCTGCCCAACTGGTGCAGCGTGATAGCGATACCGCTCTGATCACCCAGATGCTTTCTTAGCTCGTCTCTAAGCTGTTCGTCTTCGCGGGCGTAGGAGTAGAAGACTTCTATGGATTGGGGCGGCTGAGGTTCCACTGCGACGGCAAACTCCTTTCTGAAGTTGCAGGGAAATATAACATAAGGCTGAGGAAGCGTAGAGGTGAGGAAAGCAAGACTCGTACTTGAAGCTTATCCTGCTTCAAGTACGAGCCGTTGATGTGTCTATAAGGCTTCAGAGGTTGCGGGCGTTGAAGGTGTCGCCTTGTCTTATATCTCCGGTCTCTAGACCTTTGCGGAACCAGCGTACGCGTTGTTCGGAGGTGCCGTGGGTGAAGGAGTCCGGGACGACGTAGCCCTGGGACTCTTTTTGTAGGCGGTCGTCGCCTATGGCTGTGGCGGCGCGCAGCGCTTCTTCTACGTCGCCTACTTCCAGCAAGCCTTTCTTCTGCGCGTAGTAGGCCCAGACGCCCGCGTAGAAGTCTGCCTGAAGCTCAAGGCGCACGGAGAGTTGGTTCATCTCGCGTTCGCTCAAGCGGCCTCGCATGGCGTCTACTTTGTCGGACGTGCCTAGAAGCTTCTGGACGTGGTGGCCTACTTCGTGCGCTATGACGTAGGCTTGCGCGAAGTCGCCGGGCGCGCGGAAGCGGTTCTGTAGCTCTCTGAAAAATGAGAGGTCAAGATAGACCCTCTGGTCGCCCGGACAGTAGAAGGGGCCTACGGCTGAACTGGCAGCGCCGCAGGCGGAGTCGACCTGGTCTGTAAAGAGCCTGAGCTTTGGCTCAACGTATTGACGCCCTTCGCGGCGGAAGATGTCAGTCCACACGTCTTCCGTGCTGGCTAGCACAACGGAGCTAAATTTTTTGAGTTCTTCCTCTTCAGGATTGACGGGTCTTGAGCCTTGAGTGGCGGGAGCAGGAGCGCCGCCGCCCTGAATCTGGTTGAGAATCTGGCGCGGGTCTGCGCCGAACAGGAGCGCCAGGGCGAGTACGACGATCGTGCCTAAGCCACCTCCGACGGCCAACCCACGGCGCGAACCTCTCACGTCCTCAACGTTTGAACTCTCTCGCTCGCCTCTCCAACGCATGGCTTTGGGCCTCCTTCAAGAACTTGCGAATCAGCCGCCAATATTAACTTAAAAGTTTTTTCTATAATGTCACATAAGCAATAAGAACTTCGCCTGAGAGAGAAGAAATTAACAGGATGGACAGGATAAGAAGAAATTGATTCATTGATTGATTTCTTCATTGAATCAATGAACCGATGAACCAATGATTAAATTTTTTATCCTCTCCATCCTGTTTGATTAAGCAGCCTTCGCCTGGGCCAAATCCACCTCCGGCTCAGAACTCTTTCCTCCGCCCATCCAGCGCCGCGCCGAATCAATCAGGACGACGATTGATGCCACCATCAAGATGGCCGTGAGCGAGACGTTGATGTAGCCCTGGACAGCCGTTTCGGGTTTTTGAGAGAGCGGCCAGAAGTTGTCCGTGATGGATTGCCAGCCCGCTACGAGCGTCGTTATGGCTACGAAGGAGAGCGGTAACAGAGTCACCCAACTGTAACGCGCGCGGCCCATGTTGATGATGATGGTCGTAGCCACGCAGAGCGCCACGGACGCGAGAAGCTGGTTGGCTATGCCGAACATGGGCCAGATGGTAGAGATGGAGCCTGACCAGATGAAGGCTGCCCATCCGGCTACCACGAGCGCGGTCGTCACGAACGAGCCGGGCAGCCAGTTAGGCTCTTCAAATTTTTTGTAGAACCTTCCGCCGAACTCTCCGACGAGAAAGCGCGCGACGCGCGTGCCTGTGTCAATCGTCGTCAGTATGAAGAGCGCCTCGAACATGATTGCGAAGTGATACCAATACTTCATGAAGCCGGAAAGCAACGGGATGCCGTCGAAGATTTTGGCTATGCCGAGCGCTAAGGTGACAGCGCCGCCCGTGCGCCCGCGCAAGTTTTTCTCGCCCGACTCGGCTTCCAGCCTGTCAATCTCTTTCGGCTGTATGTCGAAGCCTTGTCCCGTGTGATTGTCAACCATCTGCACGTAGGCGGCCCTTTGCGCGTCCGTCTTCTGCGCCGTGTTGATGGCGAAATAGTCGCCTGGGAAGAGCGACGTTGCAGCAATCAGGGCCACAACGCCGACGACTCCCTCCATCAACATCCCGCCGTAGCCAATCATGCGCGCGTCCCCTTCTTTGGCAATCATCTTCGGCGTGGTGCCAGAAGAGATGAGCGCGTGAAAGCCGCTTATTGCGCCGCAAGCGATGGTGATGAAGACGAACGGGTAGACCTTGCCCGGAATCACAGGCCCGCCGCCCGCCACGAACGGCGTCCACGCAGGCATGTTCAGAGTCGGGTGAACAAGTATGACGCCTATGATTAGAAAAGCAATCGTCCCGATTTTCAGGTAAGATGAAAGATAATCGCGCGGGCACAGCAGCATCCAGACGGGAAGCACAGAGGCTATGAAACCGTAGGCCGCCATCAGCAGGATGATGGTGTTGCGCGAAAAGGTGAAGCTCGCGGCCCAGGAGCTTTCCGCTATGCGTCCGCCTAAGAAAACGGCCAGCAGCAGTCCTACGACGCCTATGGCGCTCGCTTCCGCAATCTTGCCGGGCCGTATGCGGTACATGTAAAGACCCATCAGGAGAGCTAACGGAATCGTAAAGCCCACCGTAAAGGCTCCCCACGGCGATTCGGCCAGAGCATTAACGACCACAAGGCCGAGGCCCGCGAGCGCTATGACGACGATGAAGAGAATTGCGACGCCAGCCACCAGACCCGAAAGCGGGCTAATCTCTGTACGCGCAATCTCTGCCAGAGATTTTCCGCGCCTGCGAACGCTCGCCACCAGAATCATGAAGTCATGAACCGCGCCGCCCAGGCAGACGCCTATCACCAGCCACAGCAGGCCCGGCAGAAAACCGAACTGCGCCGCCAGCACAGGCCCCACCAGAGGCCCCGCGCCAGAGATGGCCGCGAAGTGATGGCCGAACAGCACCCACTTGTTCGTAGGGTAATAGTTGTGGCCGTCATACATGGTCTTCGAAGGCACGGGCCGCGCATCATCCAGCGTCAGAACCCGCGCCGCTATAAACGCGGAGTAGTAGCGATAAGCAATCGCCATCACGCACAGCGCGCCAACGATAATCGGTAATGCATTCATCTCTCTAAAACTCTCCTGATTCGGAGCATGCGTGGAGTGCTTTCGTCTTGCCCTAGATAATATTCACCTTTTCCAAATTTGCGAAGCGGCAAGCCGCGCATTAAGCCATCAGATAAGTGAATGTCTGGATTCTTATAACATGGGATTAAGCCGCGCGAGTGTTGATTTGAAGAGCGCAGCCTCACATGGGGCTAGGCCCGCCGGGGCAGCAAATTCTTATTGCTTTTCCTGTGAGAGAACGGTTAAGCTTCGCGGCGCTGCGAGTCGCGCCTCCTCGCCGGGCAAACAACAGAAATTTCCGGCGACTTCAAGACACACTAACACCCGACCGCGCGTGAAGGCGCTCACGGCAGCTAGGAAAACTTGAAACTTACAGCGCGTAGCCCTTAGAAAACTGACAGCACGTTAACCATCAGGGTCAACGCAATCTCAGCCACCGAGCCAGCATCCGATGTCAAAGGCGTATCCATCGGCCCCGCAACCGTCACGCTTGGGTTTTGCATCTCGCCCGTCGCGGATGTTTGCTGCTGGTCAGGCGGTGGATTTGTTACGCCTGGACATAATATGTCACCGGCAAAAGTAGGGAAGCTAAGCACTAATATTAAAGTTGCTGCTGCCCAGAATCGCTGAAGTTTTTTCATTGTATTTCTCCAGAGCTTTTGAAATTAGAAAAGTGTTTAGAGTTAAGACTAGGGCCAAAAACGGGCGCATAATAGCACTGTATTAAGTCGAAACACTATCCGCAAATTTTTTTGCAAGATATGGAAAGGTATAAGCCTCAGATGAGTTTAGCGGCGCGGCTCATTCGACAAATAGAAAATCCTGATCTTGACTACGTTGAGCGGGTGTGTCTGCGCTGTCAACTTGCTAAAGAACTGGAAGATTCTGGTAACTATGAGGCTGCCCGTCGCGCTATAGGTCAATTGTGGCAACGAATTGGTGAACGACCAAATCTTGACGGTCTTAACCAGCAAATTGCCGCAGAAGTGCTATTGCGTGCTGGGTCTTTGTCAGGGTGGATTGGCAGCGCCAATCAGATAGAGGGTGCACAAGAAATAGCAAAAAACCTCATTAGCGAGAGTATTACGATCTTTCAGACATTAGAGCAGAGGGAGAAAATAGCTGAGGCATATATTGATCTCGGAATTTGCTACTGGCGTGAAGGCGCTTTTGATGAAGCGCGTGTGACTTTACGCGAGGTGCTGAATCGATTCGCTGATACGAATGGTGAACACAGGGCGCGCGCTTTACTCAATAGCGCTATAGTTGAAATATCAGTGATGAAATTCAGCGATGCTCTTCAACTCTTATTGGAAGCAGCTCCCTTATTTGAAGAAAGTAAGAATCACTCTGCTAAAGGTAGATTCCATGTTAACTATGCTGCTCTACTAAAGAAGCTTGGCGTAGCAGAACAACGTGAGGATTATATAGATCAAGCTTTGATTGAGTATGCCGCCGCCAGTTATCACTTTGAGCAAGCGGGTCATATACGCTACCAAGCTGCCGTAGAAAATAATCTTGGCTATCTATTCTTTGTCACGGGAAAGATTGCTGAAGCGTATGAGCATTTAGACCGCGCTCGCAGGCTTTTCAGTAATCTCAAAGATAGTGTTCATACTGTGCAGGTTGATGAGACTCGCGCGCGTGTGTTCTTAGCACAACGCCGGAATGCTGAGGCTGAGAAGGTTGCGCGTGGGGCGGTGCAGACGCTGGAGCGGGGCGATGAGTTGTCGCTCCTGGCGGAGGCTTTGACGACGTGGGGTGTGGCGCTGGCGCGGCTTGGAAGGTATGAAGAGGCGAGGACGGCGCTTGGGCGCGCGGGCGAGGTGGCAGAGCGTGCGGGTGATAAAGAGAGCGCGGGCGTCGCTGCTATTACGACTATCGAAGAGCTTGGGGAACAGCTTGCAGTGGGCGAGCTAAGAGCTATGTATGAGCGCGCCGACGTGCTGCTGGGCGAGTCGCAGAACACGGAAACGCTGAGGCGTCTTAGGGCTTGCGCGCGTGTGGTCGTGGATGCTGTGCGCGTTCGTGTCGTGCAATCAACCGCGCCGGACTTCGTGTACGCGGATGAGCGCACGGGCGAGCTATTGCGAACGGCGCATCTCATTGCGGGAACGCAGTCACCTGTGCTGATTACGGGTGAGACGGGTGTGGGAAAAGAAGTGCTGGCGCGGCTCATTCATCATTGGAGCGGGCGCGAGGGCGAGTTCGTTGCGATCAACTGCGGAGCGCTGACGGAGACGCTTTTTGAGTCGTTGCTCTTCGGCCACGTACGTGGCAGCTTTACAGACGCCGTGCGAGATCACGCGGGCGCTGTACGCGAAGCTGTGGGCGGCACGCTCTTTCTGGACGAGATTGCGGACCTCAGCTTTACTAGCCAGGGCAAGCTCCTTCGCTTAATAGAGCGCGGGGAGATTCACGCCGTAGGCGCGCCTCTGCCTGAGCATGTGGACGTGCGCATCATCGCTGCCGCCAATTGCGACCTTGAGCGAAGCACCGCGCGCAGAGAGTTTCGCGCAGACCTCTTCTACAGGCTCAACACTTTTCATCTGGTCATCCCTGCGCTCAGGGAGCGGCCCGACGATATTCCTCCGCTCGCCAACCATTTCATTGAAGAACTCCTCAAAATACATCGCAAGCGCGTGACCTTTACTCCAGAAACAGTCCAGGCTATGCGAAGACTTCCGCTCAAAGGCAATGCACGCGAGTTGCGTGCTCTGATAGAGCGTACGCTGCTGACGGCGAAAGACAATATGGTAATTACACCTCCCGACGTAGAAGCTGTTTCGCTCAGACGATTGGTGAGCATGGCTACGCTGTCCGACCCTTGGGAAGGATTCTCGCTGAAGGCCGAAGTGCTGGACTTTGAAAACAATCTCATCAAGCTTGCGCTTGAAACCGCCGGAGGCGGAGTCACGCAGGCCGCACGCCTGCTAGGCATCACACACCAGCGTCTTTGCGCCATGCTTCAGCGTAAGCATAAAAATCTACTCCCCGCAAAAAAGAGTTCACCACCACGCAAGCGAAGCGTTATTAGCAAATTAGGTCGTTAAAAAAAAGGGGCGCGTATCAAATATTCCCTTCTGCCCGGTCACGCCCCGCATTAAATAGCCCGTATTTATTTACCCCTATCCTTGTGGCCCGGATTGTGCAACGGGCCTTCCAATCAAACCTCATCTCATCATTTCAGTGGCCGGATTCTGTTTACAGGACATGAACCCACGCGTCCAGACGGTTATTAATATCATTCAAAAAGACCTGAGCCGGAAAGTTACTCTCAGCGAGATGGCGCAGGCCGTGAATCTTTCTGCCGAACACCTGCGCCGTCTTTTCAAATCCGAAATAGGTATGACGCCGGTTCAGTATCAGAAGAAGCTACGGCTGCTGGAAGCGCGCCGTCTGCTTGAGAGCACTTTCCTGAACGTGCAGGAGATTATGGTGCAGGTGGGCTTGAGCGACGACAGCCACTTCGTACGCGACTTCAAGAAGCTGTACGGACTCACTCCGGCGCAGTACAGGGCGCGTCACAGGCACGCAAAGAAGGAAAAAAGAGAATAATTCGGACGTTTTGTCCGAAACGGCCAATAAATGCTCGTTTCGGCCAATAAATTAGTGTTGACGCGTCAATGAAGCTAATTTAATTTACATGTGTTCATTGGATACTCCTTCTGAGCAAGAAGGCGCAAGAGGGAATGGGATGCTATTCTTACCGGCATCCCATTCTAAAAAAAAGCTTCAAGACTTTTAGCGCGGGCGACGGAATAAACATCTCGAACTTCTCCGTCGCTCCTTATTAAAAACTTTAATCTTGTGGTGCAACGTGGCGGTCGGGGGATTGGCTAGACCGGCAGGCCGTAGGTCTATGCTTTGCGAGCGCCACTTCACAAGATACTCCTTTGCTTGAGGCGCAAGTGAAGGGGGAACCCGAACCGCCCTTGAGTTTGATGAGGTGCTCTTGGGCGGTTCGGCGTTTATTTAGGGGAAGTCTCAAGACTAAAGACTAATTTTTTGGTGGTGGTTTAATTTCAGATTGAATGTAAAGCTGCTTGATATTCACCACAGAGGCGCAGAGGACACAGAGATAGCACAGAGGGTTGAATGAGTCCTCAGGTTAACAAAATAACTGAGGCGATTATTGGAGCGGCAATAGAAGTTGATCGTTCGCTTGGGCCTGGATTATTAGAATCAACTTATAAAGGGTGCTTATGCCGTGAGTTGAGTTTGCGCGAAGTATCGTTCGAGCGCGAAAAGCCATTGCCTTTAGAATATAAGGGCATTCATTTAGAATGCGGCTATCGCCTTGATTTACTGGTTGCCGGTGCAGTTGTAGTTGAAATTAAAGCTATCGAAGCTATAGCGCCAGTACATGAAGCACAGCTATTAACATATTTAAGACTGGGCGGCTGGCGTGTTGGCTTGCTCATTAACTTCAACGTCGAGGTGCTCAAACAGGGCATTCGGCGGAAGATTCTTTAACTCTGTGCTATCTCTGTATCCTCTGCGCCTCTGTGGTGAATATCAACCTTCCCCTCACTCAATCTTAAATCAACCCACCACAAAAAAGAATTAGTCTGAGGACTCCCACAGCCTTTATTCGTTGCTCATAGTAATGCGTATGTTTCGCGCGGCCAGTTCTTTGACGAAAGCTTCAGGGGGGATGCAGCGTTCCTGTGGGATAGCGCCCTTTTCGAGTGTCTCGCCGCGAGCCATCATCTGGGCGATGATGGAGGCGGGAAATGCGGTCGTGCGCTGCATGGCTGAAAGACCTGTGGACTCGTCGAAGCGGTCGATGATGTAGTAACGAAGCGTCTCCGACTCGCTCTTGCCAAGGCGTGCGCCGCGAAATTCTACGAGAATCAGAACCACGTCAGGCTCGTCCGCCGGAAGACGGCGCAGCAGCATTTCTCCCAGCACGCGCCTGGGGCTGACGCTTGCGCCTTCAACTTCAATCGCTTCGCTTGAGCAGAGGCCTAGGTCAACCAGGAGCTTGAATTTTTCACAGTGGCCCGGATAACGAATCGTCTTGTAATCAAGCTCTCGCACGCGATTCAAGAATGTTTCGGGCAGCGTGGAGGTGCCGCCCGAAGTTTGAAACGCCTCCAACTCTTCGAAGGGCGCGGGGAAGCTCAGGCGCTCGACCTCTGTCATAGAATCAATCTCTACTATGCGGCCTTCGCGTATGACGCGTGCGCGCTCTATGTACTCATTGATTAAGCCTTCGACGGAAAAGACAATCTGGTAATTGAGCGGCGGCCTGGGGGCTTGCGGAAGTCCGCCGACGCGTATGTGTATCTCTTCCAGCTTCTCAAAGCGGGCCGCGCCGTGCGCTACCAGCACAGAGGCCATGCCGGGCGCAAGGCCGCAGTCCGGGATGATATTTATACCGGCGCGCTTTGCCTCAGCATCCAGCGCAAGCTCGCTGTCAACGACAATGTTATTGCCGCCCAAGTCGCAGAAGTTCACACGCGCCTCAATCGCCGCTCGCGCAAGCTGAAGGTTATAGCTGTAGACGACGCAGCTAATCACGGCATCGTGTCCCCGCATCAACTCTACGACCTGCTCGTGGTCAGAGACATCGACCTGCGCCGCGCGTAGCCTGTCACTTTTGACGGCCTCCACGACCGCGCGTGCGCGCTCTCTGTCAACGTCAGCGACAGTCACGCGCACGCCTTCGGCATTGTGCGCCAAATCAAAGGCCGCACCAAGTCCCATGCGGCCCGCTCCGAGTACCAGAATCTTCATAATAAAAGTCCAGAGAGTCTGGAGAGTCTAGAGAGTCTGGAGAGAAGAACGAGTTGACTCTCTAGACTCTCCAGACTCTCTAAACTCTCTAGACTGTTTTTTATGATCTTGTTACCGGTCGCCATCTTCGCTCTAAGTATTCCGCGACGCGTGTGAGGGGGAAGGTCAGGAGCAGGTAGAAGATTGCTACGACGGGCCAGATGGTTAAAGGCGCGGCGTAGCGGCTGGCTAGCTCCTGTCCTGTGCGCGTCAACTCCGTCAGGCCGATGATGGTGACGAGCGACGAGTCTTTCAAAAGCGCTATGCCTTCGTTAGTCAAAGGCGGGACGACGCGGCGGAAGGTTTGCGGCAGAATAATTCGGCGCATGGCCTGCGCGTAGGTCATCCCTAAGGAACGCGCAGCCTCCATCTGGCCCACGTCAATCGAGAGAATTCCGGCGCGGAAAATCTCTGAGATGTAGGCTGCGGAGTTTAGCGTCAGGGCGATGATGCCGCTCCAGAAGGCCGGAATGTTGACGCCGAAGGACGGCAGCACAAAATAGATGAAGAGTATCTGAACGAGCAGGGGCGTGCCGCGCATCACTTCCACGTAAACGGCTGCGGGCGCTGCCAGAATCTTTGAGGACTGCACGCGCGCCAGCGCCAGCAGCAAGCCAACGGGAAGGCCGAAGGCAAGGCTGAGGATGGCGAGCCGCGCCGTCAGCCAGAGGCCCGAAAGGAAGAGTCGCCACAGGCGGCGAACGAGGTCGAAGTTAAAAGCTCTTGAGCCTGCTCCGCCGCCGGTCGTCTGAGCCAGCGCTCGCTCCGCCGCCTCTCCGAACCATTTTTCGTGGATGCGGTTGTACTCCCCGGAGTCCTCTATGCGCCACAGGGCGGCGTTGATGGCGCGGCGCAAGTCGTCGCTCCCCTGCGCCAGAGCGATGCCGAATTTCTCGTCCGTGAAGCGCCGCCCGACCGTCTTCAACTGACGAAAGCTCTGAAAGATCATCCACTTCAAAACGGGCGCGTCGCCGACCACGGCGTCAATGCGCTTGTTCTGCAAGTCCTGAAGCGCAAGGTCAATCGTGTTGTATTTTTCTACCTGAACGCCCGCGCGCTTCTCCAGGTCATATTGCGCCGTAGTGTTAATCTGCACGCCGACTTTCTTGCCAGTAAGGTCGTCGGGCACGTTGATGTTCTGCGTGTCCTGACGTACGGCGATTAGCTGGCCCGAATCGTAGTAAGGCTCTGAGAAGAGCATGGAGGCGGAGCGTTCAGGCGTGATGGTCACGGATGACATGACGGCATCGAACGAGCCGTTTTGAAGCGCGGGGAAGATGCCGTCAAAGCCTGCGTTGATAAAGGTGGCGCGCACGCCCATCTCGCGCGCTATGGCCTCGCCAAGCTCTATGTCGAAGCCCGTGAAGGTGCCGCCCTCAGCCGTCTCGAACGGCGGATAGGTGGCGTCCGTGCCGATTCTCAACTCGCCATTTTTTCGCACACGCTCCAGCGCCGACTGAGCGAAAGAGGGCGCGGGCAGAAACAGTAGAAGAAGAAAGATAGCAACGGCGCGGCTGATGATGTGCTTCATTTGGATTTAGTCTCACTCTTCCTGTCCGAGGGATAAACGCGTGCCTTTGTCTGCGACCTCTTCCACCTTCCCTTCGCTCGCGTCAGCTTCATTGCCCGCCTCGTCTTCATCCTGAAAGCTTCGCATAAAGGCGCGCGTCTCTTCCTTCTGCGGGCGGCCAAAGACCTCTTCGGGCGTGCCAGCCTCAACGGCGTGGCCGCCTTCGAAGTAGATGACCTGATCCGAGATGCGGCGCGCGAAGTTCATGTCGTGTGAGACGACCACGATTGTCTTGCCAAGGTCGTCGAGCGCGCGGAACATGCGCGCGACTTCCTGTATAAGCTGCGGGTCAAGCGCGCTCGTAGGCTCGTCAAAGAGAATCACGTCCGGCTCCATAGCCAGCGCCCGCGCAATCGCCACGCGCTGTTGCTGTCCGCCGGAAAGCTGCGCCGGATAAAACTCCTCTTTGGCCGACAGCCCTACCTTGCTCAGATAATGGCGCGCGACTTCCTCAGCCTCTTTACGCGGCAGACCTTTGACTGTGACGGGCGCTTCTATGGCGTTGCCTAAGACGGTCAGGTGCGGGAAGAGGTTGAAGTTCTGAAAGACTATGCCCACGTGTGCGCGCAGGCGGCGGGTTAAATCCTTCTCTTCGGCAGCCGTGAGCTTTTTATCCTCTGTGCCGAGGACTTCGACTCCGGCTATGTTCATGCGGCCACGGTCGAACTTCTCCAGCCGGTTCATGCAGCGCAGCATGGTTGATTTGCCGCAGCCCGACGGGCCAAGGATGGTTGTCAGTTGGCCTTCTTCTATCTGGAACGTGGCGTTGTTAAGGACTGTGTTCGGGCCGTAACGCTTGACGACATTCGTGACTTCTATCAACTCGACTCGGTCTCCTCGATTCGGGGTTACGGACGTGTGCGGCGGAGTTTGGCACAGTATAAGACAAAAGAAAAGAGGTCAGAGGTCATCTGCTCTTTGCCTTTTTACTTTTGCCTTATAGAATACGGTTCGCTCATGAGTCGCTCGAAAAACTTTGCCGTTTACGAGAACCTGGACACGTCCTTCGTCAATCTGGGCGCGCTCCTGCGCTATCTTCAGCAGAAGGACTTTACAGGGCACGTGCGTGTAGAGATGGGCGACTACCGTGCAGAGGTTCTGCTGCACGCGGGAGAGCGACCGCAGTGCAGAGAGTTGGACACCGTTACGGGACGCGAGGGCGAGGGCGAAGCCGCGCTGCAAAGGTTGCTGGTGCGCGCGTCGGAGGCGGGCGGGCTAATCAGCGTCTACGGGAATGAAGACGAAGACGCTGACGCGTTTGAAGAGCAACAAGACTCGCATCAGACACCGCAGGCCGATGCGGCTGGCGCTGCTGCGGGCAGGGAAGCTTCGGGTGAAGAGCTTGACTGGCATGGACTCCTGCGCGCGAGCGCCGACTTGATTGCCTGCGTAGAGCGCACGGCGCACGCTCTGGGCGTGAATTTCGATGCGCTGTTTCGCGCGGCGCGGATGGAGCTTGCGGACGACTACTCTTTTCTTGATCCGAACGGCGGCACGTTCAGGTACTTGAACCACGAGATAGAGCTTTATTCAAGCCCGAATGCACGCGTATTCGTCTCTGGTCTTTCGGAGGCGCTGCGCCGGGTGGTGGAAAAACTGGCGACCGTGCGCCGCGCAGCCAGCACACGCGAGCGCGTGGCCCTTGAACTGGCCGTGCTTGCACGCCGCCACAAGCGACAACTCGAATACTTCGGCTTCATGCAACAGCTTGACCGCATTGCCGGAACTAGAGTGATATAAAAGCTGTCAGCTATCAGCCGTCAGCTTTCAGCTTCTTTTGTTTGGTTCTGTTTTAGGTTGAAAGGATGCTCTCAGGCTTAAATGCAATTGCTGATTGCTGAGCGCTGATAGCTGACAGCTTTTATGTTTAAATGGACTGCATTCTGGACGACTTTTGGCGCGCTGTTTCTGGCGGAGATGGGCGATAAGACGCAGTTGGCCGCGATAACGTTCGCGGCACAGACTCGCTCGCCGCTCTCTGTTTTCCTGGGGGCGGCGCTCGCTCTGGCTTTGGTCTCTTTGATAGGCGTTGCGGTCGGCTCCGTGCTCGGCGAGTACCTGTCCGAAAACATCCTACGCAAAGTAGCCGCCGCCGCGTTCATAGTGATAGGTGTTCTCATGCTCTGGGGAAAAATGTGAAGGGACGGAACTCATTAATCCTATGTACCCATTCCGAAATATTCTGTTTCCGACCGATTTTACGTCGCACGCCCGCGCGGCTTTGAAGTACGCGGCGGCCTTTGCGCGCGAGGGCGCGGGGCGCGTGGTGCTCTTCAGCGTGCAGGGCGGCACTGTTCCGGCTAATCTACTGACGCTGCCGGAGCGCATCTTTGAAGAGATGGATAAGCGCTGGCTCAGACAGTTGCGCGCGGATGTCCACGACGTTCTGGCAGACCCTCTGCTCGCCGGTCTTGAGGTGGAGCCTATCATCGTGGAGGGCGAGCCTGCGCCTGAGATTGCGCGTGCCGCTCACGAGTTCGGCATAGACCTGGTGACGATTGTGACGCACGGTCGTCAAGGGCTGTCGCGTGCGCTCTGGGGTTCCACAGCCGAAGAGATAATCGCGGAAGCGCCCTGTCCTGTTCTGACGATTCGCCCGCCGCAGAGAGATTTCGTGGAGCATCGCGGCGCTAACACAGAGATTCGATTGAACCGCGTGCTGCTGGCTACGAACTTTCGCCCGAC
Organism: Pyrinomonadaceae bacterium; assembly: GCA_014534425.1. Lineage (GTDB taxonomy): Bacteria > Acidobacteriota > Blastocatellia > Pyrinomonadales > Pyrinomonadaceae > JACVRN01. The sequence continues at coordinate 20,427 of JACVRN010000024.1, forward strand.
CGCCAACGCCGCTACACAGATGGCAGTCGCTCTGGCCGCGCGCACGGGCGCAGAGCTTCACGCCATCTATGTCATCAGCGATTACGTCGGCCAGATGGCGGAGATGTTTCCAGAGGCTAGCGGCCCGCCGCTCTCACGCCTGCGCGACTATGTTAACGAGCGCATGCTCAACTTCGTGAGCGAGAACGGAGGGCGCGCGACCACGCACATAGCCGAAGGTCGTCCCTACGAAGAGATAGTGCGGCTCGCTATGGAAGCAGATTTCGATTTGATAGTGATAGGGACGAGCGTTCACGCCTCACTCTTTGGCGGCGCGCCCGTCCTGGGGCCGGACATAGAGCGCGTGGTGAGAAACGCTCCGTGCCCAGTGCTCTCCGTCCCTTCAGGCCGCGTAGTCACCCCGCAAGCCATACGCGTCACCGAGCCTGTTCCGCAGACGTGAAAAGAAGAAATGGTGAATGGTGAATGGAGAAAAGCAGTTCTTCCATTCACCATTCACCATTTACTATTTACTCGCTTTTACTTTCCGCTCTCCATAGGAAAGCCCGCGCTCTTCCAGGCGTTGGTTCCGCCCAGGAGCGCTGCCACATTGTCGAAGCCGGATTTTTGAAGCGTCTGCGCCGCACGGGCGCTGGAGTGTTCAGCCGGTCAAGAACAGTAGAGGACTATCAGCTTGTCCTTGGGAAGCTCGCCTGCACGCGCGCTCAACTCTTTTTCGGGAATGTCCAGCGCGCCCTTGATGTGCTCCGGCTTGTAAGCGTCCGTGCCGCGCACGTCAACTATCACGGCCTTGTTCTGCTCCAGCATGTCGCGCAGTTCACCCACGGTCACACGCTTCACGTTATCCGGCGAAATATTGCGCGCCGTCCCCGGAGCATTAGCCGCGCCCGCACCGGCAGGCAGATTACTATTACGATTGCATCCCGCAATCATCGCCGCAGCCAGCAACAACAATGCTCCCGCCAGCAAACCCCAAAGACGCATTCGACAAACCTCCAAAAACAGTTTTCAATTTTGAGTTTTCAGAAAAGAGCAACTTGCTTTTAACTGAAAACTGATTACTGAAAACTGCTCTTTACTTTTTCTCCACGGGGAATCCCGCTCGTTCCCAGGCTGCGTAGCCGCCGAGGAGTGCGGCTGCGTTTTCGAAACCCTTCTGCTTGATGTCCTGCACCGCACGGGCGCTGGTGTGCTCGTTCGGTCAAGAACAGTAGGTGACTATGAGCTTGTCTTTAGGCAGTTCTTTGGTGCGATTTGCTATCTCGTTTTCAGGAATCGAGACGGCACCCTTGATGTGACCTGCCTTGTAAGCATCCGTGCCGCGCACGTCGACGACTATGGCCGTGCCTTTGTCTAAAGCCGCGCGAAGCTCTTCGACCGTCACGCGCCGCACTCCGTCCGATGGAGTCTGCTGCGCCTGTGCCTGCTCCGCCGTTTCCATAGGCTGCGACGGCTGCGATGTGTTAGCGCTATCTCTTTTATTGCCGGAGCCGACTGCAAGTATAACCACCAGGGCGACGAGCAGCAGCGCCGATGCGAGGATTAGAGTACGCATTCTTTTTAACCTCCTTCCAGCAATAGTTCTATCATGTTCTGTGCCCGCACCGCAAAAGCATAGGGTCAGTCGGCAGATTATTCTTTGGTTACAAGGACTTAATTTTCTCTTCAAAAACCTTCCCGAAACGGCAAAGGTGTGCTATAGACCGAGCTTAATTTTTAAAAATCCAGCAATAGTTTCAGGTCGGCGGGAGTAAGAGAGCGGAGGCATTGGAAGAGAAGCCTATGTCGTGGCGAAGTTTACTCATTTTCGGGGTGCGCCTCTCGTGTGCAGCGCTCGTGCTCTCGGTTCTGCTCGTGGCGAACAGTTGTCTTCCGCAAGCGCCCACGACCGCAGGCGGGCGGAACCTGACCGTCTACGGCTTCTCCGTCATGAAGGAGTCTCTGGAGAAGGCAATCTTTCCGGCCTTCGCCGCCAAGTGGAAGCAGGAGCACGGCGAGGATGTAAAGTTCACTTCCAGCTTCGCGGGGTCTGAGACGGTCACGAACCAGATCATTCAGGGCGTCGAAGCGGACGTTGCCATTCTCTCCATAGAGCGCGACGTTGACCGCCTGAAGCCTGGCGGCTTTGTGACTTCAGACTGGCGTCAACTGCCCGCGCAGGGCATCGTCAACAAGACGCCCTTCGTCATACTGGTGCGGCGCGGCAATCCAAAAGGCATTCACGATTTTCCAGACCTCGCCAAGCCCGGAGTCCGTGTCATTCATCCAGACCCAGTATCTTCCGGCGGCGCGCAGTGGTCTATACTTGCAATCTACGGCTCAGAGCTAATCAAGTCCGAGAAGGAGACGGGCAAGCGCGACGAGGCACGCGCGCTCAACACTCTCCGAGCCATCTGGCGCAACGTCATAGCCACGCCCGGCTCCGCGCGCGAAGCCCGCACACAGTTCGAGACGGGCTATTCGGACGCGCTCATCACCTACGAACTGGAAGCCATCCTGATGAAGCAGGCGCGTGCCGACGTTGAAATCGTAGTCCCGCAGGCGACCATCTTCAGCGAACACCCTACGGCCATCATAGACCGCAACATCACTAATGAAGAGCGCCCCCTGGTCAACGCTTTTCTTCAATACCTCTGGACGGACGAAGCGCAGCGCGCCTTCGTCCAGTATCACTTCCGCTCCGTCACGAACGAAGAGCTAAACAAGGAGAACAAAGAGTTCGCCGAAATCAAGATGCCCTTCTACGTCAAAGACCTCGGCGGCTGGTCAAAAGCTTACCCTGAGATAATAGAGCGCATCTGGCGCGACCAGGTACAGAAAAGCAAGTGAACTGAAGACTGAATTATGAGTGCGACTGTCAGAGCGATGCGGCATGTGAGGGGCTTTGATGTGGTGCGGCCCGTGAGTATTGGTGTGATGCTCGCAATCATGCTGCCGCTTGTGCTGTTACCTCTGGCTTCCATCTTCATCTTCGGGACGAACAAGGGATTGGGGAGTTTCTGGGCGGCTTTGACCGCGCCGGAGGCCATCTTTGCCTTAAAGCTCTCGATTGTGACCAGCTTTTGGGCGACCGTTTTCAACGTGCTGTTCGGTGTGCTGGGAGCTTACGTTCTCTCGCGTTACATGTTCTGGGGAAGGACGGCGCTGATTGTGACCATCTCGCTGCCGACGGCGATTCCGACCGCCGTGGCGGGCTTCGCGCTGCTTCTGCTGTGGGGCAAGTACGGGATGATAGGCCAGTTTCTTTCCGAAGAGCACCAGATAATGTTCACGCCGTATGCCATCATCCTGGCAAACATCTTCGTCACGTTCCCGTTGGCCTTCGGCGTGCTGATGTCCGTCTTCGAGACCATGAGCCGTTCACTTGAAGAAGCCTCTGCGACAATAGGCGCGACACGCTGGCAGACCTTCTGGCATGTGACGCTGCCCTCGCTTCGCGGGGCCATAGTGACGGGCGCTCTTTTGACTTTCGCGCGGGCCATAGGTGAATTCGGCTCGACCATACTTGTCTCCGGCAACCTCGCCATGCGAACTCAGACCGCGCCGCTCTACATCTTCGCCAAGTTCAACGAGGGGCAGGTCGAGGCGGCCAACGCGGTCGCCATTGTGCTCGCGCTCTTTTCCTTCGTCATCTTCAGCATTCTCTTTTTCGCGCGCGACTGGCTGGACACGGATTGAGGTAAACGCTTTATGCAGTCTGAGGAGTTCACGACGATATTCGGTAGCGAGGAGAACGGCGCGCAAGCTAGCGAGCGCGAAACGACTGCTGCCGCCAGCGTGCGTGGGCTGAGCAAGAGCTTTAAGGGCACGCGCGTTCTCGAAGACATTGATTTCGATGTCGCGGAAGGTGAATCGCTTGTGCTGCTTGGCTCGTCCGGGAGCGGCAAGACCACAATCCTTCGCATCATAGCCGGTCTCGAAGAGCCTGACACGGGGCGCGTCATTCTTCATGGCAAGGACGTTTCGGAGCTTCCCGCGCGCGAGCGCAACGTGGGCGTCATCTTTCAATCTTATGCTCTCTTCCCGCGCATGACGGTCGAAGCGAACATAGGCTACGGCCTTCGCATACGTGGCCGCCCGCGTAAAGAGATGCGGCGGGAAGTGGAGCGCTTAATAGAGCTTGTCGGCCTGGAAGAGCATCACAAGAAATATCCTTCGCAGCTTTCCGGCGGACAGCAGCAGCGCGTGGCTATCGCGCGCACGCTCGCTTACAAGCCGCAGGTGCTTCTCTTCGACGAACCGTTCGGCGCGCTCGACGCGCAGATACGCGTGCGCTTGCGTAGAGAGATACACGCGCTCCTGAAGAAGGTGAACGTGCCAGCCATCTTCATCACGCACGACCAGGAGGAGGCGCTTGAGATGGGCGACCGCATTGCCGTCATCAACGCGGGGCGCATAGAGCAGATAGGCACGCCGCACGAGGTTTACAACAAGCCTGAGACGGAATTCGTCGCCACCTTCCTGGGCGCGGCCAACCTGCTCCTTGGCGTTGTGAGCGGCCAGAACATCTCCGTCAACGCCATCCTTGTTCCTGCTGCGGAAGAGACGGCGCACTTTCAGGATGGGCAGGCCGTCAAGGTGGTCTTTCGACCGGAAGACGTTTGCCTGAGCCGCACGGGCGCTCTGCCCGAAGGCGCGCGTCGTCTGATGAACGGCATAGTCGAAGAGATAAGCTTCGTGGGCGCGTACGAGCGCTTGACTATCCGGCTTGACCTCACGGGGCGACAACCGGCAGTGAACGAGCCGCCGCTCTACAATGTCAACGCGGGCGCGACCGACACGAAAACCGGCGTCCCCATCATCGTCACACGCCCCAAAGCTGAAGTCTCCGCCCTACCTTTCAATCCAGACGACCACGTAGCGGTCGGCCTCACCTCTTTCCGAGTGCTTCCGAATTTCACGCTCGCATCCGAACGCGCAGGAAAAATCGTCGCCGCGCGGAAATAGAAGACAATTCATCCCCTGCGAAAGAGAAGCAGTTTTGAGCGAGGCGCGATGTTGGGCTAAGATGCGCGCGTGAATCAACAATCGGAAGTTGCCAGCGAGTATCAGGCTAAATGGGCCAAGGTCATTGACCAGACGCGCTGCATTGGCTGTCATGCCTGCACTACGGCCTGCAAATCTGAGAACCTTGTGCCCCTTGGCGTGACGCGCACCTACGTCAAGCACGTAGACGTAGGCGTGTTTCCGCAGGCCCGGCGCGCTCATCAGGTGACGCGCTGTAATCAGTGCGCGCATGCGCCGTGCGTCGTGGCCTGTCCCACGACGGCCATGTTCAAGCGCGCAGACGGCATAGTCGATTTCGACAAGTCCATCTGCATAGGCTGTAAAGCCTGCATGGCCGCCTGTCCCTACGACGCAATCTTCATCAACCCTGAAGACCACTCTGCGGAGAAGTGCAACTTCTGCGCGCACAGGATTGACATGGGGCTTGAGCCTGCGTGCGTGGTGGTCTGCCCCGTCGAAGCGATTCTGGTCGGAGACATCAACGATGAGGCTTCAAAGGTTGCAAGCCTTGTCAACCGCGAGGCTGTCAACGTGCGCCGTCCTGAGAAAGAGACGCTGCCGAAACTGTTTTACAAGGGCGCGCATCAGGCCACGCTCGACCCACTGGCGGCGCGCCGCCCCACGGGCGGACTCTTCATGTGGAGCGAGCAGGCGACGGGAACAGACACGGTAGTCTCAGGCAATCCTGATTTCAATAACACTTCGGCAGCCGCGCTTCTCTCTTACGACGTGGGCCACGCGATTCCCTGGGATTGGCGTGTGAGCCTTTACACCTGGACGAAGGGCATAGCTGCGGGCGCTTACCTGGTTCCGCTTCTGCTGGTCGTCTTCAGCTTGATGTCCGCGTCTAGTCCCATCTGGCTCTGGGTCGCGCCGGTTCTCTCAGGAATATTTCTGGCAATAACAGGCGGCCTGCTTATATGGGATTTAGAGCATCCCGCGCGCTTCCTGTTGATATTCACGCGCCCGCAGTGGCGAAGCTGGCTGGTCAAGGGGGCTTTTATCATAGCTGGCTACTCCGCGCTGCTCGCGCTGCATTTCATAGCGAGCCTTGTGGGCAGCCGTGATGTTCAGAGCATACTTATCCCAATCGGATTGACGCTCGGCACGCTGACCGCCGTCTACACAGCTTATCTCTTCGCGCAGGCGAAGGCGCGCGACATGTGGCAGAACCCTCTGCTGCCGCCGCATCTCTTCGTGCAGGCGCTCCTTTTAGGCTCGGCTGCGCTCGCGCCTTTCGCCGCGTGGCTGGAGCCGCGCGCCCTGACGGCGCTTTTCTGGACGCTTGGAATCACGAGCGCGATTCACCTGCTGCTGGTCTGGGGCGAGATAACACTCGCGCACCCGACCACTCACGCGCGCTTGGCTGTGTGGGAGATGACTGAAGGGCGATACCGCGCAGTCTTCTGGGTGGGCCTCTTGCTTTCGCTTGTGGGCCTCTTCGCGCCCATCTTCGGGCTGACCTCTGTTTCATTCGCGCTCGTGGGCCTGCTGCTCTACGAGCACGCGTACGTTCAGGCGGGCCAGTCGGTGCCGCTCGCATGAAGGATTAGGAAGATGATTGAGACCGCGCGCCTTCGTTTAGTCCCCTGCGAGCTTCGGCACTTCGAGGCCATCCTGGGAGACGAGAGCGAGCTTGAAGGGCTGCTCAAAGTTAAGCTGACTGAGGATTGGCTTGGCTTTGAACCTGCGAAGCAAGTTATGTCTTACTCATATGAATATCTGAAGTCGCATCCGTCCGCGCTAGGCTGGTGGATGCATTTAATCGTGCACAGCGCGGACAATGCCCTGATAGGTCTGGGCGGTTTCAAGGGAGAGGCGGACGCAGACGGGGTGGTTGAAATCGGCTACAGCATAGCTCCCGGTTACAGACAGCAGGGGCTTGCAACGGAAGCCGCGCGCGGGCTGATTGATTACTCTTTCTCGCACCCGCACGTCACGGAGGTCATCGCGCACACTCTGCCCGAAACGAATCCTTCGACACGGGTTCTGCAAGCGGTCGGAATGCGGCGCGCGGGCACATCAATAGACCCGGACGAGGGCGAAGTGTGGCGCTGGAGTTTGAAGAGAGCCGATTACGCGAAGGAGTCAAGCGATGATTGAGCGACAGGCATGGTTCGAGCGGCGTTTCTCGTTCGATTATTTGCCCACGTCCATGTATGCGAACGTGGTGGAGCGGCTGCGCGGCACGCCCGCGCGTCTAGAAGACCGCCTGCTTAATTTGCCGCAGGCGATTTTGACAAGGCGCGACGGCGACAAGTGGTCTATACAGGAGCACGCGGGCCACCTGCTGGATTTAGAAGACCTGGAGATGAAGCGGCTTGAGGATTACGCCGCCGGGCGAGAGACTCTAACGCCCGCAGACCTACAGAACCGTAAGACCTTCGAGGCAAACCACAACTCTAAAGAGATAGCCGAACTCCTCTCGGAGTTTCGCAGAGAGCGCATGAAGTTCGTGGAGCGCCTTGAAGCCCTCGATGCGGAGTTCATAGAGAGGTCTGCCCTGCACCCGCGCCTGAAGATTCCCATGCGCGTCATTGACTTTGCCTTCTTCAAGGCAGAGCACGACGACCATCACATGGCGCGCATCTCTGAGCTAATCAAAAAGTGGGCATGAGAAGAAGCTATGAGCGTTGGCAAATTAAATGAGCGTGTGAGCGCTCTGAGGCGCGAAGTGGAGGCGCGCGGCGAGACCTTTTATCCCGGGCCTAGCCGCATTCATCTGGCAATGTTCCCGCCGAAGGAGCGTTGGGATGATTGGGTGGAGTTGGAATCGCGCGCCTGGCCTGAGCGCGAGGAGCGCCGCTACATGCTCGTGCCCACGACCTGCTTTAACTGCGAGGCGGCGTGCGGTCTTCTGGCTTACGTCGATAAGGAGAGCCTTCAGGTGCGTAAGTTCGAGGGCAATCCTGAGCATCCAGGCTCGCGCGGTCGCAACTGCGCCAAAGGCCCAGCCACCTTGAATCAAATCACAGACCCCGACCGCATCCTTTATCCTCTGAAGCGCGCGGGCCGACGCGGGATGGGCAAATGGGTTCAGGTCTCCTGGGATGAAGTCCTGAACGAACTTGCATCGCGCATCCGTAAGGCAATCCTGGAAGACCGTCGCGGCGAGATTATGTATCACGTGGGGCGTCCGGGCGAGGACGGCTTCACCGAGCGTATACTCGCCGCGTGGGGCGTTGACGGCCACAACTCGCACACGAACATCTGCTCTTCCTCTTCGCGCGCAGGCTATCAATTCTGGATGGGGCTTGACCGTCCGAGTCCAGACCACGCGAATGCCGATGTCATCTTCCTCATCAGCGCGCACCTCGAATCGGGCCACTACTTCAACCCGCACGCGCAACGCATCATAGAAGCCAAGGCTCGCGGCGCACGGCTGATTGTCTTCGACACGCGTCTTTCCAACACAGCCACGCACGCGGACTACTGGGTCTCGCCTTATCCAGGCTCGGAAGCGGCCATCGTTTTGGCAATCGCAAACTACCTGATTCAGAACGACCTCTATAACCGCGAGTTCGTGCGGCGATGGTGGAACTGGGAAGAGTACATGGCCGTGGAGCGGCCCGAAGCGGAGACGACGTTTGAAAACTTCGAGCTTGTTTTGAAGGAGCTTTACGCCAGCTACACTTTCGAGTTCGCCGCGCAGGAAGCGAAAGTGGATGCGCGCGTGATTGAAGAGATTGCGCGCATAGTCTCGCAGGCGGGCACACGGTTTTCTAGCCACAACTGGAGAAGCGCTTCGTCCGGCAACCGTGGCGGGTGGAGCGTTGCCCGCGCGCTCTTCATGCTGAACGCGCTGCTTGGAGCGGTGGCGACCGAGGGCGGCGTCTTTCCGAACGCCTGGAACAAGTTTGTGCCGAAGCCCATCTACACGCCGCCTCACCCGCAGATGTGGAACGAGATGACGTGGCCGGGCGAGTATCCGCTCTCCATGAACGAGATGTCTTTCCTCTTGCCGCAGCTTTTGAAAGACGGGCGCGGGCGGATTGACACCTACTTCACGCGCGTCTACAACCCCGTGTGGACGAACCCAGACGGCTTCTCCTGGATTGAGGTTTTGACGGATGAGCGGTTGGTCGGCTGTCACGTAGCCTTAACGCCCGTCTGGAACGAGACCTCTTACTTCGCGGACTACGTGCTGCCTATGGGCCTCGGCTCCGAGCGTCACGACATACATTCTTACGAGACGCACGACGCGCAGTGGCTAGGGTTTCGCCAGCCAGTGCTTCGCGCAGTGCGCGAGCGAATGGGCGAGCGCTTAAGGGACACGCGCGACGTGAACCCGGGCGAGGTCTGGGAAGAGAACGAGTTCTGGCTTGAGTTGACGTGGCGCATTGACCCCGATGGGAGTTTGGGAATACGTCAGTACGCGGAATCGAAGGCGCGTCCGGGCGAGCGACTCAGCGTAGACGAGTACTACGCTTACATCTTCGAGAATTCTATCCCCGGATTGCCTGAGCGCGCGGCCAAGGAAAATCTGACGCCGCTTGAGTTCATGCGGCGCTACGGCGCGTTCGAGATTGAGAGGAAGATAGGCGCTCTCTACGAGCAGGCGGTTCCCGCCGAAGAGCTTGAAGACACGCGCACCGATCGCTTCGGCAGAGTTTATACGCGCGCCTCCAAACCGCCTTCGACCAACGTTGTGCCGGTGCCCACGATTGACCCGGACTCGGAGGGGAGGCGCATGGTCGGCGTTGATGTTGACGGTCTAACCTTGCGTGGGTTCCCGACGCCAAGCGGAAGGCTTGAGTTTTATTCAAGGACTCTGGCGGACTGGGGCTGGCCCGAATGGAGCACCCCGGTTTACATCAAGAGCCACGTTCACCCCGACAACTTGGAAGAAGACCAGACGGTTTTAATCTCGACCTTCCGCCTGGCGATGCAGATTCACACTCGAAGCGCCAACGCGAAATGGTTGAATGAAATCGCGCACACCAACCCGCTCTGGCTTCATCCCACGCATGCCGCGCGACTGGGTGTAGAGACGGGCGACCTGGTGCGTGTGGAAACCGAGACGGGCTACTTCGTGGTGCGCGCCTGGGTGACGGAAGGAATTAAACCGGGAATAGTCGCGTGCAGTCATCACATGGGACGCTGGAAATTGTCTGACGAAGGCGAGCGACAGATGATGGCGACAGTCCGGTTGAATCACGAAGGCCACGAGTGGGGCATCAGGCGAGAGCGCGGCGTAGAGCCGTACAGGTCGGATGATGCTGACACTTCGCGCATCTGGTGGACGGACGTGGGCGTGCATCAAAATCTGACTTTTCCTGTGCATCCCGACCCGATCTCCGGCATGCACTGCTGGCATCAGGCCGTGCGCGTGCGCCGAGCCGAAGCGGGCGACTCCTACGGCGACATACATGTTGATACAAAGAAGTCGCGCGAGGCTTACCAGCGCTGGCTAGCCATGACGCGGCCCGCCGACAGGTTTTCACCTGACGGCACCCGCCGCCCCTACTGGCTCCTGCGCCCTCTCAAGCCCGCAAGGGAATTTTACAAGCTCCCCGCAGAGGCCGAGCCTGTAGGCGTGGAGTAGACACTCATTCATGGAACTCTTTCGCGCGCTCGCGCTGTTTGCCGAATCGCCTGTAGAAGAGAGCGCGCGTGTTGCGGAGGCTCTGGAACTTGGAGCGCCGCCTGCGTCGAGCGAGTACACGGAGACGTTCCTCTTTCAACTCTATCCTTACGCCTCCGTGTATCTTGGTGCAGAAGGGATGATGGGAGGCGAGGCGCGCGACCGTGTGGCGGGATTCTGGCGCGCTCTCTCGCTCACTCCGCCCGCAGAGCCTGACCATCTTTCGTTGATGCTGGCGCTCTATGCGGAGCTTGTAGAAAGGGAAGAGCGTGATGCTTCGGCAAGCGAGCGTTGGCGTCACGCGCGCAAGGCTTTCCTGTGGGAGCATCTTTTAAGCTGGCTGCCGGTTTACCTGCGGAAGCTGGATGAGATAGCCGCGCCCTTCTATCGCAGGTGGGGCGAGACTCTGAAGGCAGCGCTCGCGGAGGAGATTGAAGCGTTGGGGCAACCTCAACAGCTTCCTCTTGCGTTACGCGCGACTGCGACCCTCGCAGACCCGCGCGAGCAAGGCACGGAAGAGTTCCTGCAATCGCTCCTTGCGCCTGCGCGAAGCGGCATGATAATCACGCGCGCTGACCTCGTACGCGCCGGACGAAGGCTCGGCCTAGGTCTGCGTTTGGGGGAGCGAAAGTTCATCCTCACCGCCTACTTTAATCAGAACTCTCAAGCAATCCTCGAATGGCTGTCGGCGGAAGCCGCGCGCTGGCAGCAGCATCACCGGCAGAGCCAAGAGACGCTCGGCACGATTGCCGCCGCCTGGCTGGAGAAGTCCGCAAGGGCCGCAAAGCTCCTGGAAGAACTGTAGGGCAGGGCTTGTCCCTGCCCCTACAATTGAGCTTTACATGGACAGATGGAAGCCTTCCGCCCGTACAGGGGAGCCTCCCACTTGCAGATGGAGAGCTTCCGTGCACTGATGGAAGGCTCCCATTTGCGCAGGGGAGGTTCCCATCCGCACACGGGGGCTTTCCATTTGCAGATGGAAGCCTCCCATCCGCGCACGGAAGCCTTACATGTGCGGATGGAAAGCCTCCGTGCGTGGATGTAGAAGCTTCATTTGCGAGTGGGAGGCCATCTTTTTCAGTTTCAAGGGCCGGGTTTTCAGGCGTGTCGTCCTCTCTTATGCGTTGACGCGATTCCCCTCTTGCATTTACATTCAGGCTGTTCCCTTAAGCTTTGACTGACGCCCTGGATTGTCTGGGAGAAGTCCGCCATAGAACTGCTGTCGAACAAGATTTTTCTCTCTGTGATGATAGTTGTCATCGCTACCGTGCATGGCTATGGCGCTGCGTGGCTGGCTATACGGATGCTCTTTCGCCCGCGACGCGCGGTCAAGCTGTTGGGCGTCACCATCTGGCCGCAGGGAATGATTCCGCGCCACCGCGAGCGCCTTGCCCAAAGCATAGGCAACGCCGTAGGCAACGAACTGGTCTCGCAGGAGACGGTCGTCAACGCGCTCTTTGAGACGGACTTCTTTCGACGCAAGGTGGAGAGCCTCGTTAACTCCTACACGGAAGAGCTTCTCAACAAGTCCTATCCTTCATTCATAGACGCGCTGCCCAAAGGGGCAAGAGCGCCAGTGCTGGATGCGCTCTCGGCCATTCAATATCGCATAGCCGAATACATCGCAGCCGCGCTCCGCAGCGAAGAGACAGCCGAAGCCGTCTCGGCTTTTATCAGCCGCCGCGTGGACGAGATTCTGGCAAGGCGATTGACGGACGTTGTTGACGAAGAGACGTTCGAGCAAGTCTTAGGGTTCGTGGAAGAGCGCTTTCGCGGCATAGTCAATGAACGCTCCTTTGAGACCAAGGTGCGCGACTTCGTAGGGGGCCGCCTTGATGATTTAGCTCACAGTCAATCTCCCTTAGCAGAGATGTTCACGCCGGAAACCGTGGGCATCATCAAGGAGCGCGTTGACCAGCAGGTTCCGCCCATAGTCCAGCAGTTGACAGAGATTGCCACCAACGCTCGCACGCGCACGCAGATAGGCGCGCTCATCAAGCGAGAGGTTGACGATTACTACGCGCAGCTTTCCTTCTTCAAAAAAATCTTCATCTCGCGCGAGCGCATACATCACGAGGTTGACGACCTTGTTAATAAGACTTTGCCCCGCCGAGTGGAAGAACTCCTGAGCGGCGAAGCCTTTGAGCAGGAGGCCGAGGGCTTTCTGAATTCCACGATTGATAGCTTCTTCGCGCGTCCCATCAACGAACTCATCGGACAGATTGCGCCCGACAAACTCCTGATGATTAAGGATCAGGTCTCGGAGAGAATTTTAGCGCTGGCCCGCAGCCCTGAGCTTTCCACAACAGTCTCGGCTTACGCCACGGACGCCTTGGAGCGCATACGCCCTCACACCTTGCGCGCGCTGCTTGAGCACGCCAACCCGGATTCCGGGGCACGGCTCAAGAATTTTCTCTCTAAGGGATTGCTGACCGTTCTCTCGCGTGAAGAGACGGCCCAGACCATCAACAACATCCTGAGCAGCCAGATTGAGCGGCTGCTTGTGACGCCGATTGGCCGCCTCGGCGACAGCCTCCCCGAACAGACCATGCTGAACATGAGCGAAGCGCTCACAGACCGCATCACTCAGGCTGCGAGAGAGAGACTGCCTGCAGCCATCCTGGAATTTGACATAGGCGGCATTGTTCGTCGAAAGGTCGCGGATTATCCTGCGGACAAACTGGAAGCGCTGGTGCTATCGGTCGCCCAACAGCACTTGAAGACAATAGAGCTTTTCGGCGCGATCATAGGTCTCGTCATAGGCGTCTTTCAAGCCTTCTACTTCTGGTACTTCTCCGGCACCGCGCACTAGCCCGCGCGAACAATCTAGTACTTCAACTGCAAGACCTTCGCTTTTCCTTTGGCGTAGACCGTCACTATAAAGAGGTCGTCGAACCTTTTCTCGTCCATCGTGGGAACCACGTCGCCTCCTAGCATGCGTATAACATCGGGCACGGAGTTGACGTGGCCTATGACGAGCGCGGTCTCGCCTGCTCGTTCCATTATCTTGTCAACAATCTGTCGTATGGACTGCTCGGAAACTTCTCTGGGGTTGGATTGCTTTGATTGAAGTGTGACGGGAGTAATCGTTAGCCCAAGCTGTTTGGCGAGCGGCTCGGCTGTCTGTTTCGTGCGCGAGTATTGCGAGGTGTAAATCGCTTTGACTCCTGCACCGGCCAGGAGGGCCGCCAATTTCTGCGAGCGCGCAACGCCCGCTTCCGTGAGCGGCGGGTCTTCGCGCGGAGCGTCCGCCCGCTCCGCATGACGAACCAGGATGACGGTCGTCGCTTTGAAGCCTTCATCGGTTGATTGTATGCCACTGACCGAAGCGCACAAGGCGAGTATCAAGAGTATAGGCAAGAAAAGTTTCTTCATCGAGAGCGAGTCTCCTTCAACTATATAAAGCAGGACAGTACCGCCCGGCTTAAGCAGGCGGTACTGTCCTACTCTGCGAACCACAGCTTATTTCTTCCAGTGCGCGGCGGTGGCCCAGCTTTGCGGGTCGAAGAATTTATCGTCGAGCGCGACGTTAGTTTTGATGTCGGTGTAATCCTCACGCACGGTCGTCTTTCCATCCAGCATAAAGATGACTTCGGGCGAGACCCAGCCGCCGTCTTTCATCTTCACGTACTTGTTGAATTGCGTCTCAGAGGTTCGGGTCTTATCTTTTCCTGCGGGCCGCAGCATGCGTACGAAGTAGAGATTCTCTTTATCAATCCAGAACTGCGACGAATGAAGGTCGCCCTCTTTCGCGCCGACGACGTAAACGGGACGCCCCTGCCAGGTGTCCTCGCGCAGGATGGAAAGGTCAAAACCCATAGCCTTGAGCTTCGTCATTGTCTGCTCGACTGGTATAAAGTAAGCGTCGAATCCCAGGAGCAGAAGCGGGTGAACCAGTGGTTGAGATTTCTCCACCTTCCCGCCCTTGATGTCGTAGACTGTGTCGTTCACAAAGAGGATTCCGTTCCCCTCTTTTATGGGGTCAAAGTCTATGCGAAGCTTTCCGGGCATCGCCAGCGCTTCGTACCATATGGAAGCCTTGCTTGTGCCATCCGGGTGATACTCCGTGGTCTTCTGCGTGAAGACTACGTTCTTGTACCACTTGCCCGCGTAACGTTTCTGCATGGCGTGCAGGAGGTCTTCCGTAGTCTTGACCTTGTCGGCCCGCACGGGCGCGACCGTCGCAGCAAGCAGAGCGATGAGAAGCAAAAGATAGCGCACTTGTCTCTCTCCTTCAGATTGTTTTACTAGATTCTGTAATGAATCCGAGAAATCGTCAAAGCCTTTTCGGATTACTCTCTTCTACCTTCAGAAAGACTGAAAAGTTGTCGGACGATGATATTAACAGGGATGGACAGGATAAGCAGGATAAGAAAGAGAGATTACTTTTCTTTATCCTGCTCATCCTATCCATCCCTGTTAATTATTCCCTCTCATTTATAAACTTTGCTGTCTAGCCCTTCGTATAAAGGGGAGCCTCGAAGAGCACACTTTTTCCACCTGTGGAGATTTTAATGAAACAACTAAAGCTTAAGTCCTGGCGCAGGCCCCTGGCCGCGCTCCTGTTAGCAACCTTTTTATCTTCCGTGGCCTTCGGCTGGCAGCAGGCTGCGACGGGCGCTGCGGTCAAGACGGCTCCGACCTTGAGCGCTGCCGAGCGGGCTGCGGCCTCGCTCGTGCGCGCCGAAACTATTCGCAAGATAACCACTGAGCTTTCCGCCCCCGAAATGCAGGGACGCGGCACGGCGCAGCCCGGCGGAGAGCGCGCCGCGCGTTACATAGCAGACCACTTCCAGAAGTTGGGGCTGAAGCCCGCAGGCGATAACGGAACTTACCTGCAAGCCATCAAGTTCAAAAGCTCGCAGGTCACGCCGGACTCCAGCCTCAAGGCTGGCAACGCTGTGCTGAAGCAGGGCGCGGATTTCGTCCTCGCGCCTCCCTTTACCTCCGAGCAGATGGACGCGAGTGGCGGGCTTGTCTTCGTGGGCTACGGCGTGAACTCTCAGGAGCTAAAGCGCAACGACTTCGAAGGCATAGATGTCAAAGGCAAGATAGTCGTCATACTGAATGGCCGCCCGCAGAACGTGGATGAAGCCGCCTGGAGAAAAGCAGGCTCGACCATGGCCCTGGCGCGCAACCTTATCATGCAGGGCGCAGCAGGCATCATCCTAGCCAACTTCGGCACGCCAGCGCAGCCCTACAAGCTGGTCGCCAACTATCTCTCTCGCCGCCGCGTGCAACTGGCGGACGCGCCCGTGCCTCCCATCAAGCTGCCGCCTATCCTTCTCATGAGCGATGAAGGATTGGAGAAACTGTTCGCGGACACAGGCTCTACCTACGCGCAGACGGTTGCCAAAGCGCAATCGGGTGAGTTCGCTTCGCGCGATTTGAACAAGCAGGCTACCATCTCCGTCAGCATCAAGATGGAAGAAGCCGTCAGCAGCAACGTCGCAGCCGTCCTGGAAGGCTCCGACCCTAAGCTGAAAGACCAGGCGGTCGTCTATACGGCTCACTATGATGCTTACGGGATTGACACGCAGGGGCGCATCTATCCGGGCGCAGCCGACAACGCGCTAGGTGTAGGCATGATTACAGCCATCGCGGAAGCCTTTGCGAAATCCAAAGAGCGCCCGCGCCGCTCCATCATCTTCCTCGCTGTGACGGGCGAAGAGTACGGCCTTCTGGGTGCCGAGTACTGGGTCAAGCATCCCACCTGGCCGATTGAAAAGATAGCAGCCGATTTGAACTTCGACGGTATAGGCACTGAAATTTACGGGCCAGTCAAAAGGGTCGTGGGCTTCGGCGCGGAATATTCCGAACTGGGCAAGACCCTGGAAGATGTCTTGCAGGCGACAGGCGTTGCATTAACGCCTGACCCTATGCCGGAAGAGCAAGCCTTCTATCGCTCAGACCATTTCGCTTTCGTGAAGAAGGGCGTGCCTGCGTTGATGCTGCTCGGCGGCCCCGAAGGTGACACTGCCGTCTGGATTGCACGCGCCAAGAAGTGGCTCGACACGGACTATCATCAGCCGACCGACACGGTGCAGCCCAACTGGAACTGGGAAGGCCCGCGCACCAGCGCAACTATCGGCCTCATCATAGGCATGAGGGTCGCAAACGCCGAAGCCATGCCCGCCTGGCTCCCCGGCGCACCCTTCAAGCGCGGAGCTTAAAATTTAACAGGATGGACAGGATAGAAGAAATTTATTCATTTCTTCATTGAATCAATGAACCGATGATTCAATCTCTTCCATCCTGTTTGAATCCTAGAAAAATTCGCGCCCGCCGTGTTAAATAAATTCGTGTGTGTTCGTCTTAGTTTGTGGCAGGCCGAAAATCGCTTCATATTCTTATCATACGTCTCCTTTTCCAGAACTTTCGCGCCCGCTTCGTCGTTGTCGTAAGAGCACAAGGGAAAAGAGCAAATCCTCCGAGGGCTTCACTTTTTTTGCAGGGAGAGGTCGAAATGAAGAGAACAATCTGTTTGCTCGCGGCACTGATAATTATGACTGGCTGCGGGAGTTTGAAATGGAGCAGACACGGCACGTCCGGCTCAGGCAACGTCAAGACGGAGAAGCGCGACGTGGGCGCTTTCTCTTCTGTAGACGTGTCGGGCGCTTACGAGGTTCAGATAGTCTGCCAGAAGCAGCCCGGTCTTGAAGTCGAAGGCGACGACAACATTCTGCCGCTCGTAGAGACCTACGTCAAAAACAACACGCTCTACATTAAGAGCGAGAAATCCTTCAACGTCAAAAGGTCTATTAAGATAAGAATCACCACGGAAAATCTTGAGGGCGTCAACACTTCGGGCGCGAGCACGATTACGCTCGAAGGCGTAAAGAACGAGCAGCTTGTGATTGAGACGAGCGGCGCGAGCAAGATTGACGCCTCCGGCGAAACCAAGACGCTTGAGATTGAATCGAGCGGCGCGAGCAAAGTTGATGTCAGAGACCTCAGAGCCGCGCGCGTCAAAGTATCCTTGAGCGGCGCAGGCCACGCCAACGTTTACGCCTCGGAAGAGGTCAACGCGGATGTCTCCGGCGCAGCAAGCGTCACCTACTACGGCGAGCCGAAGGTAGTCAACAAGAGCGTCTCCGGCGCAGGCTCTATCAACAAGGGATAATAGAACAGTGATAAGTGACAAGTGACGAGCAAGAAGAAAAGCTTTTATCTCGTCACTCGTCACTTGTCACTTGTTACTGCTTTAGGGGTTTGTGTTGGTGGTTGAGGGTTTGGCGGCGGCGGGATTTTCCGTGACGCCGCCTTTTTCGTGCATGACTATGGTTTCGCGCTCGCCGCGAAAAGTGATGCTGCGAAGGGTCTTTGCATTTCCTTCCTGAAACAGACCGAACTCTGTGCGCTCCGCGCCTTTCTCACGCTTCTCAAGACGGGCGCTGGTGCGCGCCACGACCTTTTTACCTTTCAGGAAAAGCAGTTCGCCTGTCTGCTCATCGAACTTCAACTTGTACTGGCCCTTCTTGACGAGCGTGCCGTTGATGACGACATCCTGGGGGAGCGTCACCTGCTCAGTCTTGCCCTTGGCAAGCGCAGCCGCGCTCATTAAAGCGCACAGGGCCAGCAGTATCATTAAGCGGTTTGCGATCTTTCTCATCTCTCTTGTCCTTTCATTACTTGCATTCAACAGGTGGGCAGGCTCTTTTTCCGATTAGTTCGGGTAACACGCAACAGCATAGAGAGAAGAGGCTGTGCGTGTGGATTGAAATGTGACCAGTGGGCCTTAAAGCGTGACGATTCGTCACAAAGAGGCCGCGCGTTTGCGTTATTCGGAAAGAAACTTAAACTTTTATAGACAGCGAGCAGATTTCACTCCGCATGCGTGTTGAAGTTAAACTGAGATTGCTGAGGGTTCTATAAAAATTTAAGGAGATAGGTTCAAGACAATGCTGACAGGTAGAGTAAAAGCCATCATCGTATCTTTCATCACAGTCACTTTGCTGACAATCGTTCCGGCGGGCGTAGCACAGATAGGCAAGACCAGGCGCGTGCGGTTTCCAAAAGGGCGAACCTCCGTGACCTTGAAGGGCGCAGCCGTTCGAGGAACTCAGGACAGGTACATGCTGCGCGCAGGCAGTGGGCAGACCATGACGCTTCACATCACTTCTACGGAAGATAACGCTGTCTTCGACGTTATCCCGCCGACGAGCGACCGGCCACTGGCAACGGAAGTGACGGATTGGACTGGCAAGCTACCGGCGACGGGCGACTATACAATCGTCGTCGGCCCCACACGCGGCAACGCAACCTATACGCTTGAGGTGACGGTGCGATGAAGGGTTAATGAAATAGCCTCTTCGGCGCTTGACCGAGGGCACCGTGCGAAGGCAAGATTCATGATGTTATGTTGTATGAATTCCCCGGCGCGCTCGGCCTGTTGGCGCGCCTCCCTCGTTTCGGAAAAAATTTAGCAATTATCTTCGGATTCCTGCTTCTAGCCGCCGCTACTACTGAGAGCGCGCGAGCGCAGGCGGTCGTGCGCGAAGTGAACCTGCCTGAGAAGGGCACCGTCTCGATTAAGAATCGCAATGGCCGCGTCACCGTCATTGCCTCCGACGAGCAAAAGGGCGTGGCCTCTCTCAAGGCAGAATCGCCCGGCGCGGCAGTCGAAGAGACGGACATCATCTCGACGCCTTCGGGCAGCACCATACAGATTGACGTGCGCGGGCGCAGAGAGCGCGACCGCATAGACGTGACGGTTCGCGTGCCTTCTCGCACCAGGGTCAAGGTCGAGTCTGAAGCGGGCGCGGTCGATGTCGCTGGCAATTTCGAGTCAGCCGAAGTCAGAACCAACACGGGCACGATTCACGCGGACGTGCCAGTGGACGCGGTCAGCTTCGAGTTCCTCTGGGAAGCCAGCCGCCCGCGCTACTTTTCGGACGTTGAGTTGCCGAAGGTGAAAGAGAAAAGAGGCGGCTGGTATTCCATTAGCGGCAAGCTGGGAGAGAAGAAGGCTAAAAGAGAAGAGCGCGTCGAGCTTAGTTTTTCGACGCAGCGCGGCGTGATTCTCTTCAACGTTGACCCTGCGATGGTGCCTTCGGACTTGCGCGAGCGGCCTTTGACGGAAGCCGCGCGGGCCATCGTTCGCAGTGGCGACAGCCGTTTGATGGAGGCCATACGAAAGGTCAGCCCCAAGCTCTTCGGCGATTACGCCAAAACTCTGCCGCCGCCGAAAGAAGCGCCGAGCCTTGTTATGAAGCGTGCGCCCGGCGACGTAGCCACGGAAGTCTCGCCGCAACTGCTGCGGCTCAACGTCAGCGTCACAGACCGCAACGGGCGCGCCCTGAGCGGACTTCGAGCGCAGGACTTCACTCTCTTTGAGAACGGGCAGGAGCGAAAGATTATTGACGTAAAGCCCGTGAACGCGCCCTTCAATCTGGTGCTGCTGCTGGATGTGTCGGGCAGCGTGGAAGAGCGCATAGACTTTATACGCAAGGCCGCGCGAAACTTTCTTGCGACCGTCAGCCCGCAGGATCGCATCAGCATCATCAGTTTCCGCGACGACATACAAATCATCTCGGAATTTACTACCGACCGACAGAAGCTTTCCGTCAGCCTGGACAAAATTGATGCGGGCGGAGGCACGGCACTTTACGATGCGCTCGCCTACACGCTCGTAGATACGTTGAAGCCGCTTCGCGGAGAGAGAACCGCCATCGTCATTCTCTCGGACGGCGATGATAACAAGAGCTTCATTCCGTTCGGCGCTGTGCTTGAAGCGATAACTGAATCCGGCGCTCTCATCTATCCGCTCTACGTGCCTTCGATTCTGATTCCCGAATCTAGCGTGGCCGCGCCCACAACTACGCTTGACCCCACGCGCACGCGCTACCTGACGATTACTACGCGGGCCGAAGAGGAAGGCAAGCGGCTGGCGACCGTTTCGGGCGGAGTCTTTTATCCGATTCGCCGTCTTGAGGATTTGCAGCGAGCCTACGACGACGTGGTCGCACAGCTTCGCATGTCCTACACTATAACTTACGCCTCCGTGTCTGCGCCCGCCGGACGCCGCGTGCGCGTGCGTATCAATCGTGACGGCGCGTCCGCGCTCCTTAGCCCGGCTGTGAACATAGCTTCGCCGTAGAGTAAGACAAGAGTTCAAATCACACGCTCAGAGGGAATCCGCAATGCCTCAGTTTTTTCAAAGCGCACGCTCACGGTTGCTGCTCCTTTCGGTACTCTTAGTTTGCTCTGTTGTGCCAGTGAGCCTGCGCGCACAGGGAAAAGCGGTCACGATTCCCTTTACGGCTCTGGGAAAGGATAAGCGTTTCGTCGCGGGGCTTCGCAAAGAAGACATACGCATCTCGGACGAGGGCGTGCCGCAGGAGATTACAAAGCTTGAGCAGCAAACCGAGCGCCCTTTCTCGCTCGTCATCATGATTGACACGAGCTTCTCGCAGAGAGGCGTACTGCCGACGGCCAAACGCGCGGCCATCGCTATCCTGGACTCATTGATTCGCCCCGGCAAAGACTCTGCGGCGGTCATGAGCTTTGCGAGCGAAGCCATTCTGGAGCAGGGGTTGACCTCGGATGTTGAAAGAGCGCGAAAGGGAATCGCAAACGTCCAGGCTGAAAGTGATGTCTCTATAGTGTTGGGCGGCGGCACTACCGACCCCAAGTCCAGACCTCCAGGCTCATCCGCATCCTGGGACGCAATCTGGCTCGCCTGCACGGACGTTCTGGGCGAGGATAAAAGCGACAGGCGTCGTGCTATCATCCTCATCACAGACGGGCAGGACACGGCCAGCATGAAGAAGATGACTCAGGCTATTGACCAGGCGCTTCAGGCTCAAGTTACTATCTTCGCCATAGGCGCGGGCAGCAAGGATTACGGCATCGTAGAGGAGACGCTCAACAAGATAACAGAGCGCACCGGCGGGCGAGCTTTCTTTCCTGAGAAGATCACTGAGTTGCCGCCCATTCTGGCGGAACTAGAGCACAGGCTTCGCTCGCAGTACCTAGTTACTTATACGCCGACGCCCGCGAAACAGGGCGGCAAGATGCGTAAGGTTAAGATAGAGATTGTTAATCCAGAGCTACGCAAACAGAACTTGCGCCTTTCGTACCAGCAGGGTTACTTCAAGTAATTAATTTTCATTTACTCGCCATCCTTGAAGTTGTTGGTATATGCTCTCGCTTCGGCAAACAGATAGATGACTCATCCTTTACTCTTATCATTGTTTGACGAGACGGAGCGACGCCCGCTCTCGGTCTCCGAGTTGACCGCGCAGGTACGCGGGGCACTTGAGACGCGCTTCTCTAACGTCTGGGTCGAAGGTGAAATCTCGAACTTCAAGGCGGCGCAGTCCGGCCACTGGTACTTCACCATCAAGGACGAATGGTCGCAGCTTCGCTCCACCTGCTTTCGCGGCGTCAACGGTCGCATACGCTTTCGCCCTTCGGACGGCCTACAGGTTCGTGCGCGCGGGCGGCTGACCGTTTACGAGCCGCGCGGCGAATACGAGTTGATGGTCGAAGCCCTCGACCCCGTGGGCGCTGGTGCCTTGCGTGTAGCCTTCGAGCAGATGCGCGAGCGCCTTTCCGGTGAAGGTCTCTTTGACGAAGAACTGAAACGCTCCCTTCCGCTCTTTCCGCAACGCGTAGGCATCGTCACATCCCTTAACGGCGCTGCGCTCAGGGACATCCTGCATGTCCTCTCGCGCCGCACGCGAACGGTTCACGTACTGGTTGCGCCTACGCGCGTGCAGGGCGAAGGCGCAGGCGAAGAGATTGTGCGCGCCATCTCCCGCCTGAACGATTATCAGGATGAGTGCATAAGGTGCGGGCGCGTGAGCGAGTTGATTGATGTCATCATAGTCGGTCGCGGCGGAGGCTCTGCCGAAGACCTCTGGGCTTTTAATGAAGAGCAGGTGGCGCGTGCCATACGCGCGTCCGCGATTCCCGTCATCTCTGCCGTGGGCCACGAGACGGACGTGACGATAGCGGATTTCGCGGCAGACCTGCGAGCCGCCACGCCTTCGGCTGCCGCAGAGCTTGTGGCCGCCCGCGAGGACGAGATAGAAGCACTGATAATGAATCTGACGCGAGACATGCTGCGCGCCTTGCGCTTTCAACTGGTGAATGCCAGAGCGCGCGTGCAGGAAGCTGCCATGTCGCACGGCTTCGATGACGTGCAGGCAAGGCTTCGTGACAGCGTTCAGAGAACAAGCGAGGCGCGGTACAGGCTTGAGACACTCGCGCGACGCTATCTTGAAAGAGCAAGACGGCGCACCGGTTCTTCCATCGCGCGTCTCACGCCCGTTCGCCTGAGCGCTCACCTTTCGGACGCGCGCATGCGGCTCCACAAGGCTATCGCACGCCGCGATGCTCTGATAGATTCTCGTCTTGAAGAGGCTAGGGCGCGTTTGGGCGTGCTGGCCGCGTCGCTCGACGCGCTCTCGCCGCTCAGTGTGCTCAAGCGAGGCTATTCGATTGCACAGGACGAGCGTGGGCGGCTTCTTCGTGATGCTCGCGCGGTCAACGTGGGCGAGACCTTGCGCTTGCAGTTGGCCGGAGGCTCGCTGCGTTGCAGAGTGTTGGAGAGAAAGGACGTTTGATGGCTGCACCCGAAGGGGGCGAACGCCCTAAAAGAAATCGCATCATCATTAACCTTGAGCGCGCCAGAGAGGCCGCGCACATTCCTCCGCTCCCAAGGCGCGGCAGTCGCGGCGCTCGCATTCTCGCTCTCATTGGCATAGTCTTCGTCGTCATCATTCTGGCCCTCGCGCTCGGCATCTTTCTCTGGTGGCAGAACTATAAAACGAAGCCCGCCTACTCGCTCGCTCTGCTGGTTGATGCCGTGCAGACGAACGATGAAGCGGCCTTTAACGAACTTGTTGATACGGACAAGGTGGTCGAGAACTTTGTGCCGCAGGTGACTGAGAAGGCAATCGGGAGATACGCTGCGGCGCTGACCACTCCCATACGCAAGCAGGTAGAGGCGCTCGTCCCAAAGCTTCTGCCGAGAGTGAAAGCGCAGGTGCGCGAGGAAGTGACGAAGAAGATAAAGGAGCTTTCAGCCCGCGCCGAAGGCAGGCCCTTCATTCTGATAGCGCTCGGCATGCCCTACGTGGTGGACGTGACGGAGGAGGGCGATACTGCGCGCGTGATGGCGAATTTGAATGACCGGCAGGTTGAGTTGACTATGGCCCGAAACGAAAGTCGCTGGAAGATTGTGGGCGTAAAAGACGACGTGATGGCGACGCAGCTTGTAGACCGCATCATGAAAGACCTCCCGGCCATAGGCTCGGAGCTTGATAAGATACGAAAGAATCTGCCGAAGGAGGTTGAAAAGAATATACCCAAGAACATGAACGTGGACGATATAAGAAAGAACCTGCCGAACATCCCCGGCATCACGGACAACGCCAACGAAAACAGAAACGGCAACAGCAACGAGCGGTAGTTCTCCTGAGCAGGAGAGGTCATAAATGAAGAAAAGGGAAGCGCAGGCGAAGAGTTTCGAGGGGTCTCTGACGGCGCTGGAAAAAATAGTCCGCGAGCTTGAGCACGGCGACCTTCCGCTTGAGCGCAGCCTGGAATTGTTTGAGGAGGGCGTGCGGCTGTCGCGCGAGTGCCAGGAACGCTTGAACGCTGCGGAGCGCCGCATAGAGCTTCTGCTTCACGACAACGAGGGCCAGCCCACCATCTCTGCCTTCGACGAAGAGACGGCTGCGAGCTTGCGTCTTGATGAGACCGATGACGAGGCGGACGATGATGAGAGCGTCTTCTGAAGCCGTAAAAAACACGGAGAGCGCGCAGGGCTTCTTTGCGGAAGCTCGCGCGTTGATTGACGCGCGACTGGACGCTCTGCTCCCGAAGGATGCGACCGAGCCTCAGAGCTTGCACGCGGCGATTCGCTGGAGCGTGTTTGCCGGAGGCAAGCGCTTTCGTCCGTCGCTCATGCTCGCTGCAGGCCGCGCGTTCGGCGCGGGTGATGATGCGCTTCTGAACACGGCCTGCGCGCTTGAGATGATTCACACCTACTCGCTCATTCACGACGACCTGCCCGCTATGGATGACGATGATTTGAGGCGCGGGCGGCCTACGTGTCATGTGCGTTTCGGTGAAGCTGTGGCAATCCTTGCGGGCGACGTTCTGCAAACGCTGGCCTTTCAAGTCATCTCGGAAGATGAAAAGCTTGCGCCGGATGTGCGCGTGCGCCTCATAGCCGAACTGGCGCGTGCCGCAGGAACTCCTTACGGCATGGTCGCGGGACAGGCTTATGATTTAATCGCAGCATCGCACGAGTCTTCGCCCGAAGAGCTTGAGCGCATACATCTGCACAAGACGGGCGCGCTGATACAGGCTGCGGCGCGTTCGGGAGCAATCATCGCGGGCGCGAAAGCGGATGATACGGAGCTTCAGGCTTTGACTCGCTACGCCGCGCAGTTGGGGCTGCTGTTTCAGATAACGGACGACCTGCTGGACGTGACGGCGACGGCAGAGGATTTGGGCAAGACGCCGGGCAAGGATGAGCGCGCAAGCAAGGCCACGTATCCGGCGCTCTATGGTCTGGAAGAGGCGCGCGGGCTTGCTCAGGCGGCATACTCGGAGGCGTGCGCCGCGCTCGAAGAGATTTCCAGGCCGACAGAGCTTCTCAAATCAATCGCCCTGTTCATTCTTGAAAGACGTGCTTGAAGCAAAGGCTGTAGGGGCAGGGACAAGTCCTCTGCTCGCTCTATGTTTACAAAACAACGGGCAGGGACAAGCCCTGCCCCTACTTAAACCATCTACATTTTCAGTAGGAGAAAACTTTATGAGACGAAAGCTTGTGGCGCTTGCGACGCTCTGTGCGCTCGGCCTGGCGCTTATTCTCACCCGAACAACTCTTAATCAAGTGCGCGCGGACAATGCTCTCAATGCGAGCGCGCCTACGGCTACGGCGAATGCGCCGGGCAAGGGGCGAGACCGTTGCGGGACGCGCGACCTGGACGAGACTACCGCCGCTTCTTATCAGAACTCTGTGAATGCTTTTACGAAGAGTCGCGGGCAGGGTCGCGGCCCAGGCACCGTGACCATTCCAGTCTTTTTTCACGTCGTCAATAAAGGCGCTGGCATTGAGAACGGCGACGTGCCTCTGAGCATGCTACAGGCGCAGGTGAAGGTTTTGAACCAGTCTTATAGTGGCGCGACGGGCGGCGCGAATACTGCTTTCAGGTTCGTGCTGGCTGGCGTTGACCGCACTACGAACGTAGATTGGTTCAACGCAGGGCCGGACACGGACGCAGAGCGCGAGATGAAGACGGCGCTTCACACGGGCGATGCGAAAGTCTTGAACTTCTACACGAACAACGCTGGCGGCTTCCTGCTGGGGTGGGCGACGTTCCCCTTCTGGTACGCGGGCGACCCACTTATGGACGGAGTCGTTTGTCTCTACTCGTCCCTGCCGGGCGGCAACTGCTGCGACGGAGTTCCCTACAACGAGGGCGACACGGGCACGCACGAGGTAGGTCACTGGCTAGGTCTTTATCACACCTTCCAGGGCGGCTGCGCTGCTATCTATAACGACTTCGTGGACGACACTCCTTTGGAGCGCTCGCCCGCTTTCGGCTGTCCTGCCGGGCGCGATACCTGCCCGAAGCCTGGGCTTGACCCGATTGAGAATTTCATGGATTACTCGAACGACCCCTGCATGCACGTGTTCACAGCAGGGCAGTCTACGCGCGCCGACGCCTACTCGGCTTTCTATAGAGGTTTGTAGTTCTCAAGCTTCAAAAAGGCCGTCAAAAGAGCGGGAGGCCGCAGCGTTTCTCAAGGGATGCTGCGCCTCTTGCGCTTTTGATGGTTGACAACTGCGTGAGAATCCTGTAATAACTTTCGACTGTTGACATTCACAAACAAGTGGTTTCAACCTCTTGCCCTCTCACATAGCTAATAGATTAGCAGGCCCAGGTGATAGCTTTTATTTCGCGCTATTAATCTACCCCGTTGCCAGGCAATGGGGGGCGTAATTTCTTTGATTGCATTCCGGCATCATTACCCGATGCGTGTAGACGTGAGAGCACCTAGCCCTCACAAACATCAAGCCACGACTCTCTATCCCCTGATAGAGAGCGATTGAACCGGAGGAGTTGAATGAAATTTAAGTTAGGAGCACTGCTGGCCTTAATCACACTCGGCGTTGCGCTGACGCTGTCGAGCCTTCCCACCACTAACACTCGCGCTCAGGGTCGTCAGTACGGCCCCGGCGATCACCCCGGCCTTCAGGCGGACGGAACTTTCAGAGCGCCGGACGGCACCCTCTTCGATTCTCAACGAGCGTTCGTGGAGAGCGGTCGTCGCTGCGCCTCAAAGAATGCTGATGATCAGGATATAGAACAGATTGAAAGGGATGTCAAAAACGCACGCCGCGCCGGTGGCGGTAGCGGTAACTTGGGCGGAACCGATGGCGCGCGTCTCTACGCCAACGGACAGATTACCATCAATGTCTATTTTCACGTCGTTTATAGAGCAGACGGCACGGGCAATATTCCTGATTCCAGATTGGACGCTCAGATTGCAGCAATGAACGAGCATTATTCCGGCCTGGATACGCCCGTCTACAGAGGCGCTGCCGCTAACACCTCTTTTCGTTTCGTGAGGGCGGGCGTCACACGCACACAGAATGATACCTGGTACGCAGCCGGGCCTGGGTCTGCGGCGCAGACACAGATGAAGAACGCGCTTCATCAGGGTACGGCGGACGACCTTAACTTCTACACCAATAGCGGCGGCGGCTACCTCGGCTGGGCCACCTTCCCCAACGAGTACGCTGGCGCTCCCTTGCAGGACGGCATAGTTTGCTACTGGGCATCACTGCCCGGCTCTAACTACGTCCCCTACAACGAGGGCGACACGGGCACGCACGAGGCTGGACACTGGCTCGGCCTTTATCACACCTTCCAGGGCGGATGCCTTGGCAGTGGCGACGGCGTTGCAGATACTCCCGCCGAGCGCGCGGCAACCTATGGCTGCCCGACCAAGGCTCAGGACACCTGCAAGCAGAACGCCGGTCTTGACCCGTACGAGAACTTCATGGACTACACGGATGACCCGTGCATGTACAAGTTCTCGCTCGGACAATCCGACCGCATGGACACTATGTGGTCAACCTACCGCTTCGGCAAATAACAAGGGCCGAAGTCCTTGATGCCTTGAGTGAAGATGAAAGGGGCGCTTCTCCGCTACAGAAGGGGACAGCGCCCCTTTCCGTGATTGAGAAAGAGAGTCGGTCTAAAAAGCTATGCGAGCCGCAATCCTTCTGATGCTGACAATCGCTTTCACTATTTTGAGCGGCCCCGCCTCATGCCGTACGGGTAACTCCAGCAGAAGAGATGCTAAAGACGCCCGCACCGCGTCACAGCCCACAGAAGATGCTAACGCGCCAACTGAAGGCGACCCCTTCGCGGCCATCCCGCGCGTGAAGGTGGAGGAACTCGTCAGAGCGCTCGAAGAAGGCAGGGCCGTGGTGGTTGATATTCGCGCGGCGGAGGCTTATCAGGAAGAGCACATCAAAGGAGCGGTTTCGATTCCACTGGAAGAGATACGCGAGCGCGGGGCCAGAGAGTTGCCTACGGATAAACTGATAGTAACCTACTGCGCTTGACCGGAAGAGCATTCGAGCGCCCGTGCGGCGTCATTCTTAAGATACAAGGGATTCAAACAAACCGCCGCGCTGCTTGGCGGTCTCGATGCATGGAAGGCCGCAGGACTTCCCGTAGAGCGTTAGGTGCTTGTCTCTTTGCAAACAGATTGACAGTTAGATTTTCAGTGATAGAATTCGCTCCCCTCGCAATAACCTACTTAGCTACTCACTCTCAGGAGGACTCATGACATCAGAAGCCTCTCTTGCTCCAAGACCAAAACGTGTTCCATTAAAAGGTCTGCCAGCTACAGCATTTCAACATCCCCTCGATAGACAAGCCACAGAGAATCTTAAAAAGATCAAGGGGTTTGATTGGCTGGTTGGCAAATTCATCGAATATGGCTTTGAGCGTATAGATTACATTACTCACATTGGCGGCGGTATACGTATCGGGCCGAAACAGATGTCTAAACATTAT
This sequence comes from Pyrinomonadaceae bacterium, assembly GCA_014534425.1. GTDB lineage: Bacteria > Acidobacteriota > Blastocatellia > Pyrinomonadales > Pyrinomonadaceae > JACVRN01. The sequence continues at coordinate 49,077 of JACVRN010000024.1, forward strand.
GCCATGTTGCGTGAATGCTGTGACATTCTTGATGTGCCTGAGCCGGAAATGTACGTCATGCAAGGCGGCGTTGGTGCCTTCACCTCTGGACACAATCATCCGTTTATTGTGCTGGAAACAGGTTTGCTGGAATTGCTGGAGGATGATGATGAGGTGATGGCGATAATTGCACACGAACTTGGTCATATCAAATGTGGTCATGTGCTTTATACGACGATGGCTCGCGCAATTAAACCCCTTGTCGAAATGGCGGGTAAAGCTACTCTTGGGATTGGCTCAGTGGTGGGTGCGGGCATTGAGGGTGGCCTACTGGCTTGGAGCAGACGCTCCGAGTTGAGCGCTGATAGAGCAGCATTGTTAGTTATGCAGGATGCGCGCCCCTGCATAACGATGCTAATGAAACTGGCTGGTGGGACTGAACGACATGTGACTTCATTAGACCCTGAACAGTTTCTTAACCAAGCGCGCGCTTATAAAGAAGGCTTAGATCAAAGTATGTCTGACCGCTTCTACCGCTTCATAGTTAATATGAGAGCTACGCATCCGTTCGCGGTCGAGCGCGCCAGAATGTTGGATGAGTGGGTAGGAAGCCCTGAATATAATGGAATCTTGGCCGGTAATTATTACGGTACTGGTTTACCTGTTCAGGCAATATTATGTATCAATCCTAATTGCCGGAAACCATTGTGGCCTAATGCGATGTTCTGCGCTATTTGTGGGACGCCGCACCGCCCACATTGAAGGGCATCAACATGGTTACAGTAGTTGTCTCTATTCGCACCCAGTTAATTTGGGGGCTAGATTGAATTTGTCTGGATAATTAGCTTGAGCGCTGTTACGAAAGAGCCTCCCTGCTCGTTTGGCCGCCAGTCAATGATTTCAGCGTGAAAATCGTCCGCCTCGTCGCGGCATGCCCAGATGGTCGCGCGCATCTTCGGACGAAGTACCCCGCGTGCGCGCTCAATCTTCTTCCAATCGCCCGCGCGAAAAGCCTCGCCCTGAAAGAGAAACTTTTTAGACGCGTCTTCGCCACGTTTGAGAGGGATTGTGAACTGCTCTGTCGTCTGCTCGTCCGTGCGAACTCGTATAAATATGCGCTGGCTATTGCGCGAGTAAGCGGTGATGCGGCCCGTGAAAGAGGTCGTGTTGTTACGGTCGCAACTGAGTCCTGTGGGCGGGCGCATGCGTCCGCCTTGCCCTCTGCCTTCCTGTGCCTGAGCGGAACGGCCCTGACTCTGGACGCTGGCCGCGAGCATGAAAGCTAAGCTCAAGGCCGCGATGAGTATGAGAAGAAGCTTTAGAAATCGCATGCTCTCTGCTTTCAATCACGCCGAAGTTGCGTCCGATGCTAGCTGAGTCACAGCCCTCTTCTTCATCGCGCGAAGCTGGTCTGGAATCAGGGTCGTAATGTGGTGCTGCGCCGTGTGACCGTCCGCGAAGGTCTGGTAGAGCTTGAACTCCGGCAACTCAAGACAACTGAGCGGCGAGTGATAGTTGTAGCCGGTGTCTATGCCTATGGCGGAATGAAAGATGTATATGCCGTGGCGGCCCAGTCGCCCGCGCAAGGGCAGAAAGGTCGTAGGCGTGTGGCCGAACAGGCAGGGCTTGCCGCGATAGTTCTTGTAAAAGTCCATGTCGCGCGACCAGAGAAGAGAGTACTCGTCCGTCTCGCAAGGGTGCTTGCCTTGGTCAAGTCCAGCGTGCACGTAGAGCGCGTAATCGTCTTCGTAAAAGAGTTGAAGGCCGCGCATGAATTCCAGATGCTCCGGCGGGAAAAGTTTGAGAAACTGCTCGTGCGTTTTCTTTAGCTCCTCCTCTTTTTTCCAAGAGGGAGCTATGCCCGTGTATTGTTGATAGGTGCGCTCGCCGCCGGATTGTGGCGCGAGCCAGAGCGGCATCGCGTCGTCAAAGAAATCCAGCAACATCTGCTCGTGATTGCCGCGCAGGGTGATGACCTTTGAAGGATTGGCGCGTTGCAGTTCTATCACTTCGCGGACGACGCCGGGCGCGTCCGGGCCGCGATCTATGAAGTCGCCAAGGAAGACCACAGTATCGGCAGATTCGTCTCGCGGCAGCATCTCAAGCAGAGCTTTTAACTGCGCGCGGCGACCGTGGACATCGCCGATGACAAAGGTTTTCATCTATCCCGCCTCCCCAGTACGGTGCGTTCGGGCGGGCCTCAGTCCATCTTCTTCTTCGTGTCGATCCTCTCCATCAACTCTTTAAAACGCGGATCGTCACGGAGTGAGGCCCAGTTGGAATCCGTTTCAAACCACTTCCTGTTTTCATTCCCCAGTTCTATTGCCCTCTCTAACCATTTGAAAGCCTCGTCCCTTTCGTTCTCAAGAGCATAAACGGAAGCCGTCCAGTAAGCAATGTCGTGGTCGGCTGCCGCAGACTCTAAGACCCGCTCGCTCAACTCCGCCCGCGCGGCCTCGTGCTGGCCCAGCTTGCTCAGGCACATGGCTAGGATGGGACGTATGCCGTTCATCTTTGGCCGCTCCGCCAGCACTTCGCGCAGCAGTTCAGCCGCAATCTCATATTCGCCGCGATAGAAAAGTATGCGAGCGCGGAAGGTTTTCACGAGCGGGTGGTCAGGCTCTATGGCGCTGGCACGGTCAAGCTCGTCCATGGCCTGGTCTTCCATGCCCTGATACCAGAAGATGCGTGCGCGGTTGTAAGCGGCAACGACTCTTGCGGCAGGGTCTAGCGTCGCCAGCTTGTCCCAACTTCTAAGCGCGCGGTCGTACTCTCCGTCCAGGCGATGCACCACGGCTTTGACGAAATAGACCGCCGCGTGATTGGGAGCTTTCTGGCGAAGGCGCGCGACGGCCTCTCTGGCCTTCTTCTTTTCGCCGCGCGAAAGATAAATGAAGACCATCAGCATACGCGCCTCAACGACTTCGGGGTCAATCGCGGTCGCCTTGTTGAAAGCCTCTTCGGCGCGCTCGTAATCCTCCGCGCTTCCGAAGCCCTTGAAGACGCGGTTGGCGTAGCAGGCACCAAGCCCGCTATAAGCCAGAGCAAAGTTCGGGTCAAGCTCTATGGCGCGTGTGAAGCGCTCGCAGGCTTCGTCGCAATCCTCGCGCGAGACCGTGCGAAAGACGAAGCGCCCGAAGGCGTCGCGCCCGCGCAGGTACTCTTCATAGGCTTCCGCGTTATCCGTTGGCTTGCTGGTAAGCCTGCCCTGCTCGTCCGGGCTTAACTCCACGCGCATCTTCTCTACGATGTGCTGCGCTATGGTGTCCTGCACTTTGATGACATCCTCGCTTGAGACATCAAAGCGGTCGCTCCACATCATGTTGCCGGAATCAACGTCCAGAAGCTGAGCGGTCACGCGAAGGCGGTCTCCGGCGCGAAGGAAGCTCGCGGCCAGCACTGCGCTGACATCTAACTCGCGCCCTATCTCGCGCGGGTCTTCAGTGTTCCCTTGGTACTTGGAGATTAAAGACGAGGGACGCACGACCAGCGAGCGCAACTGCGCTAGCTCCGTAATCACAGCGTCGGCCAGCGCAAACTCGTAGAAGCTCGAAGCCGGGTCATTGCTCAAATTTCTGAAGGGCAGAATAGCAATGGACTTCTTCTCTTGGTCAGGCACGCTCGTCAGGGGAGTTTCATGAAAGTCGCGCGGGCTTGATGTCTGGTGGCCGTAGGTCGAAGGAGCCTGCGTTGGAGGCTCTGTGCCCGTGATGTTTCGCAGCCAGCGAAGCGCGCGGGCCATTGGACTCGGAGCCGAAAGATGCCTGGGCACAGCGCCCGTCCCGCCTTCCGTGATGTCTATGGCGGAGGACGTTCCCATGGTGACTTCGCGCAGGACGCTCTTGAGGTCGTCGCGCATGTCGCTAATCTTCTGATAGCGCTCGCGCGGGTCTTTAGCCAGCGCGCGGTCAAGAATCTGTTGAAGGCGCGGAGGCACTGGGTCGTTACGCATCTCCGCTATGGGCCGAGGCGTAGCGTGCAGCACGGCATGGCGCACATCCACGCTGGTCTTACCCTGAAAAGGCCAGATGCCGGTCAACAGTTCGTAAAGCAGAACGCCCGTAGAGAAGATGTCCGCGCGATGGTCAACGCGGTCGCCGCGCGCCTGCTCCGGCGCGGCATAAGTCGCAGTCCCGTAGGGCACGCCTATCTCTGTCAACTCTGTGTGATGGATGCCGGAATCGCGCGCCTGAGTTTCGTCAACCAGCTTGGCTAAACCGAAATCCAGAATCTTGACCTGGCCCTGGCTTGTGACCATCACGTTGCCAGCCTTGATGTCTCTGTGAATGATGCCGCGCTTGTGGGCAGAGGCCAGGGCGTCCGCGACTTGTATGGTAATCAGGAGCGCGCTTTTTAGTTCAAGCGGGCGTCCCGCGACAAGCTGGCGCACGTTTTTGCCTTCGACGTACTGCATGACTATGAAGTGCAGGCCGTCCGCAGTATTAAGGTCGAAGATGGTGCAGATGTTCGGATGGTCGAGTGCCGAAGCCAATCGAGCCTCACGCTCAAAGCGTTTGAGGTTGGCTTCCTTCGTAGTCAATTCCGGCGGCAGAACTTTGATGACAACCGTGCGGCCTAGCTTCTTATCCAGCGCCTTGTAAACCGTTCCCTGTCCTCCAGCGCCTATCTTTTCGAGGATGCGATAATTGAGCAGCGTTGTTCCGGGCGTAATCATAGGGGGACTACATTCTAAGAAGGCAGAGGGAAAAAGGCAAAGGGGAAATGAAGAAGAAATTGATACATCGGTTCATTGTTTCATTGATTCAATGAACCGATGTATCAATTTCTTCTGACTTGCTTTTATCTGGCTCACGGCCAGCTTTAATCGTGGACGGTTCAACCACGCGGGGGCCTGCCCCAGCCTGAGCCTACGTATTCGCCGTCCTGTACTATGCAGGGCACGGTCGGGTCGCCGTCCGAAAGGGCGAGCATCTCACGCCTGCGCTCGCGGTCGTTTTGCGCGTCGTACTCCGTAAAGGGAATGCCCTCGGAGTTGTAATAATCCCTGGCCTGCTGGCAATACGGACAGCCAGGCTTCGTGTAAATAACTAAAGCCACTCTAGCTTCTTCCTCCTTTTTCTTATACCGCATAGTTTAAAGGCAAAAGGCGAAAGGGCAAAGTGGGGATGGGGGTTAGGGGTTGGGGGCTGGGTACAAGAAAGACAACTGGATTTTCTTTCTCAACCCCCCCAACCCATACACCCCACACCTTTTCATGTATAATGCGCCCAGCTATTTGGCCGCCGGCTTGGTGGG
>JACVRN010000214.1 GCA_014534425.1 Pyrinomonadaceae bacterium
CTTGTCCAGGATGCCAAGCAGCAGTTGCCATAGCGAGTCCGAAGCCTTCTCTATCTCGTCAAAGAGCACCAAGCTAAGCTTGGTCTCTTCCGTGTGATAGCGGTCAAGATTCTCCTGCGTGAGCATGGGGCTGGTCTCTCTGTGCCCAAGGTAGCCCGGAGGCGAGCCAATCAACTTGGCTATCTCGTGCGAGTGCTGAAACTCCGCGCAGTCGATTTTAATAACCGCGTTCGGGTCGCCGAAGAGAACTTCTGCGGCGGCCTCTATGACACGCGTTTTACCTGAACCCGTCGGCCCCAAAAAGAGCATCGTGCCGATGGGACGATTGAGCGGGTTCATGCCCGCCAGAAAAATCTGATACAACCCGGACATGCGGCGCACTGCGCGCTCCTGGCCCACTATGCGCGCGGCCAGCTTTTCCTCGAACTCCTGGGCGCGAGGACTTTTTTGATCTGGATCAAGGAAGACCGTTTCCATTATCTCTTTCCGTTTTTCCATCTGTGCAATCATTGAAGCGTCCTCCTTTGCATGAACGGGCACTGCCTTCCGGCTTCAGAGACCGTCTTGCGACCGTCTACGGTTTCCGCCTGGCCTTACACTTATTAGTGAAGCCTGCGGCGATTACGTAACACCCAACCTGAGGCTTGCGGGAATCCACTCGAAGCCCGCTACCCCACCTGCCCATATGCAAAGAACGAACCGTACATTTAATAGATGTCTTGCGGAGAGCGCGAGTTTACTCACTGGCCCATGCCGCTCACCGCCTCTTTTGAACTGCCAAACGCTATATATACGACATCGCCTCAAATGTCACCACAAAATATTCCAAAGCTGCGCGTTTCGAAATTATTTTCGCCCGTAATGTGTAACCGGCGCGGTGACAATTAGCGGCATCGTGGGACTGACAAATAATGTTCTTTTCGGAGGCGCAAGCCAAAATCTGCGCGCCCCTTTTACACCTAATCGTCTGTCCTTATGCCAAAAGGGAAGCCTTAGAAAGCGGCAGAGAAGAGTAAGGAAAAAGGCGCGCCTCTGATGTTGAGCGGCGCGCCTTTTCGACAGATTAAGAACTATTACCGGCTCAGTCGTAGTACTCAAGGCCGAGGTGCGTGATAAGGTCTTCGCCGCGAAGATAGCGCAGCGTGTTCTTGAGCTTCATCAGTTGTATGAAGAGGTCGTGCTCGGGGTAAAGCCCGGGCGCGGTCTGCGGCGATTTGAAGTAAAACGAAAGCCACTCCTGCACGCCCTTCATCCCCGTGCGTTGGGCAAGGTCTAAGAAGAGCGCCAGGTCTAAAACAATCGGCGCGGCCAAAATAGAATCGCGGCAGAGGAAGTCAATCTTGATTTGCATCGGATAGCCTAGCCAGCCGAAGATGTCTATGTTATCCCATCCCTCTTTGTTGTCGCCGCGCGGCGGATAATAATTGATGCGGACGACGTGAGAGAAGTCTTTATAAAGCTCCGGGTAAACGTCCGGTTGCAGGATGTATTCGAGGACGGAGAGCTTCGATTCCTCCTTGGTCTTGAACGATTCCGGGTCGTCCAGGACTTCACCGTCGCGGTTGCCAAGAATATTCGTGGAGTACCAGCCGTGCAGACCGAGCAGGCGCGCTTTGAGTCCAGGCGCGAGGATGGTCTTCATCAAGGTCTGACCCGTCTTGAAATCCTTGCCGCAGATTGGAAGGCTCATCTGATCCGCAAGCTGCATGAGCGCGGGCGTGTCTACGGTCAGGTTCGGCGCTCCGTTGGCAAAGGGCACGCCGGATTTCAGAGCCGCGTAAGCGTAAATCATAGAGGGCGCAAGCGCCTTATGATTGTCACGCATGGCCTGCTCAAAAGATTGCAGGTTCTTGTGAACGGCCTGCGGCTTGAGAAAGATTTCCGTGGAGGCTGCCCATATCATGACGAGGCGCGAGCACTTGTTGCGGCGCTTGAAGTCTGCAATATCAGCCATAAGCTGCTCTGCCATCTCCATCTTGTTTGCGCCTTCTTTGACATTGGTGCCGTTCAGTCGTTTGACGTAGTTCTGGTCAAAGACCGCGCGCATGGGCTTGATCTTCTGCAAGGGAGCTTTAATCTGCGCGAGCAGTTCCTTTTCAAGAACGCCCGCGTGCATGGCCGCCTCGTAAGCGGAATCAGGAAAGATGTCCCACGCGCCGAAGACCAAATCGTTCAAGTCTGCGAGCGGAACCATCTCCTTGATGAGAGGGACGCGATTCTCCGTGCGCTTGCCCAAACGAATCGTGCCCATCTGCGTGAGACTTCCAATCGGCTCAGCTATGCCTTTCTTGACGGCCTCTACGCCCGCTATGAAAGTCGTGCTCACTGCGCCGAGACCTACGAGCAACACGCCGAGCTTTCCTTTAGCGGGCGCAATCTCCGTGCCCTTTTCAATCGCCACTGTTTCTGATTCCTCCAAAGATTTAATCTGGCTTAATGATACTATGTGCGCGCGTATGGGTTCTCGGCAAATCTTGCCCTAAATCGTCGCTCGCTTGCTCATGTGCGGGATGGTGAAATATTTTAGCGCCCGAAACTCATTACATGTGAAGGTGAGGATTCTCTAATCAAACAATAGAGGTGACGCGTCATGACACAGGCCAATCTCGCTGCGAAACCGTCAGACTCGTTTGTCCCCAACAAGGAATGGAAAGAGATTATTAAGCCCGGCGAGCAGGAGTTGTTCGAAGACTTTGCGAACCGCATCATCACGGCTCAGCAAAGAGAAGCCGCAGAGCAAGCGGGCGGGACATTGGCGCGCGGCTTTCACGCAAAGCTCCACGCCGGACTGGTGGCCGAGTTCAAGGTTCTGGATAACTTGCCCGAGTATGCGCGCTACGGAGTGTTCAGGGAACCTAAAGTCTTTCCGGCTGTGGTTCGATTCTCCAACGGCAAACCGAGTCAGGAGTCGGATAAGCGGCCTGAGCCGAGGGGCATCGCCATCAAACTCATAGGCGTCCCCGGAGATAAGTTGCCGCCGGGAAAAAAGGATGATGTAACGCAGGACTTTCTGGCGACGAGCCATTCTGTAACTTCAACCGTTCGTGATGCGCGGCAGTTCATGGCTTTTATAGAGGCCGGGCGCAAAGGCGGTTTGTTACCCGTCCACCTGGCTCGCGCGGTCGGGATAGGCGAGTCGTTGCGTATACTGTTCGCGCTGGCCCGCACGGTTCTTCTCAGCAGGGTAAACAGCATGGCGACCGAGCATTATTCCGGCACTGCGCCTATTAAGCTTGGGCCGTATGCAGTGAAGTTCACAGTGCAGCCGCCGGAGGGTACGCCACGTGCGACTCCACGTCCAAGGACAGAAAACTTCCTGCGTGAAGAGTTGGCCGACAGACTGCGCGCAGGGGACTTGATGTTTGATTTCGTCGTACAGTTCTACGTGAATGACAAGGTAACTCCTATTGAAGACACCTCTGTTCGGTGGGAACCGGAGAACTCGCCCTTCCTGAAAGTCGCGCAGCTACGCATTCCGAGTTGCAATCTCAATAACCCTCAGACCAGGGAATTGAGTAACAAGATTAATCAGCTTTCGTTCTCCCCCTGGCACACGACGGAGGAGCATCGCCCGTTGGGAAACGTGATGCGTGCGCGCAAGATTGCCTATCAAGTGAGTTCGGAGCTTCGCGGGCACGGCGCGGAGCCGACCAGCCTGACATCGCTGCTTAACAACTCACAGGCAGAGCAGCCTTGAGAGCCGCTTCATGCCAGCCACTTCTTAGTCTTGAGTAGCTCATCAACCCAGGTCTGCTTCCTGCCTGCATAGTTGTTATAGGCGGCCTGGACAAACTGAGCCTTGTTCAAATCGTAGAGCGTCTCTGCCGTGCCTTTGCTCCTATCAAGGTCGTTCGCGCA
>JACVRN010000041.1 GCA_014534425.1 Pyrinomonadaceae bacterium
CATGAAGCGTTATGCCTTTCAAAGGGGGTCAAACGAGGAAGATCTATGATACTGAATGAGCATTCATTCAGCAAGCGACGGGCGTAGGGGCAGGGCTTGTCCCTGCCCGCTTTTTTTCAGCAAAGAACGGGCAGGGACAAGCCCTGCCCCTACGATTGTTTTGAAGCTTGTTCTTAATCACCTGCTTGATCCGCATAGGTATCCTTCTGAGATTTGGGCGCGGGCCTTTGGCTGCTACGGCGCGAGCGCGTGAAGAGGTTCGCAAACGCAGTCCAGCCTCCTGCGAAGCGACGACTGACGCCGCCCGCGAACGTACCGTACCTGTTGCCCACGTAGCTCCACACTCTTGATTCGCTCAAGTCCTCGAAGAGCGAGTAAAAGACAGGCACGGCCAGCAGCGTTAAGAGCAGGCAGAGGCTCTGGCCGCCGACTACGAGCACGCCAATAGAGCGGTTCGTGGCAGCGCCCGCGCCAGTGCCTAAGATGAGCGGAATCATGCCCGCCACGAGCGCGATTGTCGTCATCAGTATGGGACGCAGGCGGTCACGGTTGGCCTGGATGATTGCGCTGTGTCGCTCCATGCCGTGCGAGCGCAACTCGTTCGTGTGGTCAATCTGCAAGATGGCGTTCTTCTTCACGATGCCGAAGAGCACCAGCATGCCTAGCGCCGAAAAGATGTTGAGCTTCTGTCCCGCCACGAAAGTTGAAAGCAGCGCGAACGGAATCGAAAGCGGCAGCGTCAGCAGGATAGTCACAGGATGTATGAACGACTCGAACTGCGCGGCCAGCACAAGGTACATGAAGATGAATGACAGAAGGAACGCGAGCATGAAGTAGTAATTCGCCTGCCCCAACTGCTTCGACTGGCCGGTCACGCCCGTAGTGTAGCCAGCCTCCATACCGATTGATGCGGCGGCATCCTGCAAAGCCTTAAGCGCTTCCGTCTCAGAGCCGTTCTGCGAAACGCTGGCAGTGATAGTCACCTGCCTTTGACGGTTGATGCGGTCGATGGAGGTCGGGCTTGTTCCTTCTTCAAGATGCACGACCTTCGAAAGCTCAACCGTTCCGCCGTTCGACGAAGGCACGGTCAACTGATTCAGCAAGTCCGTGTTCTGCCTGTACTGATTCTCGGCCATCAGCATCACGTCGTACTGGTCAGAGCCTTCGCTGTAGGTGGTGACGCGCTGGCCCGCGACCATAGTGCTCAAGGCTTGCGCTATGTCGCCAGCCTTGACGCCAAGGTCTGCCGCGCGCTGGCGGTCAATGTGCACTCGCGCTTCAGGATTGCCTAACACGAGCGAGCGGTCTGCGTCCTGTACGTTCGGATTCTGCTTTACCTTGTCTATTATCTTCTGCGAATACTCGTCCAGCTTCTGCAAGTCAGGGCCGCTCAGGTAAAAGGCGAGCGCGCTTGAGCGACCGCCGCCGATGGCGCTTGAGATGGAAGAGATGCTGGACGCGCCTATGACAAGCTCCTTCGGATAGCGACGTGCCAGCCCGCGCGTGCGCTGGACTGCCTCGGCCTGCGTTATCTTTCGCTGGTCGGGCGGCTTCAATCGGACGCTGATGGTGCCGGTGTTCGGTGACGCCTGCCCGCCGAAGCCTGCGATAGCAAGAGTGGCCTCTACGCCCGGAATCTGTTCGCGTATGTCTCGCGCGAGGCGGTCGAGTATGGACTGCGTGGCCGCGAGGCTAGTCCCCTGCGGGGCGCGCAAACTTACCTGATACGAAGACTCGTCCTCGTCCGGCAGAAAGTTTATGCCAGCGAGTTTGTAGAGCGGAATGATTGAGGCTATGACGACCGCGCACAGTATGACAATCACCCAGCGATGCGCCATAGACCATTCGAGCATCCACTTGTAAGTCCGGTCTATGGGTTTATAAAAGCGCGACTCTTTGGACGAATGCTCGTGCGCTTTTTCTATGTGCTCTTCCGGCACTTCGTCGTCCGGGCCGGTGCCTCCGGCGGAAGCCGCGACCGCTACGGGGCCTGCTGGCAGAGGCTCTTCCTTCTTGGCTTTAATCCAACGAGCGGCGAGCATGGGCGTCAAGGTGAAAGAGACTATGAGAGAGACGGCTATGGCTGCGGCGGATGTCAGGCCGAAGGAGGACATGAAGCGGCCCACTATCCCGCCCATGAAGGCCACAGGCAGAAAGACCGCGAGCAGAGAGAGCGTAGTTGCAAGCACCGCGAGACCAATCTCGCGCGTCCCTTCAATCGCAGCCTGGAACGGGTGCATCCCCTTCTCTTCTACGAAGCGGTAGATGTTCTCTAAAACCACAATCGCGTCGTCAATCACTATGCCGACCATCAACGTCAAGGCAAGCATGGTCATCTGGTTCAAGCTGTAGCCGAAGGCCGCGAGAAAAGCGAAGGCCGCGATGATGGATGTCGGAATCGCTATGGCCGCGATGATGGTCGAGCGAAAATTCCACAGGAAGATGAAGACGACCAGGGCGGCCAGTATGCCGCCTATAATCAAGTGCTCTTCAATCGCGTGCAGAGAGTTTTCTATGAATTCCGACTGGTCGCGCACAATCTGGAACTTGAGGTCTTTCGGCAGCGTGGGGATAACTTCGTTCATGCGCTGCTTGACGGCACGGATGACGGCGACGGTGTTCGAGCCGGACTGCTTGCGAATCGCCAGCGTTACTGCGGGGCCGCCGTTGAGGCTTGAGATAGAAGACGGGTCAGCGCCGCTATCAACGACGTGCGCGACATCTCCAATCTTGACGGCATAGCCGTTCCTGCTGGTGATGACGATGTTGCTGAACTCTTCGACCTTCTCCACGCGGCTCATCGTGCGAAGGTTGAGGGTCTTTGCGCCCTCGTTGACGCGCCCGCCCGGCAACTCAAGATTCTGAGACCTCAAGGCGTTCGCCACGTCAACGGTCGAAAGGTTATAAGCGCGCAGGCGCTCCGGGTCTATGTGAATGTTTATCTGTCGCTGACGTGCGCCGTAGATGGAAACGTCGCCGACGCCGTAAGCGGATTGGATGCGCTTGTTAATCTGATTCTGCGCTATGTCCGTTAGCTCAAGAACGGAGTAAGGCCCCGTCATCGAGTAGAGAAGGATGGGCGCTGAGTCCGGGTCTGACTTCTGCACAATCGGCGGGTCGGCTGTTTCCGGCAGGCGATTGAGAACAGTGCTGACCTTATCGCGCACCTCCTGCGTAGCAACGTCAGGGTCTTTCGACAGGTCAAAGCTGATGGTGATATTAGAGCGCCCTGTGCTTGAGCTTGAGCGCAACTCGTCAATGCCCGTGGCGGTGTTGACTGCGCCTTCTATAACGTCCGTTATCTCCGTCTCAATCTCGGCAGGCGCAGCGCCCGGATTCGTCGTGGAGACAGAGACGGTCGGAATATCAATCTTCGGAAAGCGGTCGACGCCGAGCGTGAAGAAAGAGAAACCGCCAATCACCGTCAGCGCCAGGATAATAACGGTGGCGAAGACCGGACGACGTACACAAATCTCAGCTAACTTTTGCATAACCCTCTCGATTTTAGATTTTGGATTAAGCGTACGGGATTGAAGCTACTCAAAATTGACTATCACTCCAATCCAAAATCTAAAATCCAAAATCGTCTTACCGTTGCTGCTGCGTCGGCTGTACCTTAGCGCCTTCGTAGAGCTGTTGTAAATTGCTGGTCGCCACCTCTTCGCCCGCTTGCACGCCAGAGAGAATCTGAATCATGCCGTTCTCTTGGTCGCCTATCTGCACGACTCTCAAGTGAGCGGTCGTTCCCTGAATAACGAAGACTCTATAAGAGTTGGTGTTCTGGTCGTTGACGACGGCCTCGCGCGGGACAAAGATGCTCTGATTTCCACCAGCCAGAGTGATGCGGGCAGTGACGAACATTCCAGAGCGCAGCGCGTTGTCAGGATTCTGCACCACCGCTTCGACCGTCATAGAGCGCGAAGCCGGGTCAATCGCGGGATTAATCGCCGTCACGGTTCCGCCGAACTGCCTGTCGCGGTACGCGTCAACCGTCAAAGAGACGGGCATCCCCGGTCGCACGTTCGGGGCCTGCATCTCAGGCACCTGCATCTCAAGCTTGAGAGTGTTGGTCAGCAAGATAGTAGCTATCACGGAAGCGGGCGTCACGTACTCGCCCACGGCCACGGGACGCGCGCTGACGTAACCGGCGTAGGGCGCGCGTATGATTGTATCCGCGACGGCCTTCTGCGAAATCGCAACCTGCGCCTGAGCGCTTGCGACCGCAGCCTGCGCGGTTTGAATAGCCTGATTGTTCTGCCGCGCCTGATTAATTGCTATCTCAAGCTGCTGTCGGGCGCTGTTGGTCTGAGCGCGTGCTGTGTCGGCTTGCGTGCGGTATTGGTCGTAGACGCTGCGGGCCACGTCGCCTGTCTCAACCAGTTCGGCGTAGCGCTTGGCGTTGGCTTCGGCCAGTCGTTGTTGGGCCAGCGCCGAGTCATATGCTGCGGCTGCGCTTCTTACTTCTGGAATCGTGCTCGCATCAAAGCGACCGTTTACGCCGAGTCCCAGCCGCGCTTCCGCCTGGCGCACGCCAGCGACGGCCTGTTGCACTGCGGCCTGCGATTGCCTCAGACGAAGCCGCGCGTCTCTATCATTCAGACGCGCGAGGACTGAGCCTTGACGAACGTACGCGCCCACGCTGACGGGCGTCGAGACGACCTGGCCGGAGGTCTGCGGCGCAACATCCGAAGATTCGTTAGCAGTCAGGCTTCCGGTTGCCTGTATGAATGACGGAACCTCGCGCGCCTCTACGCGAACGGTCGTGACGGCGACCGAAGGCGCATCTGCTGCCTCAGCCGCGCCCGCGCCCGTTTCGCTTCTGGCGTTACGGTTCCCCTGTCTTGCGCCCGTGTTCGATTTCCCACAGGCGGATACTGCGACGGCGATTGCCACCAGGGACAAAGCAAACAGCATCAGACGAAAGCTGTAGGAGAGAGAAGTAAAAGTCATAAGTGCCCTATTATGTTCCGATTCTTACTGAAAGACGAGTCCCTGTGGCGCATGGTTACAACTTTCGCTCTTGCAAATTTCTTGTAATCTCTTATCAAATGTGTCCTTAAAGAAAGGATTATCAAGAGATGGGAAATTGGATGGACGAGAGAGCATCAAGGTTGCGCGAGGTCTTCGGCCTCTCAACCGATGCGAAATTACTTGCGCCCGATGTGGCCCAACCGGAATTGTCCGAAGGCGTGGCGGAGCAGTTGGCCTTCTTCAACATAGAATGGCACATCATCCCTTCTGCGGAAGCCGTGCCCATGGACGAGGGTTACCTGCGCCGCTTTTATGGGCAGGCTCCCAGAGGCTTTGCGGAGCCGCGAGAGCATTCGCCCTCGCATAGAGACGTGCTGATTAACGGGCACAGGAAACATCAGGGACAGGTAATCGGCGTTGAGACTACGCAGAAGCCGAAATATCTGCCCGGCAATCGTCAGTTCTACGGCACGCCTTACGGCTTTGACGCGACGCGCGACCCCTTCACCTTTTATCTGGGCCGTGCCAACATGACCAACGGCACGCGCTACGACCACAACTATCTTTCGCTCAGAGAGCTAGTGACCGTAACAAACGCGGACTGGCGTGAGCGTCGTTTGCTGCCCGCAGGTTATCGCATCACCATCTGCCCGCCTGGGGTCTTCAATCTGGTTGGAACCATCTTTCATCCAGAATGGAGCGAGACGGAATCGCTTGAGCTTGGGTTTTACAGGGACGAAGCAGGCAACGCCACCTGCTACGGCGTAGGCTCGAACGCGCCCGGCGACTTTTCCTACATAGACGAAGTTGAGCTTGAGACCGACTGGACTCTACTGGGATTTCGCATAGCCCTCGTTCCCGAATCCCTTTGATTGTCACGAAACAATTCGCGTAACGGCTCCTGCCCGGCGTTCGTTTTCAATAACGGAGCGGTCATTTATGAGATGAAAAAGCTTGGGTGGTATCAGTGGCTCCTTCTGGCGGTCTTTCTCTTGGCGGTTATCGTCACGGGCCTGTTCGCAGTGCGCGCAGTGCGCCGCGCCGTCTACTGGCAGACGCACAGGGACGAACAGATTCGCCCCTGGATGAGCGTGCGCTACGTAGCGCGCTCTTACCGCGTGCCGCCGCACGTGCTTTACCAGGCCATAAAGCTTGAGCCTGTGCCGCGAGACCGCAGGCCCCTGCGCGAGATAGCGCGCGAGCAGAACCGCCCCGTAGAAGCTCTCGTCTACGAATTACAGCAGGCCATCAAAGATTTCAGAGCGAACCCGCCGCCGAAGCTTCCGCCGCCTACATCGCCGCCTGGGCAAACAGCTTCGCCGCTCGCAGGAGCGACGCCGTGAGTCTCAGCGATTATCTATTAAGCACGCTGGGCGTCTACGGCCTGCCGGTGTTGTTCGCGGCGCTTTTAATCGGCGCAGTCGGGATTCCCCTGCCCGGAAGCTTGATGCTGCTGGCCGCAGGCTCTTTCACGGAGCAGGGCGACATGAATCTCTACGCAGTGCTTGCGCTTTCCGCCGCAGGCTCAATCCTGGGTGACAACATCGGGTACGCATTGGGGCGTTGGGGCGGCCATCGTCTCTCTGTAAGAATCAGCCGTTTTATAGGTAGCGAAAGGCACCTCAAAGCTGCGGAGGAATGGTTGATAAAGCGCGAAGGCGCTGGCATCTTCCTGAGCCGTTGGCTCATCACGCCGCTCGCGCCCTTCATTAATATCACCTGCGGCATGACGGGCTATTCCTGGCCGCGCTTTCTACTCTACGACGTGCTGGGCGAAGCTCTGTGGGTGGTGCTCTACGTTCTGCTGGGCCGGTTGTTCAGCGACCGCGTGCAGGAGGTGGGCGAGCTTCTAGGCGATTTCGTCTGGATGATAGTCGGGCTGCTCTTCGCAGTCGCGCTCGGCTGGAAGCTACTAAAATACTTTCGCTCCTCCTCGATTGATGAAGAGAGAGATGAAACTCGCGGGACTTTAGTAGACGAAGCGCGTTGATTGCTTCTCTTTCCTGATGACTCAGGGAAAAATTGTAACCCTGGCGGGGAGTCGCGCGTCTAACATACTGACTGGCCGGATTGAGGTCTTATTTCTCCCCGCGTGTTCGATCTAAGCTCGGCTGCTATTTTCAATATTTTGGAGAGAAAGACAAAAGATGCAATTAAATGGTTCAAGGAAACTCGCGGGCGCGCTGATTTTCAGCGCAGTGCTGGTGCTCGCTGGCATCACAGGCTTCGCGCAACAGCAAGCGACTCAAGGGCAGGACGGCTCGAAGGGCCGCACGGAGCGCTCCTGGCGCGGAGGCAAGCGCGGCGGGCGCGCAGGCTTCTTCGGCGGACGCTTCGCTGAAAAGCTTAACCTGACGGACGCTCAGAAAGAGCAGATCAGACAGATTACCGCTCGCTACCGCGAGAGCGCGAAGGCTCTGCGCCAGCAAGGGCGCGGAGAGCGTCGCGGCGGATTCGATGCTTTTAAGGGCGGCACGTTTGACGAAGCGCAGGTGCGCGCGGCTGCACAGGCTCGCGCCAACGCCCGCGTCGAGATGGAAGTTCAGCATGCGCGCATGATGTCCGAGATTTACAACGTGCTGACGCCGGAACAGAAGGCGCAGCTTGCAGCAGAACGCCAGCAGAGAGAGCAGAAAATGCAGGAATGGCGCGCTCGCCGCAAAGCGAACCAGGGACAGATTCAGCAGCAGTAACAAGCAAGAATTTGTAGGGGCAGAGGACTTGTCCCTGCCCCTACTATCTGAAAACCAAGGGGCAGCTCTTTAATCAAAAGAGCTGCCGCTTTATTTTCACCTCAAACAAATTCCAGAGAAGACAGGAGACACGCAGGCAGTTCATAATTGATGGACGAGATGGCAGACAGCTCCGAGCCTATCAAACTGGAACAGCCTCCTGAGCGTGTGGCGGTCGAGCCGTCGGACGTAGAGCTTGTGGCGCGCGTGCGCGATACGGGCGACGACTCTGCCTTCGAGGAGCTTTTCAATCGTCACCGCCGCCGCACTGCGCTCATAGCCAGCCGCTTCTTTCGCCAGCGCGAACAGGTCGAAGAGATAGTTCAGGAGAGCTTTACCAAAGCCTATTTCGCCCTGAATGATTTCTCCAACCAGCAGGAGGCTTCCTTCGCCGCCTGGATAGCGCGCATCGCCTATAATTGCTGTTACGACGAGCTAAGACGAAAGCGCCGCAGGCAGGAAACCACCCTCAGCGATGTGTCGGAAGAAGATACGGAGTGGCTAAAGGAGAGCCTGCGCGCAGTCGAAGCCGGAAGCGACGTGGAAGGAGAGGCTGTGGCGCGCGACCTGGCCGACAAGCTGCTCGCGCGACTGAGCGCAGAAGACCGTATGGTGCTGGTCATGCTGGACGCCGAAGAGATGTCCGTTTCCGAAATCGCGGAAGTGACCGGCTGGTCTGTCTCGAAAGTCAAAGTCAGGGCGCACCGCGCCAGAGCTTCTCTGAGGCGCGTGCTGCAAAGGTTTCTGTAACCGCAAACCGTGCGGGAGCGTTTTCAATAATGAAGCCGAGGGCACAGAACCTTTACGGATTCAGCGCCCGGCGGCAGAGAGCAGGTGAAATTAAGATGACCGGCAAAAAGATAGAGGGCGCAAGCGACAACCTTGACCGTTTAGGTCGCGCAATCATTCGCGCCTCTGCCGATAATGAAGAGGCCGTAGAGGCCGCAGCCGCGCAGCCCTTCCTTTACACGCGCCTGCGCGCACGCATCAATTCGGAGCGCGTGCGATGCGAAGAGGGCGAGCGCTGGCGTGCGCTCTTCGGCGTCATCTGGCGAGCCGTGCCAGCGATGGCGCTCGTAGCCTTTCTGGCCTTCGTTCTCTTTTTATCGGCCAGCTTCACCAGAACCATTGCGGGCTACAGCGACGAGGCTCTGCTGGACGAGCGGGACGCGGGCGTGGAGCGCGTGGTCTTTACAACCGAGCGGCAGCCGTTATCAAGCGACGATGTTCTGGCGACCATATTGAATGACGAAGAGCGAGGTGCATCCAGATGACCGAGCGAGGCAAGACTTTAGTCAAAATATGGCTCGCGGTGGTGGGCGTCTTCATCCTGGGCTGCATCACTGGCGTCTCTCTGGACAGCGTCTATCGCCTGCGCGCTGGCAATGAGCGCGCCGAGCGCAGGAAGAATGGCACGGAAGAGGTCTTTGAGCGCATGAAGCGCGACCTCAATCTGAACGAGCAACAGGCTACGCAGATTCGCGCCATACTGGAGCAGACGCGCGACGAGTATCGTCAACTTCGCGCTGAGGTGCGCCCGCGCTACGACACTGTGAGACAGAACGCGCGCACGAAGATACGCGCGCTGCTCACGCCGGAGCAGCAGCAAAAGTTCGACGCGCGTGTGGCGGAGCGTGACGCGCGCCGCGACGACGAAAAGAGCGACCACTGAGAGTTTGAGCGAGCAAGGGGGAACTAGGGATGCACAGGATAGACAGGATGGGAGAGGAAGAATTGATTCATCTGTTCATAGGTTCATCGTTTCATTGAATCAATCTCTTCTATCCTGTCTATCCTGTGCATCCCTGTTTGAATCAGGGAACATTAGTCGAGCGGGTGCGCGTAATGTTATTATTGAGACATTACGAACACCCGCTTTTATGTGCGTTTTGATGACAGGCAGGCTCTTAAAAATCGTGCGGCTTTCGCTCTCGCCCACGCGCGAGGCGCGCCGCCGCGCAACTTCTTTCAGCCTCTTTGCGCTTCTTCTGCTATCTACCCTGTCAGTTTCACAGACCATCACTGCACAGAACAGGCGAAAGCCTAAGGCTCAACCTTCATCGCAGAAGAAGACGACGCCCGCAAAGGATGAGCTTTCAAAGAGCAGGGAGGAGTTCGTCAGGCTCACCGGCGAATACAAGGAGAGCCTTACGGTACTTGTAACTCTCTACGAGAAGGACGTGAAACGAGAGGAAGACAAGCTTGCGAAGTTGAAGGAGCTTTACGCGCAGGGACTCGTTTCGAAGCGGGACGTGGAAGACAGCGAGCGGGCGGTCGCACAGGCTAAGGCAAAGATTACAGAGGCGCAGAAGCAGATGCGCGCGGCGGACGAGCAGGTGGCGCAGATGATGGTAGAGGCAAAGGCGCTGGAAGAGATGGCTAAACTGCCGCCGCCCTCGAAGGGCAAGCTCACGCAGACCGCGTCTTACATACGCTACGGCGGCACAGGCTCCTGGCTGCTCTCCGAATCATGGAAGATTCAGCAGTTCTTCCTGCAAAGATTCGGAAGACAACTTCCAATCTCT
This sequence comes from Pyrinomonadaceae bacterium, assembly GCA_014534425.1. Lineage (GTDB taxonomy): Bacteria > Acidobacteriota > Blastocatellia > Pyrinomonadales > Pyrinomonadaceae > JACVRN01. The sequence goes on from JACVRN010000041.1 coordinate 10,229, forward strand.
GCTTACGGTCAATCGGCACTGCACAATCGTTGGGGGCTGGATCACCGCAACGCCATGGACGTAGGCGTTAGCCCCGACAGCGTTGAAGGCCGCGCGTTGATGGAATTTCTTCGCGCCAACGGCATTCCCTTCGCAGCCTTTCGCGGAGCCATCCCAGGCTCTGCCACAGGCCCGCATATACACATCGGTCTTCCATCACACAGATACGCCACCTCCGGCTGGCAATAGAAAGAAACAGTAAAAAGGTTTTCCTTCTATTTGTATCGTGAAAGGTCTAGGGCGAAGCAGACTATCTTGTTTTGAGTTCCTTCTAGGAGCGCTGCGCCGAAGAGCAGTGTGACGGGGGTGCCATCCTTGCGTATGAACTCGCGCTTGAAGGGGGTGCAGGCTCCGCTCTCGCGCATCTCTTCGAATGCACCGTCGTCCAATGAGAGGCTTTCGGGGCGCGTGACCTGATCCCAGTGAATCCGTCCCGCCTCCAAATCCTCGCGCGTGTAGCCGAGCATATCCAGAAAGGCATCGTTGGCGTCCGTGATGCGCCCCTTCAAATCCCAGAAGAGTATGCCTATCATGTTCGAGTCGCTTAGACGACGAAAGCGTGACTCGGATTCGCGCAGGGCATCTTCCACACGCTGGCGCTCGGCCAGTTCTCTCTTCAGTTGCAGATTCGCCTCGCCAAGCGCTGCGGTTCTTTCCCTGACCTTCTCTTCAAGAATGCTTTGAGCCTGGTAAAGCTGTTCGCCTTCGCGCTCAAGGTCTGCGACCTGAAGGCTGAGGTTGCTGGCCTTCTGCTGCATGCGCTGTCGCTTGGTGGCGTCGGCGGTCGCGTCCAGTATCAGAACCCACGTGCCTTCCTTCCTCTGGAAGAGGTAGATGTCCGCGTACTGTCCCTCGCGCGTCTGCACGTAAGGCAGAAAGACGTTGTTGGTCTCAAGCGGCAGCATTCCCTGAAGAAAAGGGACGTGCTCGGTGACATCAATCCGCTCGTCCAATCCTGCTACTTCGTAAGCGTTCCAGTCGCCGCCCCAGGCCATCAACTGATTCTCGCTGCCTACCAACATGTAGGCCGGAGAGCGCATGTCTTCCGTCAACTCAAGAATAAAGTCGCGTATGGGTGTTGGAAGCTCGCTCATTTCGGCATCTCCATCATTTTACGCGCCAGCGCCATGAAAGCCTCTTCGACTCCGACGCCGGACTTGGCGCTGGTTCGTATGACGTGCCAGCCCTTTTCAACCAGCGCTTCAAGCTCGCGCTCGTCAATCGTCCACTCGTCTACCAAATCCGACTTGTTGATGAGAAAAACGTAGGGCACTAGGCCGAGCGCGTCCTGCGCGCGTGTCTGAATCTCCAAGGCCCTGTAGAGAGTTTCCTTGCGCGTGCCGTCCGCGACCAAGAGATAACCGCTCGCTCCGCGCAGGTATGATTTACGAAGCTCGTGCGCCTGTTCCGCGCCCTCAACGTCCCAGAGCATCATCATCATCTTCTGTGTGCCGTCCATATCAATGAGCTTCTTATCAATCTTGACGCCGACCGTGGTGTGATACTTATCCGAATAGATGCTCTGGACAAAGCGCCGCACAAGACTTGTCTTGCCGACGGCGAAAGTCCCCAGCATGCAGATTTTCTTCTGCACAATATTGCGTTCACTCATCATGGCTGTAGAGGTCTCTCCCTATCTGGCATCTGTCAGAATTATCTTGAAGGTCACGCTGCGATTGGCGGCGCGGTCAGCTTCCGTCAGTTCTGCACGCAATTTTTCTTTAGAGGCGGCGGCCACAATCGTCAGATTATTCTTTGAAGGCAATCGAGCGTTCAACTCGGAAGCGATTTTTTCCGCGCGTCCACGGCTCAACTCGGCGTTGCGCTCCTCGCTTCCGCTCCCGTCAGCGTGCCCTGTAATCTCAAGGCGCGCGTTCTTATTCATGGACTCGGCCAGCTTCTGCAATCGCTCTATGTCTGCCATCAACTGCTTGAACTTCTCTTCCTGTCCGGGCGCAGGCTCCGTCTTGTCAAGCTCGAAGAGGAGCGAAGGATTCACTATGCGGTCAACGGCCAGCAGGTTTTCATCCTTGAACTGCGTGACGCCCGGAACGAAGCGCACGGTGCGCCGCATCTCAGTTATCCACTCAAGCGAGGCGAAGCCTTCGGCCTCAAGCACGCCGTTATCGAACTTCAGATTCACGGTCGGCGGAGGCTCAAGCAGTCTGCGTGCGCGAGGCAGCACAAACTCTGGACTCATAGCCTGAAAAGGCTCAAAGCGCGTGACGACCGTCTTCGGGTCAACATTGGCTTCGGCTAAAAAAGCCTGTGGGTCGCGCGCAAGAGGGTCGCGCAAACCGTCTATGAAATATTTCCCGTCGCGCGTGCCAGCGTCCGTGACGACCACTCCAGGCTCTCGCCTGACTCTTTCGACGTAAGCGTTCCAGCGCCTTGAATCGCGCCAGGCAAAGAAGCCCCAGACCAGAAGCGCCAGCAGGATGATGCTCGCTATGACAATCAGCGAACGCGGGAAGCGATTCGGCGCAGCCGCTTGCTTGTCCTGGTCAACTTGCGTTTGCAGGCAATCTTCGAGAAGCGGTCGCGCGCCGTCGAACTCCGAAGCGTCGCCCGAAAAATCCTGTAGCGCCGTGCGAAACTGTAGATGAATGGTCTCCAGTGTCTCCTGAAAAACTGGGCGTAGCTCCTGCGGCGCGGTGCCGCGTATGACGGCGGCAAGAATTGCTAGCGGCCCCTGCTCAATCCAGACCGTAAGCTCGCCGACTTCAAGCGTCTCAAGCTGCTCTTCGGCTGGCGAGTTGAAGGAGTCGTGCACGAAATCCTGTATGGCCGTGAGCATCCCTGAGACCATGTCCGCGTCCTGGACGGCGGCGCTGCCTGCAACAACGTGCTGCAACAGCAGCCCCGTCTCTCTGTGTATTAGAAAGACCTGCTCGACGCGAAAGAGCAGTGTGTGGAGCATCACGACTTCCGCGAAAGGCTTTCCAGTGCGCCAGGCTTCAATCCTCCACTTCAAGCCCTGCACGGAGAAGCTGTAGGCCATGCTCTGGTTGAGCGACTGCACCATTCCGCTCAAGGCTACGGAGATGGCCCTGCGAATCGCAGGCCCAATCACGGGAAAGATTGCGTCAACTAGGGGCTGCGGGTTCTTGCGAACCGAGCGCTCTATGGCCGTAGTCACGGTCGGCCCAAGGGCGTTTGCCAGTTCGTCGTCCTGCCGCGTGCGAACCGCTATGGCATCTGGCAGCACGGTGCTTACTTCCGTCAACTGCCTGTGCGGGTCTGTCAGCCGCTCGTGTATCTCAGCAATCTGCCCTTCTGCGGGGCCAAGCAGCAGACTACGCAGCTCGGCCATCTCCGCGTCATCCGACGCAGCGTCCAGATGCACGCCCTCTTCGAGCACGTCCTGTGAACGAGGCTCAGCCATCATAAATTCAGTTTTCAGTTTTTAGTTTTCAGTTTTCAGAAAAGAGCGACTTGCTTTTAGCTGAAAACTGAAAACCGATTACTGAAAACTGTTCTTAATCGTTACCGGGGATTTTGAAGTCGTTGTTCAGCCTGAGCGCCACTTCGGTAAAGAGCGAGGCGAGCGAGGCGCGGTCTGTCTTGACGTTGCCGAGTTCAGCGACTTCCCTGTCCAGCAGAGCCGACAACTCTTCATACTTTTGTCGTATCTCGTCGCTCAAATTTTTCGACTGGTCAAGAATCTGCTGGCGCAACTCTCTTTGCGTGCGCGTGGTCTGCTCATCAAACTCCGAGAGCTTTCTTTCCAAAGTCTGACCGGTCGTCTGTAGCTCACGAGAGAGGTTCTGTACGGACTGGTCGCGCGTGCGCTGCTCCGATTGCAGTCGTCCGGTTATGGCCTCGAACTCGTTTTTGACGAAGGTCTCAAGCGCGTCAAAGCGCTTGCGCGTCTCGTCGCGCAGGTCGTTTGATTCCTTCAGCAGACGCTCCTCAAGGCGAGAGAATCTCTTCTCGTAGTCGCGCATCTGCACGCCGAAGAGGATGTCCCTGATCTTGTCTATGTTGCTCGCCTCGCCCAAAGCTGAGGAGGCGGCGTCTGGCTGGTTGCTGTTGGCTTGCGGTGATGCGCCGTCGGGGGCGCTCATCGCTGCCTCTTTTTCTGCTGTACTCATAGCTTCACACTCTTTTGGTTTTTTAGTTCAATACAATTCCGGCCATTTGCCAGTGGGCGGAAACTTCGGTGCGCTTGGAGAAGTTGTGGCGAATAAGGTAAAGCCTCTAGTTGTGCGCTGCTATTTAAGAAAGTGCAAAAAAGCTAACATAGGAGCATGGGGGCGTCAATACTGAGGCAGATTAAACGGAAGCGAGGACAAATCCCTGAATAATTCAAAGCGCACGGGTTTCTGTTATGACCCGGAAGAGGCTTGCAGATTTCTGGCAGCAGCCGACCGGCGGCTTGCCGTCTGGATTAAGCGCCTTCCCTTTTCTATGGAGATTCGCGCGATGCATAATCCGTTTGAATCGCTGGCGCGCAACATTATCTATCAACAACTGCACGGTAACGCCGCAGGGGCCATACACCAGAGAGTCCGCGACCTCTTTGGCAATAGCGGCAGGCTCAAACCTGAGGACATCCTGAACGCCCCGGAGGATTTATTGCGCCGGGCTGGCCTGTCCACGGCCAAGACCGTTGCCATCAAAGACCTCGCCGCCAAAACTCTGGACGGCACTGTGCCGACTCTGGCACGCCTGCGCCGCATGGAAGACGAAGAGATAATAGAGCGACTGACAACCGTCAGAGGCATAGGGCGCTGGACTGTAGAGATGCTGCTCATCTTCAGGCTGGGCAGGCCGGACGTTCTGCCCGTGGGCGACTTCGCCGTCCGCAAAGGCTTTATGAATGTCTACGGCTTAAAAGAGCAGCCCAAGCCCAGGGAACTCCTACAGCACGGCGAACGCTGGCGTCCCTTCCGCTCCGTAGCAAGCTGGTACCTGTGGCGAGCAAGCGAAGAAAAGCAAAGATAAGGGCCGCGCTCTTTCCGTGCCCCATGTCGTCTAGTGGCTATACGATATAGTGTTGAAGCGGGAAGTCTTGGAAATATAAACGACTCGCAAAATTCTCTTAAACCGGCTGTCCTCTTCGATGGGCATGAGAGTTGCGGATTTCGCAGGCCAAAGGAGGTCAGCTAATGAGATTCAGTTATTTGAAGAGCAGGATTGGTGGAGCTATTCTGGCGTTCACAGTGCTGTTCGGTATCGCAATTATCTCCGGCGCGACTGTTCAGGCGCAGGAAGGCCAGTATCGCAGAGACCGTTACGAGCGACGCGACAGAGACAGGGACGGGCGTTGGCGCGACCGAGACGGCAGACGCCGCGACGAGCGTTGGAGTCGCAACCGTCGCTACGACCGTGACCGAGACTATAACAACGACGGTTATTATCGCGGCGACGGGCGCTATGGTAACTATGGCGGCTATGGAAACTACGGCGGCTATGGGAACTACGGCAGGTACGGCGGCTCTTACGAGTTGAGGCAGACGGCCTTGAACGCTGGCTACAACGAAGGCATAAGGAAGGGGCGCGAAGACCGCATGCGCGGCGAGCGATATGAATACAGGGATGAGGGCGCTTATCGTGACGCCGATAAGGACTACAATTCCCGCTACGGCAATCGAGAACTGTATCGCCAATACTTCCGCCAGGGATTCGTCAACGGCTACACGGACGGTTACAGAGGGTATTAAGGAAAGAGCGGCTGGAAAATAAAAGAGGCTCGCTTCTATGATAGAAGCGAGCCTCTTTTATTTTCCGAAGCGCTGATAAAACAACGCTCCTTCCCCTAAGGAAAGAAGCGTTGCCTTGTTGTGGACGCTGCTCTGATCTTTCGACCGGAGCAGGCATTTATACCGGCGCTAACCGGTAATTCAGACATGCGTCCACAGAAAAAGTTACCCTCAAGCCGCGTCGAATCGGCTATACTGTTCTACGCCCAGTCAGAAGATTGATGACGAAGATGACGAGCGCAACTACCAGTAAAAGGTGAATCAACCCACCACCGATGTGTGCCACCAGACCGATTAGCCACAGGACCAGAAGTATTACAAGAATCGTCCACAACATGAAGTATATCTCCTTTCAGCTTTTGCGAGAGCGCCCTTTGCGCTCACTCATCAATATCGGTAAACCTCGTTCACGCCCGGTTGTAATGGCAATGACCATGCCATTAGCGGCGAAGAATCAGGCGCGCAGATGTAAAGCCCCGAATGCCAGTAGCTTAAGGTTGCTCTTCAATTCTCTTTTTTAATTAAGCTATTATTGGGGCTTGAAATTTTGCATTAAAACATTGCATTAATGTAGGCAATAACAGCAACAAAGAGGAACAATCAGAATGCCGGAACTGAGAGGGGTACAAGCGACGCCCGAAGTCAAAGAGGAATGGGAACGTGCCTATGACTTTTTTCTGCAAGCAAAGGGCGATCCCTATGATAAGAAGAAAGACAGAACCGAGCGCATCAATCACGTGGCGCGTATGATGAACCTGACCCGCAAGCAAGCCAAGCGGCGCATCAAAAACTATGAGCAATGGCAGCGCAACATTAAAAAGGGCTTAGTCGAACCATAAAAAGCGCGCGGGACGAATCCGAACTCCCACCTTTAGTCCCGCGAAAGCTAATCTTCAACAGTTACGTCAAGCTCCCGACAAGGCCGCGCAGGCTGAGACTCGCGCTCACTCGCGCTTGCGGCGGCGTAGCGCTGCCCTGAATTATTTCAGGCCGATCGTTTTCTGCGGCAACTATCCGGCCCTGTGCTTCCAGCCTACAGAACTCAAAATTTAGGATTGACATATTTTCTGCTTCAGAGTTTAGTGAAGAGAGATGAGTAATGCGCTCTTCATTAAAGAGAAGCCCGTCATCGGCGTGATTCATGTAGGTGCTTTGCCGGGCACGCCCGCCGGGACAGGAAGCGTCTACGAAATCATAGAGCACGCTAGGGCGGAGGCGCGCGTCTACTTGTCGGGCGGCGTAGACGGCCTGATGATAGAGAACATGCATGACGTGCCTTACCTGCGCGGGCGCGTGGGGCCTGAGATTGTGGCTGCCATGGCCGTCATAGCTCTCTCTGTGAAAGAGGAATGTTCTCTTCCCACGGGCATTCAGATTCTGGCCGGTGCCAACATGGAAGCGATGGCCGTGGCCCACGCTGCCGGTCTCGACCTCATTCGCGCCGAAGGCTACGTCTTCGCGCACATAGCGGACGAGGGCTGGATAGAATCGAGCGCTGCGGAGCTTCTGCGTTACAGAAAACAGATTGGAGCCGACCGCGTTGAGGTGTGGGCCGATGTCAAGAAGAAGCATTCTTCGCACGCGGTCACTACAGACATAACCCTGGGCGAGACGGCGGAGGCCGTAGAATTCATGCGAGGTAATGCCGTCATAGTCACAGGCAGCGTCACGGGCCGCCCGCCACGTCTTGAAGATGTTGGAAAGGTCAGGGCGCACTGTCGTCTTCCTGTCATCTTAGGCTCCGGCGTTGACCTCTCCAACATAGCCGAGTTTTACCGTGTGGCTGACGGCTTCATTATTGGCTCTTATTTCAAAAAGGACGGGCACTGGGCGAATACCGTTGACCGCGAGCGTGTGGAAAGATTGATGGAAGCGGTGAACAGGTTGCGGGGCTGAAAGCTCTACATGGAATCGAATGACTAAAGAGAGCAAAGGGGTAAAGCGGCCCTCGTCTCGGCGGCTGCACGGTCTTCTTAAAACTGCGCGGCGACGCAGGGCACAGGCAAAGGGGTGGCGGCAGCGTCTTCGTCGTTCATTCTATGCGGGGTGGGTGTCGCTTCTGGTCTGGGCGGCTGAAGCGACCTTGAAGAAGTGGCTGGCCGTGCTAGGCGTATTCCTATTGCTCTGGGCCGGACTCTTCTTGTTTCAGCAGGAGCGCGGCAATCCTAAGTTCGGACTGAGCCAAGAGATTGCCATAGAGTCTGCGGAGTTTCTGCCTTCTATAGCGGGGGCCACCGGAGCGCCCTTTGTCCCAGGCAATCGCATAGACCCTCTCTTCAACGGCGACCAGTTTTATCCTGCCATACTCGAAGCCATAGGCGGCGCTCAGCATTCCATAAACATAGAGGCATACATCTTCTGGGACGACCCGTTGGGAAATCGCGTCGCGGACGCGCTCATAGCCAAGGCTCGCGGCGGTGTTGCCATACGTGTTCTGGTTGACGCCGTCGGCTCAAGGAAGATGAGCAGCAAGATGGAGCGCAAGCTTGAGGACGGAGGATGCCGCGTCGCGCGCTTTCATCCCGTCTGGTTCTTCACCATTGACCGCATCAGCAATCGCACGCACCGCGAGATAACGGTCGTGGACGGGCGCATAGGCTTTCAGGGAGGCGCTGGCTATGCAGAGCACTGGACGGGCAATGCTCAAGACCCGGAGCACTGGCGAGACACTTTGGTCAGGATAGAAGGGCCTGCCGTCACGCAGCTTCAAACAGGCTTTGCACAGAAATGGCTTGAGACCACGGGCGAAGTAGTCTCAGGCCCGGACTACTTTCCGCAGATAGAGCAATCGGGCGCGCTTTCAATTCAGACCATCCTGAGCGAGCCGGAGACGAACTCTTCCACGGCGCGCATACTCTATTACCTCTCAATCATCTCCGCGCGTAAATCCATACTGATAGCCAACCCTTATTTCATCCCGAACGACGAGGCGATTGATATTTTAGTCGCGGCGAAGCGCAGAGGCGTGGACGTTAAAATCATAGTGCCGGGCGAGCACAACGACCACGGGCTGCTGGCGCGCAGAAACAGTTCGCGTCTTTACGGCAAGCTGCTGGAAGCGGGCGTGGAAATCTACGAATACAACCGCACTATGATGCACCAGAAGTTCATGGTCTGCGACGGGGTGTGGACGACCGTAGGCACAATCAATTTCGACTATCTCTCCTTCACGCTGAACGATGAGAATAACGTCTGCGTCTACGACAGGGATTTCGCGGCGGGCTTCGAAGCGGTCTTCCGCAAAGACCTTGAGGCATGCAACCGCATAGAGCTTGAAGAATGGCGCAACCGTGGCATTCACGTTAAAGCCATAGAGGCTGTAATGTCCATCTTCAAACGAATGGTCTAAACGGAAAAGCGGCAGACTCCCCCCGCCGGGGCCTGCCGCCACTTCCCTTATCCACCCATCGAATTGTTGCTCCGCGTAATTTAGAAAATAGCCGCCGGATGATTCGTTAAGGTTGCGGAATTATTGCAATATAGTGGCAATTAAGAAAGCCGGTGCTGCTAGGCCGTTTAACCGCGCGGGGCGAAGTAGCCTATGCGCGTTTTTGCGCGAAGCTGGGGGTTACGTACCTCTACGCGCACGCGCCTGAAACGGCCATCGCGCGCCTTGTTCTGCGGCGAATAATAGATGGAGTACTGGCTGCGTAAATCTTCCGCGACTTCGCGGTAAACGCTGTCGAGATTGGCGAAGCTTTCGGGCCTGAACATGCGCCCGCCCGTCACGTCCGCCAACCGCTCAAGGTTCTGCTCGCTCACGTCCAGCACTCTAAGCCCCTCGCGCAAGTCTCCTATGCGAAGCTGGTTGAACTGCACCGAAGACGAGCCGGAAGCCAGCAAAGTGTCAAGCTCTTCGCGCTTTTTCACACGCTCAATCTCTGTATTACTGATGGCGTAAACGCCAGCGCCCGCCTGCACCAGCGCGGCCATAGCCATCTCAAGCGAAGCGTAGCCGCGCTGGCTGTCTATGCCGTCCGTGAGAACAACTATGGCGTGGCGGCGCTGACTGTTTTGAAACTGCTCGCGTGCGGCCAGCATAAGCGCGTCATAAAAGCGCGTGAAGACGCCAGGGCTGATACGCCGCAAGGAGCGCCTGAGTTGTACGCGGCTCTGCGTCCAATCCTGCAAGAGTTCTACGCGGTCATCGAACTTCACCAGGCTGATGCGGTCTTCGGGCGCTAGGCGCTCAGCGAACTCTTCCACGGCGCGGCGGAAATCTTCAAGATTGCTCGCCACGCTGGAAGAAGCATCGACCATCACTATCACATCAACCGGCGCTTGCCTGAGCGCGAGGTCTGTCAAAGGCTGCTCTCGACCGTCCTCGAAGATGCGAAAGTCTTCCCTCTTCAACCCGGTCACAAGCCTGCCCGACTGGTCGCGCACCGTTACGGGCAGAAGCACTTCCGTTGTGCTGACACGGATGGTATCGCCTTCATTCAACTCCTGCTCTTCTATGCCCGGCGTTGGCGTTGGCTTCGGCTTTGGCTTCAGTGGCGGCGGCGGAGGCAGCCCGAAGTTGCCCTCCTGCTGCGCCAGAGCGTGCGGCAGAAAGATGAGAAGGCAAAAGAGAATCGCAAGCAGCAAGCCTGAACGAACTCCAATTGGAACCTGTTTGCCTTTCATATTATTGCGTCACGCGCTTTTCAGCAGGCTCATCCGACATGGCGGCGGTCATGGCGTTGATAATCGCTTCGGTCACCCGACGGCGGCGCAACTCCTTGAGATTGTCCGGCGAGAGATCAAATTCGACGGGCGACTGTTCTATACGACGTATAATCGTGCCTTCGGAAAAGCCCGCTTCGACCAGTTCTATGATTGAATTGTTGTTGAGCGTAGGCGTTCTCTCCATCTGAGGCGCGCCTGCTCCGCCAGATTCCACCGGCGGGCGAAGGATTTTGACAGTCGCGCTCCCGCTCGTTTCCGTGTCGTCCGCGTTGCCGCCACGCGCGCCTGTGCTTCTTGAGCGCCCACGTGAACCTCCGCTACTGCCGAAGATGTCCGCAGAGTTTCCGCCGCCGCTCTGGTTGTTGCCGCTTCGCGTGCCCAGCGAATCTTTGAAGAAAGGATCGTTGCTCCAATCGTCATCCGCGAACGAGGCGTCGTCCACAGCGAGCATGGCGAGGATTACTTTTTCGCTGACGCCGCTTTTCTTCAGTTCTATCAGCCGGTCGGGCGAAAGGTCGAATTGATGCGGGCGCGAGCGTATGATGCTGATGACGGTGTTATCTTTGAAGCCTGCGCGCACCAGCTTGACGACCGCAGCGTTCGTCAGGGGCGCTTCCCTAGACTGCTGAGCCAGCGCCGCCTGACAACAGAGCGCCATAGAAATAGCCAGAGCCGACAGGATTCGTGTCATACAAATCTTCATCACGCTTCACCCCCAAAGCAGAATCAAACAGGATGGACAGGATACACAGGATAAAAGCATAAAGGGTTGCTTTTTCCTTATCCTGCTTATCCTGTCCATCTCGGTTAATTTCTATTTCTGACGAGTTGCGCTCGTCATGGCCGTGGACTGTATCAGAGAGTTTGGCTGACCGTAACGCGCGCCTATGCGCCGCACGTAATCGCGCGTCTCTCTGTAGGGCGGAACGTTCCCGCCGTACTTCATGACAGCGCCCTCTCCTGCATTGTAGCTTGCCAGCACCAGGTCAACGCGACCATTAAACTGCTCAAGCAACTGCTTCAGGTAGCGCGTTCCGCCCATGATGTTCTGCTGCGGGTCAAAGCTGTTTCGGACTCCGAAGCGAGCCGCCGTGCCCGGCATCAACTGCATAAGCCCTCGCGCTCCCTTCGGACTCAAAGCGCGCGGATTAAAGCGCGACTCCTGCTCCATGACGCAGAAGATGAGGTAAGGGTCAACGCCGTAGCGCTGGCCCCCGGCCTTTATCATCTCGTCCAGCTTAGGATTGCCAGTTGTCCAGCCGCGAGCAATCCAGGCACCGGATGAAGGCGCATCTTCAGAAGCTACGGGCCGCTCACGCTCTATGCGCTCTATGCGCGAGCGTTCTAGGAAGATGGAAAGCCCACCGCGTTTGTACCAAGCGCCCGTCTCGGTCTCCGACACCTCGTCGGCTTCGACACGCGCGCCTCCGACCAGATAAATCCAGACAGGCTCGCGCTCTCGCTTCTCCGTCTCGCTCACTTCGACAATCTTCGCTTTGGTCTGAGAGGCGGCGCTCTTCTCTGCGGCAGCCTCAGCCGTCTTTCTTTCAATAGAAGTCACGCAGTCTCGCGTGATTAGATTGACCATGCCGCCTTTCCTGTACCAGACGCCGCGCGCATCCTCCCACACGTCGTCGAACTCAATCGCGGTTCCATCCGTGAGCCTTAAGCGATTGGCGTCCGTCTCCTGCAAGATTGATGAAGGCGGCGCTGCAACTACTGCCGACGCTTTCTCTGCGGCGGAGCCTAGCGGGACTATTAGCTGCTGGCCCGGTGCCAAGCGCGCATCTGCTTTGAGATTGTTGGCGTGGGCGAGGTCTTCTACCGAGACGTTAAAGCGAGAAGAGAGCGCGGCCAGCGTTTCGCCTGCGCGGGCGCGTACGATGACGGGGGAGCGCGGCGCACCTCTGCGCGCACGCTGGCCGCGATTGCTGCTCCTGTTAAGGGAGCGCGCACCGCCCGAAGAGCTTTGCGCGCTCACGCTAATCACTCCGGCGAAGCATAGGAAAGCGACGGCCAGTGGAATGTAGCTGCATATGAAGACTCTGGTCTTTCGGGTCATGGTCATGCCCTCTAAAGTTGAAGCGGGTCGGTTTTGGCGTGGCCGAACGCGGCCCGTTCTTCGTTGGGAGTAAAACCGTGCGACGTGCCGAAGTAATTTCGCCAGGCGAGGTCAATCAGCTTGGGCGAGAGTTCAAGCGGTCTTCCCTCGAACAGGCAGATGTCTGTCACGCGGTTCAGTATGTCGCGCGGCTCGCAAGCCTTCATCACCCTATGCTCTATCATGTAGTTATTGAGCAGGTGATCCAGGCAGGGCTGCTCGCAATGAAGCCCGCGCGCCTGGGATGCGCGCCGGAAAATCTCCATGTAGGCGGCAGGCGTGGGCGGCTCTACGCGCGCACGATAACCCATGCGCCTCAGGAACGCTTCGTCCACCAAATCCTTCTCTTCAAGGTTCGTTGAGAAGACGACCAACTGCTCGAAAGGCACTTCGAGTTTCTTGCCCGTGACGAGCGTCAGGTAATCTACGCGGCGCTCAAGCGGCACAATCCAGCGATTCAAGAGGTCGTGTGGCGCAACTCGCTGGCGACCGAAGTCGTCAATGACAAGAGTTCCGCCGTTGGACTTCATCTGAAACGGCGCTTCATAAAAGCGCGCGGACTCCGACCACTTCAAATCCGTGTCGTCCAGGGTTAGCTCGCCGCCAACTATGACAAGCGGGCGCTCTATCAGAATCCATCGATGGTCATACTCCGCAGGCGTCACGTCCTCCGGTGCCGCGCGGTGACAGTGCGAGTCGTAGATGCGAATAATCTGACCGTCAAGCTCCACCGCGTAGGGAATCCAGATGGCTCCGGGCAGCGCCGCATTGATGCGCTCGGAAACGGCTGTCTTGCCAGTGCCCGGAATGCCCGTGAGAAAGAGTGAGCGGCGAGAGTTGATGACGCAGCCCAGGGTCTGCAACAGAGTTTCGGGCAGCACCAAGTCTTGAAAGGCTTCTTTGACCGTCTCCATAGAAGCCGGGCGCGAAGGCACAGCCTGAAGACGCATCATGTGCGTGTAGTCCGCCAGAGAGACCGGCGCAGGCCCCGTGTAGCCGCAGACCGCCTGCACGCGCGCAAGGCGCTCCCAACCGTGATCCAGCATGGCGTAGCGCGTCGCGCCCACGCTCGTCTGAAGCCGCACCTCTATCAGCTTCTCCCTGTAGAGATGCTGCAACAACTCTTCGGAGAGCGTGCGCGGCAGATGAAGCCGCTTGGCTATGGCTGCGGTCGTAGGGTCGGGCAGGTAGGCCACATGCTTGAGCGCCAGGTCACACAGGAAGCCTTCGGCCACACCTGCATCCATCAACTCTTCGGGCGCTGGCGGCCCCATGCTCTCAATCTCCGTGCGTGTCAGTATCGTCGTATGCGTCATCACGATTTACCCATTGAATCAATGAACTGATGAACAAATGAATCAATCCCTTTTAGTTTGCTTCCCACGCCGCAACGGTCTCGCGGCCATTGTTTGCGAGCGAGACGCGTGCGGCCTGCGCTTCATTCGTGCGGCCATAGCGCTCGTAGAGTTCTGCCAACCGGCGTAGCGCGACCGTAGAGTTGGATTGAACACGCAGCGCGGCTTCGTACTGCTCTATGGCTTCCGCGTCGCGGCCCGCGCGCTCAAGCATCGTGGCGGTGTTGATGCGCCCCATGAATTCACCGCCCGCGCGTGTGAAGCTCTTGAGGGCGTCCTTGTACTTGCCAAGGCGACATTGGGCCAGGGCCAGATTGTTGAGGATGCGCTCGTCCGTGGGCGCAAGGCGCGCGGCTCGCTTCAGGCGGTCAACAGCCGCGCGGTAGTTGCCGTTCAGATAAAACGAGTAGCCCAGGTTGTTGAGCGTCTGCGCGTCTTCCGGCTGGGCGCGGACTGCGCGCTCGTAAGATTCGCGTGCGCGCTCGCTCATGCCCTTGCGGTCGAAGGCCACGCCGAGAAGGTTATGCGCTTCGCTCAGAGACGGGTCGAGCGATGCGGCGACAGAGAGTTCCGCGATGGCTTCGTTGATGCGCCCCGCAGATAAAAGGGCGCGTCCTTCGGTTAAGTGGTCGCGCGCCGTTGAGATGGCAGATTTTTCTTTCTTCTCCGATTTATCCGCGCGGCTGTCTTCGACGCGCGAAACGCCCGCCGCCTCGAATTTCTCCAAGTCCTTTTCCGTCAGGCGCTGCACGCGGTCGTCCGACTTTCCTCTGCCGAAAAGTTTTCCAATGGCCTTGAACGGCGCTTTCAAGGCGGAGACGACAGGGTTGCCCTTCTTGTCCTTTACCTTGCCAGCCTCCGCGCCGTTCTCCTTGATGATATTGGTTTCCGTGTCGCCCTCACGCACGTTTGTTTCGGCTGAGTTCCAGAGCGCTGTGATGCCGAAGGTCAGCGTGAATGCTAAAAGGATGGCTATGATGGTACGTTTTTTCATCGCTTGCGAGACCTCCTTAGACGTTGCCGAGCGTGTCAATTAAATTGAGGGCTGCGGGGCCTAAGATTGCTATGAAGAGCGTGGGGAACAGAAAGCAGGCTAGCGGGAAGAGCAGCTTGACTGCGGCCTTCTGCGCGGCCTGCTCCGCGCGCTGTCTTCGCTTGGTGCGAAGAGAATCTGAAAAGACGCGCACGGCGCGGGCGATTGAAGTGCCGAAGCGGTCGGCCTGAATGAGCATGGCGACCAAGCTTCGCAGGTCGTCAACGCCGGTTCTCTCCGCCAGATTACGCAGGGCTTCATCGCGCTCGCGGCCCACTCGAATCTCAAGATTCGCAAGCTCGAACTCATTGCTGATGTCCGGGTGAACCGTCTTTAGCTCTTCGCTGATACGCATCATGGCTGCGTTCAACCCTAAGCCCGCTTCAATCGAGACGACCATCAGGTCGAGCGCGTCTGCCAGTCCCCAGCGCACGCGCTGCTGGCGCGCTTTGATTAATCGCGCGAGCAGAAAGCGCGGCAGGAAAAAGCCTATGACGAAGGCGAAGAGGATAAAGAGCATGGCGTTCGAGATGGAGCGGCCCATCAGGGCGCAGGCGAACGCCACGGCGCTAGGGAAGAAAACGAGCGAGATAAGCTGCAAGGCGCGGTAGATGAGCGGCGCGTTCTCGCCGCGAAAGCCCGCCTGCATCAGTTGCTTCTGAATCTTTCGCGCCTCAATCGCTGACGGAGGCACAAGGCGGTTGAGGGGCGATGCTATGCGCTCCGCAAGGTCTGCGACCTGCGTGCTCTCTTCCGTGAGCGTGACCGAGACGGTGGCGACGCTTCCGCCGTCCTGCATCTGTTTAAGGCGCTCGGTCGCAGCGCTCGCAGGGCGAAACAGCGCCCAGTACAGGCCCACCACGCCGAGCGTGATGCAGATGAATGTAGAGATGGCGATGATGAATAACATGGCTTTTACCTGCTACCTATATTTTTATCTGCAAAATCTTTCGCACAATCAGCATGCCCGCGACTTGCATGAGCATGGCTGCGGCTATGAGCTTGTGGCCGCGCTGGTCTTTCCACAGGACGCTCATGTATTCGGAGTTCATGGCCGTCACGGCAACGGCTACGAAGATGGGCAGCCCGCACAGCAGCCACGCGGAGAGGCGCGAACTGGTCGTCAGGGTTTTCAAATCACCCAGGATGCGGAAGCGCTCGCGTATGGTGACGGCTACCTTCTCAAGAATCTCCGCGAGGTTTCCGCCCGTCTCGCGCTGAATCAAGATGGCCGTGACGCAGAGGCGTAAGTCCAGAAGCGGCACGCGCTGCGTCAGGTTCTCAAGCGCCAGCTTGAGCGAAAGACCAAGGTTCTGCTCCTCGTAGGTCTTTCTGAACTCCGTCGAAATCGGCTCGGGCATCTCTGTCGAGACCATGTGCAAGGCTTCGGAGAAAGCGTGGCCCGCAGAGAGCGCCCTGCTCATCAACTCAAGCGCGTCCGGCAGATGCTCAAGGAATTTGTCGAACCTCTTCCTACGCATCCAGAAGACGTGTATGAAGGGAATGGCTGCTCCGGCAAAGCCTATGAGGACGATGATGAGCAGCGAAATCGTCAGCATGGAAACGGCCAGTGCCGCGAGGATGCCAGCCATCACGGAGAACATGACCAGTCGCGTGACGGTAATATGAAGGTCGGCCTGATCCAGCACTCGCTTGAGTTGCATGGCCGCCTGAACGCGCACGAGCATGCGGTTCATCCAGGGAATCTCGCTCATCAACTCTTCGCGCGCCAGCAGAACTTCCACGTCTTCCGTCTGCGCCGAATGCAGCAGCACTTCGCCCAGGCGTTGACGCAGTCGCTCGCGCTTGGCTTCGGTGCCGCGCGTCGCCAGAAGGTAAGCTCCCAGGACAAGGAACAGGCAGAAGAGAAAAACTAGAAAGGGTATCAACATAACTTTTACTGCTCCTCGAAGAAGTTGCGCGGCAGTTGCATGCCGTAAGCCTTGAGCCGCTCTGAAAAGCGCGGGCGAATCCCCGTCGCACGGAAGCGCCCCATGACTTTGCCCTCGCGGTCAACGCCCGTGCGCTCGTACTGAAAGATTTCCTGCATGGTGATGGCCTCGCCTTCCATGCCTGTGATTTCCGAAATCGAAGTCACGCGGCGAGTGCCGTCGGAGAGTCGCGCGACCTGCACGACCATGTTGATGGCAGAGGCTATCTGCTGTCGCATGGCGCGGTCGGAGAGGCGCATGCCCGTCATCTGAATCATGGTCTCAAGACGGGCCAGGGCGTCGCGTGGGGTGTTGGCGTGAACCGTCGTTAAGCTTCCGTCGTGGCCCGTGTTCATGGCCTGAAGCATGTCTATGGCTTCGCCGCCGCGCACCTCGCCTATGACGATGCGGTCGGGGCGCATGCGTAGCGCGTTCTTCACAAGGTCGCGCTGCGTGACTTCGCCTTTGCCTTCGATGTTGGGCGGGCGAGTTTCAAGACGAACGACGTGCGGCTGTTGCAGTTGAAGTTCTGCGGAGTCTTCTATGGTGACTATGCGCTCGGTCTCCGGGATGAAGGCGGAAAGAGCGTTGAGCAAGGTGGTCTTGCCAGCGCCGGTGCCGCCGGAGATGAGAATGTTAAGACGAGCGCGCACGCACATGTCCACCATGTCCGCAATATCTTTCGTCAGGGCCTGATTCTCTACCAGCGCGCTCATGCGAAGCGGGTCTGTGCCGAAGCGGCGAATCGAAAGGACAGGCCCATCAATGGAGAGCGGAGGGATAATGGCGTTGACGCGCGAGCCGTCACGAAGGCGCGCGTCTACCATCGGCGACGATTCGTCAATGCGGCGGCCAACGCTTGAGACTATGCGCTCTATGACGCGCATCAGGTGCTCGTCGTCTTTGAAGGCGACGCTGGTCATCTCAAGCTTGCCTCGCCGCTCTATGTAGATTTTACGGTGCGAGTTGACGAGGATGTCCGAGATGGTTGGGTCAGCCAAAAGCGGCTCAAGCGGCCCGAGTCCGAAAAGCTCGTGGCGCACGTCGTTGACCAGCCGCTCGCGCTCGGAAACAGAGAGCGGCATGGCTTCCGAAGCCAGCACGCCTTCGGCAAGGCGCGCGACTTCCGCATGAATCTGTTCGGGCGCAAGCTCGTTGAGCTTGGTCAAATCCATGCGGTTAATCAGCGCGCGATGAAGCCGCGACTTCATCTCTTGAAAATTATGCTGACCACCCGCCGCATCCTCGGATGCAGGCGCGGCGGTTTGGCTAGACTCTCGGATTAATCTCTCTCTCAGTGCCATTGTGTTTTAGTCCCGCTTCTATCTGCTGACTGAAGGATTCAAGCTCTCTCTGACATGAAGCGCAGGCGCGTTTGCCTTTCGCGCTCGCTCGCGCCTGAAGAGCGCGCTCCAGAAGTTTCGTCGCTCGGCCTTTGGCTCTTCCATGTGAATCGATTCGCCTGTGATGGCGGCGGCTATGCGCTGGATTTCCGCAGCGATGCGCGTGCTGGGATTAGATTGAACGAGCGGCTGGCCCAGGTTGATGGAGGTTACGGCCACCTGATAGTCGCTCGGCAGAAAGCCCACGACCGGCTCGCCCAGAAACTTTTCGACCTGATGCAGGTCTAAGTCAATCTGCTTTGACCAGCGATTGACGATGATTCTCACCTTCGAGCGCGGGTAGCCCAAGCGGTCGAAGATTTCCAGTGCGCGCTGTGCGCTGCGTATGGCCGGGATGTCCAGCGTCAGCGTGAGCACTATGTCGTCCGATTGATCCAGCGCGGCGAGCGTGATGGCGTCAAACGTGTGCTGCGGGTCTAGAACTACATAAGCGTAGTTCTCTCTGAGGCGTTCAAGAACTTCAAAGACGTGCTCAGGCTCTATCTCGTCCGCCGAGTCGGCTTCGCGCGGCGCAGCCAGCAAGGAAACCCTGGACGAATACGGCGTGATGTAGCTCGCAACCAGCGTGTCGTCCAATCGAGCGCGATTTTCAACCACGTCCGCGATCGAATATTTCGGGTCAAGCCCCAGGAACAGAGGAAGGTCTCCGGCCTGTAGGTTCAGGTCAACGAGGCAGGTCGAATCAGGCATGGCGCACGCCAAGTTGGAGGCTACAAAGGAAGTGCCGCAGCCGCCTTTGCTGGAGAAGACGGCAATCATGCGTCCCTTCTTCTTGGGCGTAGGCGCGACCTCGGAGCAGAATTCACTTATTCTATCCAGAACCGTTTCCAACTCTTCACTGATGATGGGCAGGCGCAGGAACTCGCGCGCACCGGCTCGCATGGCGCGCAGTATAAGGTCGGGCGAGGCGTCGCGCGCTCCCGCGATGATTGCCGTCTGCTGGCACTCCGACGCGAGACGCTCCATCAGAGCGAGCGCCTGTTCGGTGTTCGGGCCGAGGGTGATGATGGCCGCGTTCGGCTTGAGACGTATAATCTCGTCGTAAAGCTGCTCCGAGTCGTTCCCGCCTGCAAGAAGTCTAGCGCGCGAATCGGACGCCAATGCGGAACGAATCTCCTTGAAGCTGTCCAGCCCCGTGCTCAATATGACGAAGGTGAGTGGTTGAGTCATTGCTCTTTTCCTGAATCAGAGTTCAAATCTCTCAAGAAAGAATCGAACAGGGATGGACAGGATAGAGAGGATAATGGATAAGCAATCCTTTCTGTTTTTATCCTGCTTATCCTGTCCATCCCTGTTAATTCCTTTCCTTACGGTATAGGTTTCGGAATGTAGCCTATGTTTTCGCCCGTCAGCGTAGTGGTGTAGTTGGGCATCGTCAGCGTAGTGCCGACAAGTGGGACTACGAACTGGAATTGGTACTCTGTGATTTTGACCGTGACGGTTCCCTCGCCCACCTTAAAGTTGTCATACTTGACCTTGACGTTATCAACCGTCAGCCTATCAACCAGTGGCGTTGTGCCGTTCAGGTCGCCGTAGACCGCCACCTTCTTGACATCTTCCTCTGCGGCCTCCGGGTGATTGACGGCATAGCGAGCGCCACGCCGCGCCGCATCCGAGAGCGCGTTGTGCGTCCACAGACAGCGCCCGAACTCCACCACGCCAAACATCACGGTTAGAAAAACAGTCGCGGCGATGGCGAACTCCAGCAGCGTAGTGCCGCGCTCTGGTCTTCCCTCTTTATTGAAGCTGCGCGTCGTCATCACCTGTCTCCTAAGGCGTAAGCGGCTGCGTCAAGAGATAACGCATGGTCACGCTCGGCTTGACCTCTACGTTCAAAGAGAGCGATTGATTTTTCGTCAACTTCCCAAGGTCAAAAATCGGCGAGTACTTGTAGTTCAAAATCTGCACCTTGACGGTCTGTGGCAGCGACGTGTTCTCAGGCTCGCGCGTTATCTTGACGTTCTTTATATCCAGCCCTTTGATTATGGGAGAGCCTTTTCCTTCAGCGTTGCCGTAGACGACTATGTTCTGCGCCGCGAGGTCTGAGTCCGCGTTCACACCCGCCGACACGAGATAGCGCGAGCCTGCGCGTGCGGCCTTCGCCAGCGTGGAGTATTCGTAGAAGAAACGACCGAACTCGGCGGTCGTGGCGAAGAGTATGATAAAGAGCGGAAGCACTATCGCCATCTCAGCCAGTTGCACGCCGCGCTCGTTCCGCATGAAGCGCACGGCGCGCAAGCGTGCTTTGATACGGCGAACTCTGGCTCTGATTCCTGACCTCATTGCTTCTCACCTCACTTGTAGAGCACCGGCTTAGTAATCGGTGGCCCCGGATTCTCCGGCGCATTGGGGTCGTAGGTGCCGCCGCCCTGGACTACGCCGACGCCTATGTACTCGGCCTGAAGGTCGCCGCCGTTGCCGCCCGAAACTTTGCTTCGCAGGAAGAAGGCTCCGAAGCGGTCAATCTGGACTTCGGTGCGCCCGCCCGCGAGTTCTGTGACTTTGACAATCGGGATGAGCACAACGCGGCGTCCTTCGACGGCTATGCTGGGATTGCTGGGCGGCTTCGTGATGCTGCCCTTGACGTACGTTTGATAGTCTATGTTCTCGGCTATGTTCGTATCCGGCGGGTACATCTTTGGATCCATGCCTGAGGCGTAATCATCAAAGCGCGTGTTGATGCCCTGACGTATTGCGCCGGACGTGACGCCCGGCTTGGTGTCAACGTAGCCGCCTGGGCCGACTACGTTCTTCACGCCGCTAGCTAAGCCTATGCGGTCGTCTGAGCCGCCCGACCCGTCTATAGCCAAAGCCTGATAGTTGCCGGGCGAGACGGAACCCTGCGGAGCGCCTCGGAAGGTGTACATCTGTCCGGGCACAAGGGCCGTGCCGTCCTCGTTATCGACGACGAAGACCGGCAGGTAGCCGTTGAACTTGTTGAGGGGCACGCTCATGCCTGCCGTCGCTTCGGCAGTCAAATTTTTGCTGGCTCCCAGAACCATAGTGGCGAAGGTGACGACGACAGGCTCGGCAGGAGTTTTGACTTTGACGAAGCGTATGTCCTTGGCGTTGGTGGGCGAAGAGGCTGTGAACTCGTCCATGCCCGGCCCGTTGTCAAAGTCCGTCAGGTTCTTCGCAAAGCGAACCGCCGTGCGCTCTATCTTCACGTTCGTCTTGTTGAAGTTGTAATTGTTTACGAGCTTGACGGCGCGATCCGTGGCATCCGTGATTCCTTCGGGGAAGCCGTTCAGGCCGGAGGCTGCCGCCAGGGCCGCAGCGTCCGCCACGTTCTGCAATTCGGTCTTGGCCGTGTAGAGACGGCTCACGTCCACGCCCAGGCCCACCGCGAGGAGGAAGCAGAGCATGCCGAGCGTGGACGTGGCTAAAACAGAGCCGCGCTCATTCTTTCTGCTCATGTGTAATGCGAGTCGTGCTTTCATCATCTTCCTCCTCTTCTATTGTTCATCCAACCAAAGCTACAGAGGCCGACCGGGCGACCGTTACTGTCCAGCGCCCGTCTTGGCCTTGGCCTGTTGTACTGCTGGCGCAGGCGGCGGCTCTTCGGAAAGAATCGGTGCTGTCAGAGAGCTAACAGTAGTCGTCGGCGTGCCCGGCGCACCTGTGGGAACGATGACCGCAGGAGTCGTGGTCTTAGGCTGTGACTGAGGTGCCTGCGGCTTGACGGGCTGCGCCTTCTCCTGCTTTGTGCTGTCGCCTGTGGAGAAGCCGCTAGTGCCCTGTATGCCTTCGCCCTTAGGTTCCACGCCGAGCGGCGAAGCGCCCTTGATGCCGTCGAGGCCGCGCATCTGCGGCAGGTCGTCGCGGTTCACAGGCTTG
Source organism: Pyrinomonadaceae bacterium (assembly GCA_014534425.1). Taxonomy (GTDB): domain Bacteria; phylum Acidobacteriota; class Blastocatellia; order Pyrinomonadales; family Pyrinomonadaceae; genus JACVRN01. The sequence goes on from JACVRN010000041.1 coordinate 32,301, forward strand.
ACCAGTTGCGCCGTGACTATGAACATCAACTCCGTCTCGTTCTTCTGAAAAGATTTGGACTTGAAGAGATTGCCCAGGATGGGAATGTCGCCTACGAGCGGAACCTTGGAGAACGTGCGCGTCTCGTTGTTATCCAGCAATCCGGCGAGCGCGAATGATTGACCGTCGCGTAGTTCAATGCCGGTCTTGGCGCGGCGTGTGCGAAGCGCCGGAACGATGAAGCCGTCGAATTTGACGCCGTTCGAGAAATCAATCGTGGAGACTTCAGGCTCAAGCTCAAGGCGTATGTGGTCTTCATCTATGATGGTCGGCTTGAAGTTCAACCTCACGCCGTACTCTTTGAAGACTATCGTCACGTTGTTGCGGTCGCCGCTTCCCTGCACGATGGGCACGGGAAACTCGCCGCCCGCCAGGAAGCTAGCCGTCTGTCCGTCCATAGCAATGATGTTCGGCTCGGCCAGAGCGCGCAGAGCGCCTTGCGTCTGAAGAGCGCGAAGCATAGCCAGAGTGTTTCCGCCCATGACGAAGACGTTGAGCGCGTTCGAGAGCGTGCCGCCCATCACGCCGCCCACCACGTCGCCGATTGAGCTAGGGCCGCCGCCGCTATTGCTGTAGCCGCCGACGCCCGGCCTTCCCTGATAAGCGAAGGAGGTGCCCAAATCTTTCAGGCGATTGCGGCTCACTTCGGCCACCCGCACCGAAAGCTGAACCTGCGCGGCATTCTTCACAGGCGAAGAGAGCATGTTGACGGTCTTAAATCCTGCGGCCTCTACCACGGCCTGCACCTGCGTTGCCGTGTTCGGGTCTTTGACGCTTCCAGAGATAACCACAGAGCCGTTGGCCTGGCTCAGGTTGATGTTGTCTTTCGGAAAGAGCGCTCGAATCTGCGAATCAATCAGGGAGAGATTGGCGCGCACGAAGACATCGAAGACCAGGAAGCGCTCGCCGCCCGTCTCCCATGCTATGAAGTTGACCTGCCCGAAGGCTTTGCCGTTGACTAGCACCTGATTGGGCGCAACCAGCACGGCTTCGGCTATCTCAGGATTCGAGACGGAGAAGCGTCCTATGTCGCGGTCGAAGTTGATGACGCGCGACTGGCCGACCAGTACGTTGACGCTGACGGTCTCTTTAGTGTTCTTGAAAGAGGCCGTGTAAGAGGTCTCCTGCGCCTGAGCGGACGACCAGACACTTACGGTCATGAGTGCCGCACACAACGTAGTGACAAGGCGTGTGATGATGAAACGGGTCTGCATGATATTCAATGACTCCTTCTGTGATAAAGCTGAAAGCTAAAAGCCATGAGCTTTAAGGGAAATCTACGTTGCGTTTCTTTGCGCCCTCGTACATCTCTACGGTAGAGCGAGGCGGCGGCGGTGCTGCGGGCTGCTGTTGCTGCACGGGCGGCGCAGGCTCGACCGCTCTCTGCTGTCTTGCCTGCATGAAGTCCGTGGCGGCGCGCATGTAATCTGTGGCGGCGCGCATACGACGCTCCGCAGGGTCTTTCGGTTCGTCGCGCTCGCTCTTTAAGGAACCCGCCTCGGGCTGCGGCGTGGCGCGGTCGCCGGAAAGCAGCGTGCGCTTGTTGACGCCGTTGGTCTGCTCGTCGTCCTGGTCAATGGAATTTCGCATGACGAGTTGCAGCTTGCCTTCGGTCGCGGCCAGCGCCAGCTTCTCCGCCTCTTCGGGCGTGACCTGAAGCGTCACGGCCTTGACGGTGTTGGCCTCGCGGTCGTCCTTCGGCTTGTCTATGTTCTGGCCGTTCGCCAGCACCTTGATGTTCTGAAGAACTATCTTAGAGACAGGCCCTTTGTCGCCCACTTCCTCTTCCGGCTTAATCACCACGACCACGTCTACGAGCGTGCCCGGCTGAATGAAGCCGGAGATGCCTACCACGTCATCGACCTTGACGGTCATGGCGCGATAGCCTTCGGGGATGACTGCGGAGAGACCTGCGGCTGAGCCTTCGGGCGCAAGACGCGAGTCCGTCAGAGGCTCGCGCGCCGCTATGTTCTGAACGGCCACGCGCCCCACCAGCTTTTGAGGGTCGCTGAAGGTTCCGTCCGGGATTGACTCCTTGGGAAACTGCACGACCGTCAACTGCTCAGGGATAATCTTCGCGCCGACGGGTATGTCCACCTTGGCGACGACGACCGAGTTCAGGCTCTTGGCATAAACATTTGCGCTTGAGAGGTAACGGCTGACGGCGAAGGCCGCGACAAGGCCGAACACGAGCGCGCATCCGAGCACTACAAAAAAGCGTTTGTTCCGCATAGGTTTATTCTCCGTTTTTTAAACACAAGTGCCGCGCCCGTTTTTCCTCAGACGCGGACGACGGCCAGAGTGATGATGCTGCCTAAAGTGATTGCGACGCCGTAGGGGATCGTGAGCCTTTTATCGGCAGGCACAGCGAAACGCGGCATCTGCCAGCCGGGCAGCAGACCGACAAGAATCTGTATGACGCGAAAGGCGGTTGCGCGCAGAGCGCCTGCGCGAAGCGCGGAGACGACGGCCAGCAACCCGCCCGTCAATATGACAATCAAGAACATGGGCAGCACATAGGCGGCTCCCATCACGGAGCCTATGGCCGCAAAAAGCTTCACGTCGCCCGCCCCCATAGCGCCGAAAACGTGCATCATGAACATGAGTATGAATCCGAGCAGGAGGCCGCCCAGGCTTTCGAGCGCGCCGTGCATGCCGCCTAAGATAGAATTAACGATGATGCCGCTCGTGAGCGTAGCTAGTACAAATGCGTTTGGGATACGACGGTATCGCACGTCGTAGTAAGTAATGATGACTGCGAGCGGGATGAGCAGCGCTCCGTAAGCTGTGATGAGTGGCCCGAACATCTGTTCTGTTTCTCTATTTTCTATCCAACAGTATTTGCGAGAGTCTTAATCCTGTTCGTGATATTGTCGCCGAGCGTAGTGATGGTTCCGACGATGGTCAGAGCAATCAGGGCCGCCGCGACGGCGTATTCGGAGAGTTCCAATCCGGTTTCATCCTTTAGAAATCGTCTAATCATCTCGCCCTCTCCCACTGGTTGAACAAAATCGGTTGGGGCTTGTGCTGGTCTCATGTGGCCGCCCGCGCCCCAACCCTGATTTCTTTCTTCGGCAGAGATTGCCCTCGCGCGCTTTAGCCGACCGTGTTCGCCAGCTCGCGCACTTTGGTGTCAATGTTCTTGCCTAAAAGCTGGAAAGCGCCGACGACTGCGAGAGCTATGAGCGCAGCCGCGACGGCGTATTCGGAAAGTTCCAACCCTGATTCGTCCTTCAGAAATTTTCTTATCATTGCCTTCTTCTTTCTATTCGAGAGGTAGGTGGTCGGGGTTTGTACGAGCACGTTAGCGGCGGCGGACTCGCCCCGACCCTCATTTTGTTTGCAGGTCTTCCTTGATGTCTCAGACTTTTAGCCCACGGTGTTGGCGAGGCTTCTGATCTTGCCATCAATGTTCTTGCCTAAAAGCTGGAAAGCGCCGACGACTGCGAGAGCAATCAGGGCTGCCGCCACTGCGTATTCGGAAAGTTCCAGACCGGATTCATCGCGCAAGAATTTCTTAATCATTTCAGTTTTGCTCCTTTTAGGTGGTGGTTGTTTTTTGCCCTTTAGAAAGGGACAGATGGAAAAATCTTAATAGCCCGTGATGACGGCGGAAGCTTCCCCTGATTGGACATCTCCGCTCGCGTGTCCGGCTCTTGCAGCACGCTCCACTTTTCTCCGGGCATCTCTTGTGCGGCGGCCGAAGCCGTTAATGATGCTGATGACGGCGCCGCACAGGGCCAGCACTATCA
>JACVRN010000067.1 GCA_014534425.1 Pyrinomonadaceae bacterium
CACGTCGCTTAATCTCTTCGCAAAGGATTTCACAGAGCGTAACTTAGGCAGCTTTGAAGTTCCCGCGACGTGGTTCCAGTCAATTAACTCGCTGTTCATCTTTTTGCTTGCGCCCGTTTTCGCTGCCCTCTGGACGAAGCTCGGCTCACGCGGGCGCGACATTTCAAGCCCCGCCAAATTCTCGTTCGGATTGTTCGCCGCCGGTTTAGGATTTCTGTTGATGATTCCAGCTGCTTTCATAGTCGTCCGCAGCAACGGCGCTGTGAAAGTCGCCGCCTGGTGGCTTGTGGGAAGCTACTTTTTCCAGACCATAGGCGAGCTTTGTTTAAGCCCTGTCGGGCTGTCTTCTATGACCAAGCTCAGCCCGCGCCGGTACGTTGGGCAGATGATGGGTATATGGTTTCTGGCCTCTGCGGTCGGCAATCTGATTGGAGGATTGGTAGGCGGTCACGTCGATCCGGAAAAATTAGACCAGATGCCGCAACTCTTCACCATCACCACTGCGTCTCTGATGATTTCCGCAGCCGTCCTGGCGCTGCTGGCGATTCCGATTCGCCGTATGATGCAGAACGTAGACCAACATGCCGAGCGGCCCAGAGGCGTTGACCCTGACTTGAGCGCAGTGACCGGGGATTAGGCCAGCATAATACCTGTAGGGGCAGAGGACTTGTCCTCTGCCCCTACAATTTCTGGCTCGTCAGAGATTCTTCAAAATGTAATCGGTCATCATCTGCCGCATGTGCTTCAAGAGGAGCGGGTCTGTGACGCCGTGCCTGGATTTTGGATAAAGCATCAGGTCGAACTGTTTGCCTGCCTTCTGCAAGGCGTAGATGAGTTGAATCGTATTCGCCATGTGAACGTTGTCGTCAATCGCGCCGTGAATCAACAGCAGCTTGCCGCTCAGGTTTCCAGCCGCCTGAAGCACAGAGCTTGTCTTGTAGCCTTCGGCGTTGCGTTGCGGCGTCAGCATATAGCGCTCCGTGTAGATTGAATCGTAGTTGGCCCAATCCGTCACAGTGCCGCCCGCAATTCCTATCTTAAAAATCTTGCTGTGCGTCAGTGCGTACGCCGTCATATAACCGCCGTAACTCCATCCCCAAATCCCAATGCGCGAGCCGTCAACAAAGGGCTGGCTCTTCAGATAATTTACGCCGTCTTCCAAATCCTGTAGCTCAAGCGCGCCGAAGTTTTTGTATGCGGGCCAGGCCGATTCCGCTCCCTTGCCGCTCGCCGTGCGGTTGTCGCAGACCCATATGATGTAGCCCTTCTGCGCCAACATCTGGTGCCACATGTAGGTCGAGCCGCCCCAACTGTTCTTCACCTGCGGCGCGTGCGGGCCGCTATAGGTAAAGCTCATCACCGGATATTTCTTCGCGGGGTCAAAATCCGGCGGGCGAATCATCATGGCTTCCATCACGAAGCCGTCGCGCGTTTTGACTTGCAGCAGTTCCGCTCGTCCGAGCTTGTACTGTTTGAGAGCCTCCACCTTGTTCTCGTCAATCACGCGCGCGAGCGCGCCGTCCGCGTTGAAGAGCCTCACCTGATTCGGAGTGTTAAGGTCGCTCCAGTAATCTATAAAGAGCGTGCCCTGCGTGTTAAAGCTTGAGCGGTGATTGCCCTCGGTTTGAGAGAGACGAGTCAGCCCCGTGCCGTCCAGCTTGATGCGGTAAACGTGCTCCGCTATAGGGCTGTGCTCGGTGGCGCGAAAGTACAGAAGACCATTCGCTTCATCCACAGCATCAAGCTCTCGCACTTCCCAGCGCCCGTCCGTCACCTTCTTTATCAGCTTGCCGTCGGCGGCGTAATGATAAAGATGCATCCAGCCTTCGCGCTCGCTCTTCCACAAAAACGTGCCGTCCTTGAGCCAGCGCGGATTGTCCACGGCTTCGACCCAAGCCTTCGTCTGCTCTCTGAAAAGCGTCGTAGGCTTTCCGTCGCTGGCATCCACTGCATTGAGGTCAAGAAACGTCTGCTCGCGGTTCTGCGCCTGGTAGACTACGCGGCGATTGTCCGGCGACCACGCGACGCGCACTATCAAAAAATCCTTCGGCTCATATTTTGAGGTGTCGGCCCACAGGGTCTTTCCGCCACCTGCATCAATGATGCCGAGTTGAGCGCGCGGGTTAGGCTCGCCCGCGAGCGGGTAGGCCGTTTCTTCCAGAACCTGCGCGCGTGGAATGTGGTCTACTACTGGAAAGCTTGCGACCTCCGCTTCGTCCAGCCTCAGATAAGCTATGCGCTTCGAATCTGGACTCCACCAGTAGCCGCGCTTGTTGCCGCGACCGTAAAGCTCCTCTTCATACACCCAGTCGAGGCGACCGTTAAAGACCTTCTCGCCGCCGTCCGTCGTAAGCGCACGCTCGCGCCCCGTGGCGATGTCGATTACGAACAGGTTGTTGTCGCGCACGAAGCTCACCATGCGGCCATCCGGGCTGAAGTCCTCTTCGACCTCTTCGTCCGCGTTGTTGGTCAGCCTCACGGCCTTGTCGCTGCCAAGCTCGTAGTAGATGAGGTCGTTCTGAGAATTGAGCAGGACGGCTGTTTGCGATGGGTTCAGTTGATACGAGCCTTGGCGCGCAAGCTTACGCGCATCCTCTGCCTTCATCCCCTGAATCTTCATCAGCGCCGCTTCCATACGCACAGCATCGAAGAAGGGCGCGGCCTCACCCGTCCTGGCGTTGACCTTCAATAGCTGCGTCGTGCGGGTCTGCGGGTCGGTCTTGCTTTGCAGGTAATACTCGCCGTCCTTGAGCCACTGTAGATTGGCGGGCGCGGTGCCGTTGAAATTAACTTTCTTGACGGGGTCGAAGATGTCGTCAATCGTCAGCAGCTTATCCTGCGCCCGCGCGATACCTGCTGAGACGAGCAACAATAGAAGAGCGAGCAAACTGGTTTTCCTGTTTCTCATGTCGGTTTCCATTCCAGAAGTTTTGATTCGAAGCACTGCTTAACTTATTTGAAATCCGGCTCACACACAAGCGAAGAAAGAAGGTGGTCAGCACTAAGTTATGGCAACACGCAGCGCAGAAGTAGTAGGATAGCGGCGCAGTCTACAAATCTTCTTCATAAGTTTTCATCAGGAGGGTTGCTCAGGAATGGAGCGAACATTCTTTGCCGTCGGAGCGATTTCGGCATGCATAGCGGTGGCGGCGGGCGCATTCGGCGCGCACGGGCTGAAGAGCCGTCTGGATTCCGAGATGCTTGCCATCTTCGAGACGGGCGCACGCTATCAGATGTATCACGCTTTCGGTCTGATTGCGGTCGCGTGGGCGCTCACGCGCTGGCCCGGCCATTTAATGGAGGCGAGCGGCTGGCTCTTCATTGCGGGCACAATCCTCTTCTCCGGCAGCCTTTACCTGCTGAGCCTGACGGGACAGCGCTGGCTCGGCGCAATCACCCCTCTGGGCGGCCTGGCCTTCCTGGCAGGCTGGCTCTGCCTGGCCTCCGTCATCTGGAAGGGACAACATTAAAAGTGAATAGATAAAGCGGGTTCTTCTATTCACTGCTTTTATTTTTCCAGGCAAAGAAGGCTGGGGTGTGCCGTCTCGGTTAGTGACAAGGGCATATCTCTTTTCAAAAGATGGAGGCAAAATAAGATGAATAGAAGTTGGATTCGGCGCTCGGCGCTTGCGGCGCTGATGCTGTTATCTACGACCACCCTCGCCTTCGCAGACATCCCCAGCCCGGAGAGCCGCAACCGCAACGCCTCAAAGACTGACCTCAAGACGATAATGCGAATCGACACGGACGATAAGGTGAAAGAGGCCAAACTGGTAATCCCGCGCTCAATCTGGCAGCAGATGCAGGCGCAGCTAGGCGGCAGCAGCAATCCACAAACGACAGCCGCAACCGCGCGCTTCTTCAACATGTCGAGCGCGCAGACCATAATGTCCGGCATCTTCCTTTCGCTGGCCTTCACTACGGGTGGCCTCTGGCTCATGCGCTCGCGCAGAAGAGCGGAAAGGATTCCGGCTCGCGCTGTAGCGCTCACGCTCGCGCTGCTTCTGACAGGCGTCGTCACTGCGGGCGTAGCTTACGCCAACGCAGGCCCTCCGCCCGTCGCACGCTCTCTGACCTCCAAGATTCTGATACCGGAACTGCAATGGTGGGGTGCCGGGGGTGAAGTCACTGTGGAAATCGTAGAAGAGGGCAACCACATCAAGCTGGTCATACCGAGACGCGAGATTACAGACAAAGACAGAAGACAGACCGAGTAGAGTCTGAAGGCCAGCCCTGATGCAGAACATAGAGAGCAGCAGCGTATTGCTCACACGCGCCGTGCGGCAGAGCGACGGAGCGCGCTACTCAAGCTCTGTCTTCGCGGCGCTTTTTCTAAGCTTCTGCCTCTTCTCTGCCCTGCTGATTAGCTGGAAGCCCTTACAGCTTTCCATCATCACAGTCTTTCTCTTCGCAGGCCCGCACAACTGGATGGAGTTCAGATTTTTCCTGGGGCGCATGCCCGCGCGTTGGGGAAAGCTGAGGCTCTTCTATTCAGTCAGCCTGGGCGGCGTTGCCCTTCTGACCCTCGCTTATATAACGCTCTACGCGCTGGGGCAGTCCTGGTACTTGAACGATGCCGCGTGGACGTTGAGCATAGCTGTCTGGAATAGCTCTCTAATCCTCTGGGTTTGCTCGCTCCTTTATCTGCGTGGAAGAGAGAGGCGCGGGCGAGACTTTTCGTGGGCCTTCGCCGTAGGCTTTGCGCTCTGTGCGCTGGCCTGGACGGCTCCGCTTTTGTTCAGCCTGGGACTCGTTTACCTGCATCCTCTCATAGCGCTTCTGTTCTTTGACCGACAGCTTAAACGCACGCGCCCGCAGTGGCGAAAAGTTTATCACCTGTGTCTTGCGGCGCTGCCCGTAGTGCTCATAATTATCTGGACACAGCTTGCGCGCACGACTCCTTTGCCGGAAGCAGATGAGTTGTCATGGCGCATTACACAGCACGCGGGCGCTGGAATACTGTCGGGCGTCTCAAGCCGCCTGCTGGTAGCCACGCACGTCTTTCTGGAAACGATTCACTACGGCGTCTGGTTGTTGCTGATACCGCTAGCGGGCCTCGGCGCGTATCCCTGGCAGACGCGCAAGGTTCCGCTCGCAACGCATCGCAGGGGCTGGCCCCGCGTGGTGCGTGCCGCGTTGCTGATAGCACTCTTCGCAGTGGTCGTCTTGTGGGCAGGATTTTTCTTTGATTACACGCGCACGCGCGACATCTATTTCGCGCTCGCTATGGCGCACGTTCTGGCAGAAGCGCCCTTTTTGATTCGCCTGTTTTAAGAACCGACCAGGTGGCTTTGAGTAGAAAAGAGCAGGAGCTAAAAGAAGCGTGCCTCTTAAGCCTCTCTTCTTTGAAGAGAGTAGCGGCGGCATTCCTTATGCTCCTCCTGCCGCTTCTCTTTATACATCTGGCCTGCTCAAATGCTCTTGCGCTCGACGATGCTACGGCGCGAACCACCTCTCGCCCCAACGAGCTCTGGCTCTTTCTGCCAATTGGCTACCTTTTCACAGTAGCGATTGAAACGCCCGTACTGCTCCTCGGCCTCTCAAAAAAGTTCAGCTTCAAAGAGCGCCTCTTCGCGGGCCTGTGGCTCACGGCCTGCACCTATCCAATAGTGGTGCTGGTCTTGCCCACCATCTTCGCAGAAGCATCGCGCAGCCTATACCTGCTGGTGGCCGAAACCTTTGCGCCTCTGGCAGAGTGCGCGCTCTTCCGGCTCATCTTCCGCGACAGGCTTCGCCACACGCGTAGAGAACCCTTGCGTAGCTTCGCCGTCATCACCCTAGCCAACCTGCTCTCCTTCATTGGCGGCGAACTCCTGAACTCAACCCGTTGGCTCGGCCTCTTCTGATTAACCGTTTCCTTTCTGAAGCCCGTCGCTCAGAAGGCGCACGCCGAGGACGAAGAGGAAGATGGCGAAGGCTGGCGCAAGGATGAGCAGGGGTTGATTAGAGAGGAGCGTGATGTCGCTTGCAGCCGTCAGCATGTTGCCCCAACTGGCCTCAGGCTCCTGCAATCCTACGCCCAGGAAAGAGAGAGAGGTTTCGGTCAAGAGAAACGCTGGCAGCAGAATCGTGGCCTGGACTATGAGCGGCCCTGCCGCGTTCGGCAGGATGTGTCTGAAGAGTATGCGCGTCTTTGTCAGACCTATGGAGCGCGCCGCCAGAACAAACTCGCGCTCTCTGAGCGCCACGACAAGCCCGCGAGCGAGGCGCGCCATCTCCGCCCAGCCGACCGCTATGAAGATAGTCACAAGCAGTAGAACTGCACGCGCTGGTGGAAGCTCAAGCGGGAAGGCTGCGCGAGCGGCCAGTATAAGAACAAGCACGGGCAGCGACATCATCGCGTCAGCCGCTCGCATCAGCACAGCGTCAACCAAACGTCCCGAATAACCGGCCACGCATCCCAGTATGACGCCTAGCGCGCAGGCCAGAAGAGTTCCAAGCGGCCCTACCACGAGCGAGAATCTGGACGCCACCAGCAGCCGCGAAAACCTGTCGCGCCCAAGCCCGTCCGTTCCCAGCAGGTAAACCTTCGGCGCTTCATCCCCGTTTTCATTCGGCACGCCGAAGAGATGAACGTTCGTCGGAAATAGCCAGAAGAGCTTATAGGTGTGGCCCCGCGTGCAGAATGCCAGAGGGTAGCGGCGCGAGCGGTCTTCCTCGTAGCGACGCTCCAGAGGGTCAATCATGCCTCGCGCGTAGATGAAAGGACGCGCATGCCAGCCGCCCTGCTCGTCCACAAAGCGTATGGAGGTCTGAGGCGCTAGCAACTCCCTTCTTGATTGCGCGCGGTAATCATAAGGCGCGAGGAAGTCTGCGAAGAGCGCGACCCCGTAAAAGAGAGCTACGATAAATAGGCCGAGCGCGAATTTCGGGCTACGACGCGCGAAGAGAAACGCCCCTTTGATGCGCGCACGCCGCACATCAAGAGCATCCGTTTCATCAAGCGCATCGTGCGCGCCCTTGTAGCCTATCGCTTCAGTCATTCACTGTCTCAGGATAAAGGCGTCGCGGCGGCTCCGCTCGAAGGGATTGAGCCTTTTTGTGCATTTCTTAGTCGCGGATCGTTCAGGCAAAGCAGTATGTCTGCGACAAGGTTTCCAACCAGCACGGCTGTTGCCGTAATCAGCACCACTCCCATGAGCAGTGGAACGTCGCGCGCCTGCACGGCCACAACGCTCAACTGGCCCAAGCCCGACCAGCCCAGCACCGTCTCGACTATCACCGAGCCGCTTATCAGGCTCCCCAGAGATAGACCGAAGAGCGTGATTAAAGGATTGAGCGTCGCGCGCAAGGCGTGGCGCAGCACGACCTCTCTTTCCGAAAGCCCCTTGGCGCGGGCCACCTGCACGAACTCTTCTCTTAAAGAGAGCAGAAGACCGTCGCGCACCTGCGCCAGAAAAATCGCCACAAGCGGCACGCTCAGTATGAAGGCCGGAATAAAAATCTTTATGAAAGAGATGCTGGACAGAGCGCTGCCTGGGTTGCTCATGGCAAAAGAGGGCGAGCGTGCGACGAGCGCAAGGGCTATGAGCGCCAGCACGATTCTGGGAGATGAAGACGCGAAGAGGACGACCGCGCTAGACAACTTGTCAGCCCACCCGCGCGGCCTGCGTGCAGCGAGCGAACCTAAAGCGAGCGCGATTGTCATCGCTATCAAGAGCGCGAGCGAAGCCAAGGCGAGCGTGTTGAAGAGGCGCGTGCGTATGATGCTCCAGACAGGCGTGTGATAATAGAGAGAGTAGCCCATCTCTCCGCTCAGGACACCTGAGAGCCAGCGCCAGTAACGAACGGCGAACGGCTGATCCAGCCCGTAGGTGTGCCTGAGCGCGTTGAGCGTCGCCTCGGAAACCACAGGGTCGCTCGTCAAAGAGCCGAGCGCATCGCCGCCTGCTGCCGCCAACAAGGCAAAGGTCAGCGCAGACACAATCAGAATCACCACCAATCCCTGTAGCAACCTGTAGAGAACGACTCTCAGCACTCAAGCTTCCCTCTCTTACATTCCGTCCGTCGTTATCTAACATCTATTTTGAAATGCAACAAGAGTGTAATGAAGTTAATGCTGGACATTCTTTGCTTATTCATGATTGAATCCGGCGAAAGAAGATGAGAATTCGCCTGCCCAAAATCGCCCTTCTTATCTTACTGCTCGCAGCCGCAATCATAAGCTCTTCATGCCAGAGCGCGACGGAGCCAGCCAAACAATCTTCTCAAGAACTGCCGCGCGAGCGCGTCGCTGGCACAAGGGGCGGCTCGCTCGTCTACAGGCTGACTTCTCCGCCGAAGACGTTTAACTACCTGATGGTATCGGACGAATATTCTTTTACGGTCGCATTCTATCTGATGAGCGGGCGGCTGGCGGAATTCGACCATGATACTCAAACGTACAGGCCCGCGCTCGCAGCCGAATGGAAGCTTGGCGATGATGGTCGCACGCTGGACGTGACGCTACGTGACGACATTAAATTTTCCGACGGCCACGCTTTGACCGCCGAAGACGTGCTCTTTACTTTCCAGGCGCTCTACGACGAGCGCACGGCTTCACCGACTTTCAAAGACGCTATGACAATCGGCGGGCGGCCCATAGAGGTCTCCGTAATTGAAGCGCGCCGCCTGCGGCTGGTCTTTCCCGAAGCGGTTGCGACGCCGGAAAACTATCTCTCCAATCTGGCCGTGCTGCCCAAACATGTCCTTGAAGGAGATTTGAAGCGCGGGACTTTGCGCGACCGCTATAGCCTGAGCGAAGAGCCTAACAAAATCGTCACCGCAGGCGCTTTCATAGTCGAATCGTCTGCGCCGGGCGAACGCGTCACGCTCAAGCGTAATCCCTTCTACTGGAAGAAGGATTCTGCGGGCACAGAGCTTCCTTACCTGGACACTCTGACATTGGAAGTCGTGGGCGACCAGAACGCAGCGCTCACACGGTTGACGCAGGGCGCGCTGAACATAGTTGACCGCATACGCCCCACGGATTACTCGGCGTTACGCGGCGGCGGAGGCGGCGGGCAGGTTCGAGCTTACGACCTCGGCCCCGGACTGACTACGGATCATCTCTGGTTCAATCTCAACGAGGGCGAAGAGAACGGCAAGCCTGTGGTTGACCCTGTAAAGCGCGCCTGGTTCAGCGACGTTCGTTTCCGTAGAGCCGTCGCTTACGCCGTAGACCGCGAATCAATCGCCACCTCCGTCTTGCAGGGACTCGCCACGCCGCTTTACGGTTTCGTTTCGCCGGGCAACAAGGCTTGGGCCGCCACAGATGTTCCGCGCACGGAATATAATCTGGACAAAGCGCGTGCGTTGTTAAGCGAGGCTGGCTTTCAACTGCGAGGCTCAAAGGATGCGCCGGAGCTTCTGGATTCAAAAGGCAATCGCGTGGAGTTCACTTTAATCGTGCCGGTCGAGAATGAAGCGCGCAAAGGGATGGGCGCAATCATACAGGAAGACCTCTCGCGCCTGGGCATCAAGGTGACGGTCGCGCCCGTAGAGTTTCAGGCGCTCACAGCGCGCTGGCAGCAGAGCAAGGATTACGACGCGATACTTCTGGGCACGTCAGTCACGGAGCCTGACCCGTCCTCTTACGTCAACTACCTTATCAGCAGCAGCCCCACGCGCCCCTGGCAACCCAAGAAGCCCGCGCCTACCGAAGCGTGGGAAAAACAGTTGGACGAGTTGTTAACGACACAGGCCCATGAAAGAGACGCTGCACGCCGCAAAGCGCTCTTCCGCGACGCGCAGATAATCCTCGCAGAGCAACTGCCGGTCATTCCCATAGTCGCGCGCCACATCATCTCCGCCGCCAACTCTCGCGTACGCAACTATCGTCCCTCGACCATAGTCCCCTACTCGCTCTGGAACGCCGAAGAGCTATTCGTGAATAAGTAGGGGCGGGGACAAGCCCTGCCCCTACAATCGCAGTGTGCTTATTTCAATAGCGTGACGAGCGCGTGGGCCAGGTCAAGGCGCGTGAAATCGGCTTGCGGGCTGAACTGTGTGCCGTTTGTTTGAATGAGGCCGCGAGCGACCGCGACGGCCACGTAGCCGCGCAGGGCTATCGGTATCAGATTGGTGTCCGTGAAAGCCAGGACTTCGCCTTTTCTGGATTCGGCTTCCGTAGAAAGCCCTGCGGCGCGAACCAGCGCGACCGCAGCCGAGAGTCTGTCCATGCGAGCGTCCGGGCGAAACGCGCCGCCCGATTGAGCATCCATGAAGAGCGGCCCGCCGGGCGCACTCTGCACGCTCTCTACAAAGAGCATCGTAAGCGGGTCTCGAACGTCCGTGTAAGAGGATTGGCCGGGCAGGTACTGCGGAGCGCGACCGCTCATCACAAGCGCTGCCGCCAAATCTGCGCGCGAGACCGCGAACTGCGGCTTGAAATTCCTGCCGTAAGGCATTATGACGAACGCCCTGAGCGCCTGGTTAATGTCCTGTCGCGCGGCGGCACCGAGTCCGTCCACGTCCGCAAGCGGAGCATACTCTACGTGCGTCGTTTCCATGATGCCCGAGAAGGCTTGCGCCGTCACAGCCGCGCCGAGCGTGTTCGTGACGCGAGCGCGCCACGCTCCGGCCTGAGCCGAACGCAGCGCCACGCTCTCGCGCTTGCCCGTCAAACCCGGAAGATTAATCGCGTTCGATTCCGCGCGCTTCACACCACTCGCATCGTACATTGCCAGAGCAAGGTCATTCGTGCTGGTCAAAGGCCCCCAGGCAACTTGCACGGACGCGACCAGCGTGTTCTCTGGAACCGTCAGCGCGACTTCCGCGCCGTTGCCGGAAGAGACCGTGCCTGTGAATTTCTGTAGCGGGTCGTTGACGAAGCGAACCTGTCCTCTATCCAGCGTAGAGCGCCAGGTGCCGATTCGTCTCTGCGGGAAAGCGGCCTCTATCACAGCCGCATGAGCGTTGAGCATTCCGGCTCCGACCTCGTGGCCGTAATAAGCGGGCATGGGCGTCGCCGTTCGTTGCAGAATATCCTTCACCTGCGCGGGCGTCAGGCGCGGATTTGCTTCGAGCATGAGAGCGACTGTTCCAGCCACCTGCGGCGCTGAAAAGCTTGTGCCGCTCGCGGTCGTGTAGTACGGAGCCTCCGACGCTGAAAGCTGGGCTAGGTCGCTGCCGGTTGCTAATCCAAGCGCGCCCGTTGCGCTCGTGGTGCTTCGCGGCGCAACGACCGCCACACCCGGCGCAACCAGCGTGGGACGGAACAGAGAGCTTCCGAACGCGCCGCGCGAAGAAAAGTCCGCGAGCTTTCCATTCGCATCCGTCGCGCCCACGCTTATGACCCACGGCGCGACCGCATAAGGATTCAAGGTGTTAAGACCTGAGCCTGTGTTGCCTGCGGAGAAGACCACTGTGATGCCGCTATCGGTCAGCATCCGTGTAGCGACGTTCACGGGGTCATTCACGTCAAAGACAGTGTTGGCGGAGAAGCTGCAATTGATGACTCGGACGCCGAGCGACGCGCCGCGCTCAAGCAGGTAATCGAAGCCCGTCAGGACAAAGGAGAGCGTCAAATCGCCCGCGCTCAATCCAACCAGCCGCGCTCCCGGCGCAACGCCCTGATACTTGCCAGCCGAGCGCGAGCCGCTTCCGGCAATCGTGCCCGCCACGAAAGTGCCGTGGCCGTAAGCCTGGTCAGTGTTGGGAAGCCCTTCCGTGTTGATTGGATAATTAAAGCCCGCTCCGGCGCTCTGCGTATCCGCAAGCTTCACGTTCTGGGCCACGCGGCCAGAGAAATCCGAATGCGTGCCGTCAAGCCCTGTGTCCAGCACGGCAACGGTCACGCCGCGACCGCTAAAGGGCAGGCCGTTGTTGCGGCGCGCCAACTCGTTGTCCGCGCGCAGCCGGTCAGTCCTGTTCAGAGTGTTGACGGGAGCTATGTTCGATTGCAGCGTTCGGTTGCTGTAGATGGAGCGAACATTGGAAAGATGCGAGATGGCTATCAACTGTCTGCGCGTGGCCGTCACTATGATGACGGGAAGCACTCTGAAGCGCGTGCCGCCGAGAACCCCTAGGCTCTGAAGTTCTGCGATGTCCGCGTCGGTCGGCAGCCTGTGATAGACGATGGCGGCGTTGATGTTGCTATCGTCCGTCACGCGGTCGAGCATAAGCGCTAGCTCAGGGTCAACGCTCTTCAATCCTTTGCCTGCTTCCGAATCCGTAACCGCGCTCGTGTCCGCGCCCGTCATGGATAGGCCATCGGCTGCTTTCGTAGTCACACCGTCAGCGCCCCTGAATGCGATGCCATCAGCGCCAGTGACCGCGATGCCGTCCGCGCCCGTAACTGCAATCCCGTTCGGAGAGATGTTGTAAGTAGAGCCGTCCGCGCCTGTCACAGCTATTCCGTCAGCACCCGTCACAGCTATGCCTTGGACTTTGCCCGTAGTGAGACCGTCCGCGCGCTTGACCGTGTAGGAATCCGCGCCGGTGACCGCAATGCCGTCTGCGCCGGTCACTGCGATTCCGTCCGTTGCCATTGTCGAGACGCCGTTCGCGTTTCGTATGACGATGGAGTTTGCCTGGTAGGTGGTGCCGTCTGCGCCAGTGACCGCGATTCCGTCTGCGCCCGTCACGGCTATGCCATCGGCGCGGGCAATCTGCATGCTGTCTGCGCCTGTGACGGCTATACCGTTTACTCCGGTGTAGGTCGCGCCGTCCGCGCCTGTGACTGCAATTCCGTCCGTGCCCGTCACCGCTATACCGTTCGGGTTAAAGCTCAGGAAGCCGTCCGCGCCAGTGACCGCTATGCCGGAGACGTTTGTGAAAGAGACGCCGTCCGCGCCCGTCACCGCGATGCCGTCGGCTCCAGTCACGGCTATGCCCGCGAGGGCCTGGCCCACGCCGAGCAGAAATATTAATGAGAGCGCGAAAACCTGTTTGGAGACTACCAATAATTTTCTTGTCATGGCCTCAGGAAAATTGGCGGCTCGAAAGCCAGCTACCCATTTGCTACCTACCAACACTATCGAAGGCGAGGTTCAACAATTCAAGGAAAAGCGTTATGGTGCGTATTCTAGAGAACTTCCGGCGGAAAATTATTGCGTCGAGATTGCAATTTTTCGTTAAGTTCAATACGGGCTTGAGATGGGCTTTGAGAGCCTACAGGCGCTCCCTCAAATCAGCCCATCAACTCCTTGTAAACCCTACGCGTTTCGGCCACTGGCTCGACGCCAAGCTCTTTTTGCAGCAGCCGTTTGAGGTGCTCGTACTGCTCCTTGACGGCGGCGCGATTCCCCGTGGCCGAGTAGGCGCGCATAATCATGCAGTGTATGTCCTCGCGGAACGGGTCTTCGCGCAGGATTTGCTGTGTCAGGTCTAGCACGCGCGGCCAGTCCTCTGTCTTCTGCGCGACCGCCGCCAAAGATTCCAGTATGCGAAGGTATTGCTCGCGGTAATACGTGCGCTGCTCTTCTACCCAATCGTCGTAGCTCCCCTGCATGAACTCGCCCCTGTAAAGCGTGACGGCGCTCTCGTAAGCATGAATGCAGCGCTCAAATTCTCTCGCCCGTCGCGCGGCCTCGCCTTCGCTCAAGAGCCGGTCGAACTCCGCAGTGTCTATCCAGTAAGAGAAGTTCTGGTTAAGCTGGTAGTCGCCGTCGCGGTAGAGCAGGAAGTTCTGCTTCAAAGGCTGGTTGCTGTTGAGCGCCTTACGTATGTGTGAGATGGTCGGGTGAAAGTTCTTCTCTACGACCTCGAACTCCGCCTCGCTCCAGAAGGTGTCTATGATGACATCCTTTGAGGCGCGTCGATGCCGCCTTGAAGCTATGTAGCAGAGGATGTCGCGCGCACGCTTCGTCGTCCAGGCGTCCGCAGCCAGAGGTCTCGCGGGGTCTCGGAAAATCTCTACGGGGCCGAGCATGTTGATGGTCAGGTCTGTGACGGCGTTCTGCGAGACGACGATTGCGGGCGAGGCTTGCGCTTGCGGCTCCGGCTCCCTACGGGGCGCGGCGCTGATGAGCGCGCGAAGGTCTGCGGGCAACAACTCCGCAGCCTCCGTGTTGGCGAACAACTCCTGATGCTGCTCGACCTGCCGCTTTAACCAGTACTCATAATCGTAGCGCGCGGCCAAGTCCACTGCGCGTCTCAGATGCTCAAGCGCCTCGCGCTCTTCGCCCGCCCTGTAATCACAGGAGGCAAGCGCCATAGAAGCCTGCGCCTCGTAGTAATTCAGGCGGTGCTCACGAAAGTAGTTGAGCGCGGGAAGAAGCTCTCGTCGCGCGCCCTCAAGATTTCCTTCCGCGAGCATGATCGAAGCGCGCACCAAGCTGGCGGTCGTCACGCCCATCTTGTCGCCCGCATCTTCACGCGCATTGATGAGTCTGTCTATTCTCTCGCGCGCCGCCTGGAGGTCGCCAAGCTGTAGGTAAAGCACGGCCTGCTCGTCCAGCAATTCGTGGCGCGTAATATCTATGCCCGCTTCTTCATGAGCGCGCGAGGCTCGTTCGTAGAACTCCGCAGCGCGTGCGAAGTCGCCCGTCTCGCGGTAAAGGTTGCCGTAGGTCTCGTATATTTCGCCGTGCAGAGAAGTTTGATTAAATAGCTGGCTGCGCTCCAGGGCTTGATCCAGATGCTTTTCGCAAGCGGCCATGTCGCCGCGATAGAAATAGCAGCGCGCGATGTTCAGGTGAGCTGTGGCTTCCTGCGGCGCTGGCGGGGCAGCGTTGCTTTCAGGCAGGATGCGCCGCAGCCAGCGCAACGCTTCGCCAAAGTCGCCGCGAAACATAGAGGGCAGCCCTAGGTTGTGCGCTATCAACCGGCTGTATCGCTCTTCGCCCTGCTCTTCCGCCAGTTGCAGCGCGGCGCGAAACTCTCGCTCAGCCGCCTCAAGCTCGCCCGTCAGAAGCAGGCAAAGCCCGCGAGTGTTGCCGCACTTCGTACGCACCAGCGCGCCTTCGTGCGTCAACTCCACCGCGCGGTCAAGATAAGAGAAGGCCGTCTCGAACTCTCCACGGCGGCGCACAATCGTCGCCAGAGAGTGAAGACCTTCGGCCTCCCACTCTTTATCACCCTTCTCGTTGAGCAGCGCGACGGCGCGACGAAAGAGGGATTGGGCCGCGTCGTACTCGCCTTGCAGTCGAGCGGCTTCGGCGCGATGAAGCAAGGCGCGCGGGTGCGATTCGAGCACCGAAGCGGGCAGCGCCTCAGCATAAGAGACCAGCGACGAGAGCGTGCCGTTTGTAATCCAGCGACTTCCCTCTTCGGCTATGATTGAAGCTGCGCGCTCGTAATCTTCCGCCGCCAGAAGATGACGCATGGCATCATCCCACACGCCGCGCTCAAGAAAATGTTCAGCGAAGCGCGCGTGCTCTGCGGCCACGCCCGCGCGACCCACCTCCGCGCGCAGGCGTCTTCTAAGGAAACTCTGAAACAGAGGATGAAGCCGGTACTCTTCGCCGCGCTCGTCTGCGGCGACCGAGATGAAGACGTTGCGGCGCACCAGCGCAGGCAGCATGTTCCTGCAATTAGCTTCCGGGAAAAGAGCGTGGCAGGTGCTAGTCTCTATGCGGTCAAGAAGAGAGAGGCGCGGCAGAAAAGCCCTCACGTCCTCAGGCTCGTCCGCGAAGACCTCTTCCGCAAAGTAATCAAAGATGTCGCGCTCGGATTGTCGCAGGACTTCCACAAGGTCAACGCCAGCGCCGCCAGCTTCCGTCTGCGAGAGCGCCTGTCGCTGCGCCACCTGTCGCACAAGCTGGAGCGCGGTAATCCATCCGTGCGTGCGCTCCCTGTATTCCTTCAACTGCTCGGGCGTCAACTCAAGGTCGAAGACCTGACGGAAAAGCTCCTGCGTTTCTTTATCCGTAAAGAGAAGCTCCGAGCGGTCTATCACCGCCAGAGAGTTGTGCGAGCGCAGGCGCGCAATCGAGAGCGGCGGCATGTCGCGCGTAATGATAATCAGGTGCATCACGTCCGGCATGTACTGTATGAGGCGGTCTACAACGCGATGAACGGCGGTGTCCGTGCCCAGGTGATGATAGTCGTCAAGGACTATGATGAGTTGCTGCTCTATCTTCTCAAGGACTTCGTTTAAGAGCACGTCAACGGCGCGCTCCGGCTGCTGCGCCAGTTCATCCGCAGCCTGTTGCAGATAGGAGAGCATCACGTCGCCGAAGCCTGAGACCGTCTGCTTGATTCCGTTCGTGACGTAGCCTAGGAAGACCGCAGGGTCTGCGTCCGTGTGGTCTAGCTGATACCAGACGTATTGCCGCGCGCCGCCGCGCACAAAGTCTGCGACCAGAGTCGTCTTGCCGGAGCCTGCGTTGGCCGTGACGAGCGTGACCGGATGCTGAAGATTTCGTTCGAGTCTTTCCGTCAGGCGCGGGCGTGAAAGGAGAGAGGGCGCGGGCCTCGGCGGCAGAAGCTTCGTTCGCAGAAAGAAGGCTGGCTGTGACAGGGGCGTCTCCTTCATAAAGTGCGTGGGCTGTGCCGTCGTATGAGGCACTACCTCTGCGGCTGGCCCCTCGTCAAACGGCCTGCGGTTTGTTGACTCTTGAAGACCTGCCGAGCTTATCACAGCGAAATACTTTCAAGAAAGAAAGGAAGCAAAGATTGATTTATTGATTAAATGAATCAATTTTATGAGCCGAAGGCTGGAGAAAGCTTTCGTTGGCGTTTGATGGCTGCGATTGATTCGGCGACCCTGTCGGATGCGCTTTTCAATCTAGCCAGAGCGTCCAGCACAGCAGCGCGTCCGTGCGTTTCATCGAGCGCCGCTTTGACTTCTCTTTCGGACAGGCCGTAGGACTCGAACAGCTTCCGTGTCTCTTCTTCTGTGAACGCCAGCATGGACTCTTCCACCACGCAGAGCATCTGCTTGGAGCGCATGCGCCAGAGCGGAGCGGGCGGCAGACTCCTGCCCGTGATAATCATGTGCGCGTCCATAGGCAGGAGCGGAAGCAGCCTGCGGAAGAAAGGCACTACCCACTCGGCGTCGTAAACCAGATGAAGGTCGTCTATGACTATCAGGAGCGGCTGCGCGCCGGATTCCAGAAGCTCGTAGACGAAAGCCTCAGCCAGCAGAGGCACGTCCTCAGCCGTGCTGGTTTCATCAAGGAGCCGTGCCAGCGCTTCGTGCCCGAACTCCGGCCTCTGCCTACGCACGCTCTCCACCAGGTATTGAAAGAAGATGCGAAGGTCTGAGTCCGCAGCGTCTACCTTGTACCAGGCCACGCGCCGGTTAGAGCGGCGCGCAAAGTCAAAGGCCAATCTGGTCTTGCCGGTTCCGGCGCGCCCCTGAATGACGGTCGAAGTGCAACTGCCGAGGCCATCTTCCAGAACCTTTAAGAGGCGCGTTCTAGTGACCGTAGGCGCTTCACGCGGAGTCGTTATTTTGTCGAGGATTAGTTGCATGTTTCCGAAGTCCTGATTCTCCTACCGCCTGCGTCCTTGTGAAGTCGAACCCATGAGGAAATCCAAGCGGCGCTTCCGAACTACGGGCCGCACCTCATACAAGTACATAAAGAGTTCAATCACCTTTTCTGCTCTAGCTTCGGCTACACCCTTCAAGGCGACCGAAACTGTCTGGGATTTTAAGGATTTGCACTTGAGGAATTCTTGAGGTTTCGCGGGGCCGACGCGCCGTCCGAAGCAAATCGCCGGAAAATCGTACGGGAAAGCGTCAGGCTGGCAGCCCAGCGCGGAAACTAAATCACTGAGGGTTAGTAGTTTAGCTTTTTACGCGGGCTTTCAGACGAGCTTGATGGAGCGACCGAAAAAATTTTCTGTAAATAAATTTCCGTGGCGTCTATGCAGGCTTCTACGTCTTGGCACGCGGGCACGCTTGCCCTTATCTTAGGTCGATGCAGCTAAGCAAAGCAGAGGCGCGGAGCGTGTTGCTCGCGGCGCAGCGCATCATTCCCCAGCGTCAGAAGCGTGCGACAAAGCGCGACGTGCGCCAGATGATTCGCCGCATGGGCGCGCTACAGATAGACACCATACACGTAGTCGCGCGCAGCCCTTACTTCGTACTGTGGACTCGTCTTGGCGATTACGAACCCGCGTGGCTGGAAGAACTGCTTGAAGAGGGCGCTATCTTCGAGTACTGGTCGCACGAGGCATGCTTTCTGCCGGTAGAGGACTACGCGCTTTATCGCCGCCGCATGCTGAACGCGGATTCGCTCGGATGGAAGTATCCTAAGAAGTGGGCCGAGGCTCATCAAAAGGAGATTGACTGGCTCAGGGATTTCATAAGAGAGCGCGGCCCGGTGCGCGCCGCAGATTTTGAGCGCAAGGACGGCAAGGCCGGTGGATGGTGGGAGTGGAAGACGGAGAAGCGCGCACTTGAGACGCTCTTTACCGCAGGCGAGTTGATGATTGCGCGCCGCAGAAATTTCCAGCGCGTTTACGATTTAAGAGAGCGCGTCCTGCCCGATTGGGACGACAGACGCCTTCCTTCGGCTGAAGATGTAAGACGCGAGCTTGCCTTAAAGGCCGTGCGCGCTCTGGGAGTGACCAAGGCTAGATGGGTCGCAGACTACTTCCGCACCAACATGAAAGAGACGCTTGAGGCCGTGCGCGCCCTGACCGAAGAAGGAGCTTTGCTTTCGATAGAAGTTGAAGGGTGGAGCGAGCCTGCGCTTATTCATCCAGACGATCTCAAGCTTGTAAGAGCGGCGCGTGCCGGTTCATTAAAGATGGAACACACGACGCTTCTCTCGCCCTTCGACCCGGTGGTGTGGGATAGAACACGCGCACGCGCCATGTTCGATTTCGATTACAGGCTGGAATGCTACACGCCGGAGCCTAAGCGGCGCTACGGCTACTTCACGCTTCCAATACTCCAGCGCGGAGAGTTAATCGGGCGAGTAGATGCGAAAGCGCATCGCAGGGAAGGAGTCTTTGAACTCAAGTCGCTTCACATGGAGCCGCACGTGCGCGCAAGCGCTGACGTACTGAAAGACATAGCAACCGCACTGCTTCGCTGCGCCGCATGGCACCGCACGCCGGAAATCATCATCAGAAAGTCTGACCCTCCAGTGGTCGCAGCGCGTCTTCAGAAGCATCTAGCGATTAAGTAGTGATTCAATCAGAGCAGAATTCAAACAGGGATGGACGGGATAAGACAGGATAAAGAAGAAGAAACAATCTTTCTCTTTTTATCCTGTCTTATCCTGTCCATCCCTGTTAATTTCACTTATCCGCCGCGTCTGTCTCCTTTGAATCCTGTCGAATCGTCTGGAGTTTGGTGGAGACCTGACTGCTGAGTCTTTCGCTGCGCTCTTTGACGGGCACTTCTGCGTCGAAGATAGCCTCGAACCATGTTTGCGAGCGGCCCGTCTCTTCCGTTTTGGCGGAGTCGTTCGGCTCTGCTTCTTCGCCCGCCTCGGTTGAGACGGAAGAAAGCGGAGCGTCCGTCTTTGCTTGCGCTCGCGCCTTCAGGTCTTGCAGTTCGTCGGCTATGTTGAGGGCTGCGAGGACGGCTATGCGAGAGAGTTCGAACGTGGTGGTGTGCGCGGCGATTTGACGCATGCGCTCGTCCACCACTTCGGCTATCTGCCGTACGTGCTCCTCGCCTTTCGGAGAGCGAAGGCTGTAGAGTTGGTCGAAGATGTTTACTTTAACAGTCAGGCCCGCAGGGTCGCTTGAATCTTTATTATCCATAGGGGAATAATATAGCAATGCTTTTAATTCGTACCACCATTTCTACACAGAAGTTGTCAAAGAGAGCGCTCGCATCCTTTGCGCTCGTGCTTCTCTTTTGTGCCGCTTGCTTTCATGAAGTACAGGCTGCACCGCAGCGATGGTCAACCAGGCTAGATGGAAAGGTTCGATTTTATCAGGCCACGGAGTTGGGAGCGTTAATCGTGGGGACGGAGAAGTCGCTTTACTCTGTGGACGCCGAAACCGGCGACGTGTTGTGGCGGCGCAAGGACGCGCGCGTTGACGAAACGGATGTCGCGCCTGTGCCGGGGACGGACATTTTGTTGCTGAGCCTGGAGCGCGGCGAAAAGACTCGTCTTGAAGCGGTAGATTTAATGACTGGCGATTCCATCTGGCGCAGCGACAAAGTGCGCGGCGGCGTCATGCAGATGACCTTTGACCCGGAATCGAATCTGGTCGCCGTCGTCATGGCGCGTGATGCCAAGGGCCGCGCGCGTGCCGGATTCAAGCGCCGACCGGAAGTGCACGTCTTCAATCTTGCCACGGGCAAGGAGCTTTGGTCGCGCCAGCTTGAGAGCGAAGTCGAGATGATGCCCGCCATCTGGAGCGAAGACGAGCAAAAGGACGTGCCTTACACGCTGGACAACTATCACCCGCCCGCGTTCATGGATGGCCGTCTTTATCTCTTCTACGAAGGGCTGACCTCGCTCGAAGCCGAAACGGGAAAGGAGCGCAGGCGCGAGAAGTTTCGCATCAACGAAGAGGGATTGGCGCTCACCGAATCTGACGCCGTTGCGGACGAAGGCTACATCTACGTTTCCGGTCGAGGTCGCGTTCGCGCCATCTCTCGCTCTGATGGTGAAACCCGTTGGGAGGCGAAAGATTTGGGGCTGACGCCGGAGATGATTCTGGCTCGTCAAAGGCTCTTTGTCAGAACGGGCGGCAGGTTCGCAAGCCTAGAAGACGGCGAGACGGTGGAGCGCGGCCCCTACGGCATCAGCGCCATAGACGTTTCGGACGGCCATGTGCTCTGGCGTTACAAGGGAGCGGACAAGGGCATCACCAACATGGCCTTGCCGGATGCTTCCACAATCGTAGTGGCAGACCGCGACGACCTCATCTTCATAGACGCGCAGACAGGAAAGCGCCGTTTGAAAGTTTCGCACCGTCTGGAGCAGGCGGCCTTCGTGCTGCTCAACGAGCGAAACGAGATTGTGGTCGGCGGGCGTAACGAGGTTGCAGCCTTCTCGCCTTCGGATGGACGAGAAATCTGGCGCGAGCGTCACACTGCGCCGGGCCGAGGGCTTCTGCGAACGGTTGCGGCGATTGCCGCGCGTGCAGCCTCGCTCTACTTTCGCTACGGCGGCGCAGCCATGACCGCCTACCGTGGGCTACGATTGGCTACAACCATCAGCAGCATACGCTGGTCAGGGCTGGTGTCGCATGTCACGGCTGCGAACATCACGGACATGGCCGCAAACTACTCGCGCGAGTATGTCAGGGAAAGGCTCTCGACCTACGGCGCTCTTTCGCGCGCACGCTCTTCTTCTTCATCCATTTCGACGCCGCGTATAAATGTTCCGCGCCCTTCGGCCTCGGACGTTGAAGAGAGGCTGCTAGACCGTCTTGACCCGGCCACTCAGTTAGAAAAGCTCTCGCGCTTTCTCTGGCATCGTCGCCGTCTTGCGGCGCTTCACGGCCAATGGCTCTACTTCTACACAGACCTCAAGGGCAGAAGCGGCGGGCACGGCCTAGCGGGCGTCAACATCAACACGGGCCGCACGGAAAGACAGATTCGACTGGACGACCCGGACGAACGATTCATCTCAGACGAGACCACACGCCTGCTCTACACGGCCAGGGACAATCGCCTCATTGCCTACTCTTTGAGCGAAGGCGAGTAAAAGAGCGCCCGATTCGAGTATACTTCGCGCGGTCTAATGTTTAGTTCGCGCGCCCTTGCTCTACGGCGCTACGCGTCTAACCTTTCAGCTTGCGGAGGCCCTTTTATGCAGTGGCTCTATCTGATTGCGTTCGTCCTGGGCACTACGTTGCCGCTCTCGCAACTCTTCCCGTTTCTGATGACGTATGGCCTGGACGTGCCCTTGCTCTTCAGGCAGCTTTTTCAGACGCACGCTTCCGCCTTCTTCGGGCTGGATGTTATCGTGTCGTCGTTTGTGCTCTGGCTGTTCGTCTTTTCCGAAGGGCGCAGGCTGCGTATGAAGAACCTGTGGCTCTACGTTCTCTGCAATCTACTGGTAGGCGTCTCTTCGGCCCTGCCGCTCTTCCTCTTCTTTAGAGAGCGAAAGGTACAGGGCCGCTAGCCCAAGATTTCGCGTTCAAATCTGATTCGTTAGAGACAACTTATGACATCTGTGATTACAGGCGATCGCCGTCAAGCGCCGCGCTTCCCCATCAAACACATCGCACACCTGCTCTTCATAGCGACTGTTCTGGATGGAAAGCTTCCCGCGAACTATCTGCCTCTGACCTTTATGGGCAGGACTTTGAATATCAGCGAGCACGGACTGATGCTCAAAGTCGAAGGCTCTCATGTCAACGAAAGCTACATGGCCGCCAAAGACTACCGCCTGCGAATCGTGGTAGCCATCCCCGCAGGCCCCGTGGAGATTTACGCCCGCCCCATGCACTATGAACAATCTCAGGATGGAAATTACCTTATAGGCGCGCAGATAGAGAAGATGAACACGGATGAGCGAGCGCGCCTTCGTGAATACTTAAAGGATTATTCTGTAGCTTAAGAAGAAAAAATTAACAGGGATAGACAAGATTGTTAGGATAAAGATAAAGCAATAGCTCTTCTTCTATCCTGTCTTATCCTGTCCATCCCTGTTAATTTTTTCCTTGATACATAGCGATGCGGCCCGCTTCGCCTACGGCCCAGCCTGCGCTTAAACTTTTAAAGCTTGTGCTGTGGAAACCCTCTGTGCCGATGCTTGTCCAGCTTCTTCCTTCGTCCAGAGAATAATCGGAGCCGGAAGGGCCTACGGTCACGAGCGTTGGCTTTTTAGCGGCGGGCACAAAGACGACGCACGACCTGTAGCCGTCCGGCGCTCGTCCATCAATAAGCGACCACGTTCGCCCGCCGTCGCTGGTCACGGCCACGTTATTCCTGGCCTCGCGCTCTTTCGTGTAATCGCCGCCAACGACCACGCCCTGCTTAGCATTCCAGAACGCTACGGAGAAGATTCCGGCAGCCTTGCCGCTTATCACGGGCGTCTTTGCGACAGTCCATGTGCGGCCTCCGTCGGTTGAGCGAAAGACACGCGCGCCTTCAGGCCCGCCCGTGCCGAACCAGACGTTTCGCTTGCCCTCGACCGTTATACAGGTGCCGCTCGCGGCGAACGCTCCTTCGCCCTGCAAAGCCTGCGGCATCCCGTCGGCGGGCATCTCCTTCCACGTACGCCCTCCGTCCGAAGTTGTGATGATAAGAAAGCGCCCTTCGACCGGGTCGCTCACGGCTATGCCGTGGTCTCTGTCCCAGAAGGCCATAGAGTCAAAGAAAGCCTGCGGCCTGTTGCTCTTGAACTGCAACGTCCAACTCTTCCCGCCATCAGTCGTCTTATAGATTCTTGACTTCTCGCCTTCGCCTATTGAAAGCAGATAAGCCGTGTCGGCGTCAAAAGCATCAACGTCTCGGAAATCAAGCTCGGTTGCGCCCGGCACCGCTCCGGCCCGCCAGGTCATGCCGCCGTCCACCGTGCGCGCGTAAGTTCCCTTGTCGCCGCTTGCCCACGCCACACTCCGGCTGACCGCGCTCACCCCGCGAAACCTCACGGTCACGCCGCTAGCCTGCGGAACCCACCCCGCGCTCGCCGCGCCCGCAGACAGAATACTGAAGAGCAAGAGGGCCGCTATCTTCATCTCTTTAATCACTGCCCCAGTATCTCTTTGACAAGCTCACCCGCGCCGTACATCTTCTGCAAGGCTTCCGTGATGGCAAGGCTGTGTATGGCTACGGCGCGGCCTCCTTCCGTTTCGTCAACGTACCAGTAACGGTTCGGCAGCTTCTGTATGTTGCTGTCGAAATTGAGGCCGACAATCTCCGCGTTGCGGTTGATGATTGGGCTGCCGGAGTTGCCGCCTATGGTGTCCGCCGTGTAAACGAAATTCAGAGGCGTGGAAAGGTCAAGCGCGGCCCTCTTATCTTTGAAGCGCTGCGGCAGATTGAAGGGAGGCTTTTCGCCAAAGCCTTCGGCGCGGTCGTACAGGCCGTAGAAGGTCGTCTTGTAAGGCACCAGCGTTGTGTCCTCTTCATAGCCCAGGACTTTGCCGTAGCTCAATCGAAGGTTCGCGTTCGCGTCCGGGTAGATACTCTTTCCATAAACAGAGAAGCGTGCGCCCGCAATCTTCTGCCCCGCGCTCGCCTCCACGCTCTTTATCTTCGTCTCGTTCCACACGCGAAGCTCTCTGATGATTGGCTCGACCCGTCGCGCCAGCACGATTAAGGGGTCGTCAGACTTTGCCACAGCCTCACGGCCTCCCTCTATCAAAGCTTTTCTCACGGCAACGTCCGCGAGCTTCGTTCCCGTGATGACTCTTTTGGCGACTTCGGCTGGCGTCTTTCCCTCCAGCGCGGCGCGCACGAAGGGGTCGTCCGCGCCCAGAGCCTTCTGCGACTCCGCGAGCCACGCGGCCAGCACTGCCTCGTCCATGTCCGCGTACACCGGAGCGCTTGAGAACAGATTCAGCTTCAATGATTCTAGGCGGTTGTCTCTGTACTCCGCATAGCGCTCCGCGTTCGGCTTCGTTACCTCCTCGCTGTAGCGAACGATTGAAGTCGCTATGGAACTCAGGCGCGCAGGCTCAAGACTGCTGAAGGCAATGCGCTTTGCCATAACTGGAAGCTCTTTGTAAGCCGAAGCTATCTCGTCCCAGGCCGCGCCGAACTCACGCTGCAACTCAGGGCGGCGCGAGACCTCCGCGCGCAAGGCTCGCTCTTCCTCCTCCTTCTTTGCGAACATGCGCGGCTTCATCAAGCCTTCCTGCTGACCCGTGAGACGCTTGATGGAATTCTCAAGCGAGCGACGTGCTGCGCCTGCGCGCCGTGCCTGCTCCGCGCCCTGCGCGCTGTAGCGCACGAGCGCATCCCGCCTCGCAGTCCAGACGCGCATCTGTAGAGGATTGCCTACGTCGCGCTGGTATTGAAGCTGCGCGACCGTCATCAACCTGTCCGTGGAACCTGGCGTGCCTGACAGCACCACGAACTCTCCGTCAGCAGGGCCTGCCTTTGACCACTTGAAGTAATTATCCGTTCTTGCTGGCTGGCCGTTTTCGTAGACGCGGAAGAAGGTGATGTCCAGGCAATAGCGCGGGTAAGTGAAGTTGTCATAGTCGCCGCCGAAGAAAGCTATCTGCTCTTCGGGAGCAAACACAAGGCGAACGTCCGTGTACTTCTTGAAACGATAGAGCCAGTACTCGCCGCCGCTATAGAACATGACGACGTTGCTGGCAAGGCCCGTTTTCTGCTTCGACTCGCTCTCAATCTGTGCAATCTCTGCACGGCGCTGGTCGTTGGCTTCCTTATCCGAGCTTCCCTGTTTGACAGCGCCCTGCACGCGCCGCGTCACGTCTTCATAAGAGACCAGCACGTCTATCTCAAGGTCAGGGCACTTCAACTCTTCCGCTTTGGTAGGAGCATAGAAGCCGTTCTTAACGAGATTGCGCTCGGGCGTGGAGAGTTTGGAGA